>JABWBC010000004.1 GCA_013360695.1 Phycisphaerales bacterium
GGGTGCGTGCGCACGGGCGTGCCGGTCTTTGCGTCGACGCAGGACGTCGCGGTGGAAAAGGCGATCGTGGCGAATTGTGCCGCGGTGCGAGAGTGGGACTCCAACGGCACGAATTTCGGCTATTCCGAAGAGCGCCCGCACCATCGCGCCGGTGAGTTCGGGCACAACGACTTCTACTCCGTCCCCGTCGCGGCGGCCCAGCTGCGCGGCAAGGGTGGCGAGTTCGCCCTCCGCGGCATGATCCTGCTCGATGAGATCCGCGGGCGTCTGGCCGAGGTCTTCAGCCTCAAGACGTACAAGATTGATCACGTCGTCCACGGCGCGATCGCGTCGGCCGCCACGTTCGGCGCGATGATGGGCGCGACCGCCGAGCAGATCGAGTCGGCGATCGGCATGGTCGTCGCGCACTACATCCCATTCCGCGCGATCCGCGCCGGCAAGCAGCTCTCGGACAGCAAGGGCGCGTCGGCGGCGATCTCGACCGAGGCGGCGATCCTCGCGGTGAAGCGCTCGATGTCGGGATTCCTCGGGCCGCGGGATATCTTCCGCAATCCCGAAGCGATCTTCCGCATCTTCGAGGGCCCGGGCCAGATGTTCCAGAAGGTTGGCGCGACCGGCGCCAACACGCAGAAGAAGGACGCCTCGCCGTTCGACCTCGTTCTGTCGCGGGCGGGCTCGGACTTCACGGTGATGGGCATGCACTTCAAGCTCGGGCTGTACGAGCACCAGTCGGCCGGCGCGCTGCAGGGTCTCATCAACCTCATCGGGCGTGCCCCGTCGATCCTCGACGATCAGTCGGGCGACTGCATCAAGTCGATGGTGGTGCGCGCCTATGAGCCGGCGTTCGGCATCATCGGCGACCCGGCCAAGCGCGATCCCAAGACGCGCCAGTCCGCGGACCATTCGATGCTGTACCTCGTGTGCACGATGCTGCGCAAGGCGCTCGAGCTCCGGGCCGCGAAGAAGTCGGCGAAGCTCGGCTGGAAGGACCTGATGCTTACGCCGCACGACTTCGACAAGCGAGCGATCCACGACGACCTGACGCGTTCGCTCATGTCGAAGATGACGTTTGAATGGGGCGGCGAGGAGTACGACGCCCGGTATCCCGAGGGCATCCCGACGTCGATGGTGATTACCGACGAGCAGGGCAACGTGCACGACAGCGGGCTGGTGATGTACCCCGGCGGGCACGCGCGCAACGCGATGGGCCCTGACAAGGTCGACCTCAAGGACATCCTGTCGCACAAGTTCCAGACGCTGGGGAAGCTCGCGGCCGACGATCCCAAGCCCATCATCAAGCAGATCAGCGGGCTCGAGAAGAAGTCCGCCAAGGACGTGGCGAAGCTCTACGACTTTGCGATCAGGCCGGTGGAGTTCGAAGAGTGATCGTGTGCGGATGAGCGACGACGGCAACGACCGCAAGCCCCGCTCCGAAGCGGGGCTTTACATTTCACCGCGAACGAGGTGTTCACCTCGCGCTCCGCTTGCTCATTCGCGGCTCCGGATTCCGGCGTGAGTCGATTCCTACCGTCGTGCATGGCACTCACCGATTACCTCACGCTCGGGCGTTCCGGTCTCCGCGTTTCTCCCCTGTGCCTGGGCACGATGACGTTCGGCACGGACTGGCCCATCGGCGCTGACGCCGAAGAATCGACCCGCGTGCTGAAGGCGTACCTCGACGCGGGTGGAAACTTCATCGACACCGCGAACATCTACACACGCGGGCATTCGGAGCGCATCATCGGCGATTTCCTCAAGCACTCTCCTTCGCTCCGCGATCGCTGCGTGATCGCGACGAAGTTCGGCGGGAGCCTGTACGAGGGCGATCCCAACGCGGGCGGGAGCGGGCGGAAGTCGATCCACAACGCGTGCCACCACTCGCTCCGGCGGCTGCAGACCGACTCGATCGACCTCTACTGGATGCACTTTTCCGATGTGCACACGCCGATCGACGAGACGATGCGGGCGCTCGACGACCTGGTGCGCGCCGGCAAGGTGCGCTACGTCGGCTTCTCCGATACGCCCGCGTGGCGCGTGACACAGGCGATGTACGAGGCCCGCATTCACCACTGGACGCCGCTGATCGCGCTGCAGCTTGAGTATTCGCTCGTCGAGCGCACGATCGAGGGCGAGCTGGTCCCTGCGGCGAAGGAGTTCGGGCTTGGGATCACGCCGTGGTCGCCCTTGAAGGGCGGGCTGTTGAGCGGCAAGGTGAAGCGGACGAGCCGCGCGGGCGAGGGGCGCGTCTCGGGCGAGAACTTTGCGCGCCATCTCAGCGAGCGGAACTACGCGATTATCGACACGCTGCTGGCGGTCGCGAAGGAAACCGGCGCGACGCCCGCGCAGACGGCGCTGGCGTGGGTGCAATCTCGGCCTATGGTCGCCAGCACGATCATCGGGGCCCGGACCGTGACGCAGCTCCGCGACAACCTCGCGTGCCTCGACGTGAAGCTGTCGCCCGATCATGTTCAGCGATTGAACGAGGTCTCCAAGCCCACCCTGAACTTCCCGCACGAGTTCCTGCACACGACGATCCCGACCGTGATGCACGGCGGCGTCTCGATCAATGGCACCACCCCCAAGCCATGGGACCTGGCGCCCAAGACCGACGCGGAACGCCACTAGATCGCACTGCCCCGCGTGCGAGCGGCACGGACCGTGGCCGCCGATATGGTTCGACGGTCTGGACGCACCTTGTGCATCTCGGTTCGCGCATTTGACTCCCGGGGCAGCGGGCCATTTGCTTCGGCATGCTCACTCCTCAGACGCTCAAGGCCGTGTTCGATCGCGGGCTGTCGTATGACCGGTACATCGCGGGCGGGACGCCCGATCAGCGCGAGTCGTGGTCGCGCGTGTATTCGCGCATCTCGCTCGCACCGGCCCATCGCGATCTGGTCGCGTCGTTCAAGCGGAAGATGCCCGTGCTGGTCACGTCGGGCCTGTGGTGCGGCGATTGCTCGGCCCAGTGCCCCATGCTGGCGCGGATCGCCGAGGCGAACGCGTGCATCGACCTTCGTTTCGTTGATCGCGATCGCGAGAAGGAACTGGCCGAGCAGGTACGGATCTGCGGCGGGCTCCGCGTGCCGACCGTGATCTTCATGAACGAGGATTTCGAGTTTGTCGCGCTGCGTGGCGACAAGTCGCTGTCACGCCTGCGGGCGATCGCGGCCCGCCAGATTGGAGCGGCGTGTGCAGTGCCATGGGCGGAGACTCCCCCGGACGAGGCATCGGCCACACTTTCGGACTGGCTGGGGGACTTTGAGCAAACTCAGCTGACTCTGCGGCTCAGTCCGAGATTGCGCGAACGGCACGCCGACTAGGTGAAGGCGGTATTTGTTCGGTATTTTCGCGCCGAATGTGCCGATTTTTCCGACTCCAGGCCACTCCTAACGGCTTCTCTGTCTTGACACGCGCAAGCGTTGCGTTCATACTGCGCATGGAGAGATGTTCTTTTGGGAGAGGGAGTTTCCGCTGTTTCCGCCCGGTGTGTTCTCGCGGACGTGATTGATCTGTGAGAGATCCCTTGCGCCGCGAGGCCGAGGGGAGGGTCAAATCACACCGGGAAGTGCGAACCTTCTGAACTCAAGAGGCGTCGAACTCGGTCGGTCACGGCCGAGGGGAGGGTGTTCTCGTTTCCGCGGCGTCGGCGTGTTGCCGATGTCTGTTCTCGCAGTGCTCTTGATTAGGAGGGTTTCAAGTGAAGAGCATGATTCTCGGTTTGGTTGGTTTGGCGGCTCTCGCTGGCACGGCCAGCGCTTCGGACATTTCGTCGGGCGATCTCGTGGCGGTCGGCCACGCGAACATCGGCGAAGCGACGACCTTCACCAGCGATCGTTCGAACAATCCGTACTATGACAACACGGTCAACTTTCTCGGCCAGGCGTTCGCCAACGGCGGCGCTCAGAACCAGAGCGGCAACACGATCACGCGCCTGGTCGCCGATGACCTCGGCGGAATCCATCCGTTCTTCGTCGGCAAGTCGGTCACCTCGATCACCTTCTCGGTCGCCAACCTGAACGCCACCGCGGTCAGCGTTCGCGCTCGAATCCGCTTCTGGTTCGCGGATGGCGCCGGCGGCGGCCCGGGCACCTACATGAACAGCATCGGCTACACCTTTAACCCGTTCACCTTCAGCTCGGGCGTGACGAACCTGACCGGCAACCTGGGCGCCGGCTTCGTCCTGCCCGCGACCAAGATCTGGGCCGGCATCACGTTCGATGACAACACGGGCACCACGGGCGCGACCCTGGCGCAGA
This sequence comes from Phycisphaerales bacterium, assembly GCA_013360695.1. Lineage (GTDB taxonomy): Bacteria > Planctomycetota > Phycisphaerae > Phycisphaerales > UBA1924 > JABWBC01. Next base: position 4,257 of record JABWBC010000004.1, read on the forward strand.
TGAACAACATGGGCGTTGGCCTGTTCAACCCCCCGACGGTTGGCACCAGCGCTGACATGATGTTCCAGACGACCGCCGCCGGTTCGTTCTTCACGACCAACAACCCCGCGGGCTCGCTGTTCAACTTCGGTGGCGCTCCGGTCGCCAACGCCGGTTGGAAGCTGATCCCGACCCCGGGCGCTGCGGCTCTGCTCGGCCTGGCCGGCATCGCCGCGTCGCGTCGTCGTCGCTAAGTCTGATTTGACGGACTCGTTCCGTCAGGCGTCGTTCTTTCTTTCGTAGCTCCGAAAAGTCTCACGCTCCAAATGTGACTTTCGTCGTACGTGTGAATGAACGATCCTGATACCCCTCGCCCCGCGTTTTACCCGACGCGGGGCGTGTTTTTTTGGAAGCTGGCATCAGGCACTCGGCACCGGCGACGAGAAGAGGCGATGGGGGCCTGCGCATCGGGCCTTGCACCTCGCGGCGGCGGATTAAACTCCCTCCATGTCGTACACGCGATTCGAGGACTTGCCGGTCTGGAAAGACGCCGCTCGGCTGTTTGTCGGCGTGTGCGAGCTGACCGATCGAGCGGAAGCCCGGCGCAAGGGCGATTGGGCAGACCAATTGGAGCGGGCCTCTCTGTCGATCAGCAACAACATCGCCGAGGGCTTCGAGCTCGGCACGACCGACCAGTTGCTTCGCTTCTTGTAGATCGCCAAGGGTAGCGCGGGTGAATGCCGCTCCATGCTGGCCGTGGCGATGGCGTTGCCGCACATGTCCGATCTGAAATCTCAGATTTCAGATCTGAGATCGAAGGCGGAATCAATTTCAATGCAATTGGGTGGATGGTGCCAGCAACTACAGAACTCTGACATCAAGGGGCCTCGGCATCTGAACGACGCGGTGCGTGAGGCTACGAACAGGCGCGCACGCCAGGGTTCGTTTCTTGAAGAGATCAAACGCGTTGCGGCGGAAGGTCGCCGCGAGTCGCCGGGCTTATCGAGCGGCGAACACAAGAGTTGATGCGAAGCCACGCGAAGCCCCGCAACGTCCGAGATCTCGGCGCGCGTCCCCGTCGCTCGACCCGGGCCGCACGGGCGGTGTCCTTGATCGATAATCGCCCCTCCCGCGGTGCGCTCAAGGGCGGCACGGGCCGATGGCTGTTCCCATGGACTTTGGAAACCCCGCCTCGCTCTTCTCGGGCCTGTTCATCGGGCTCATCGGCCTCGGGCTGTTCATGTACGGCAAGAAGGCCCAGCGCCTGCCGCACGCGCTCACGGGCCTGGCGCTCTGCGTGTTTCCGTACTTCGTGACGTCGGTCGCGCTGTCTTGGCTGATCACCGCCGTGTGCCTGGGCGGGCTCTACTTTGTTTCGCGCGAGGGTTGATCCTTCGGTTGCTTGGTCTCCTGGCGCGGCTCGCTTGCCCACTCGATCGCGTGGCGAAGCAGGCGTACGAATCCCTCGTTCTTGAAATCGTCGGGGTGTCCGAGCGTGGTGGTGAAGACGCGCCCGTGCCATTCGTTCTCGAGTGTCCACGCCACCGGCTCGACCGGGCGATCGGCGGGCGCCGCCCCGGACTTGTCCAGCGATCGCCCGCGCAGCAGCACCCGCGCGTTCGCGGGCGGGAACGTGCCCAGCGTGGGCGTTGACGGCGGATTCAGGCAATAGAGCCACGAGCGCGACGTGAACGCCCCCACGTCCTTGAGCAGCGGGTTCTGCCGGTTGGTTTCGTCGATCGTGACGGCGGTGGAGGAGTCGTGGCCGTAGTGGTAGATCCACGGCGCGCCGAGCACGCGCGGTCCGAAAGAGTTCCAGGATGACAGCGGGCTGGCGGCATCGTGGGCGAAAGCGTGCGTGCTGGTGCGGATGGCGACGATCCCGCCGCCGCGTTTGAGGTGGCGCTCGATGGGCGCGAGCTGCGCGCTCGGCCAGCGCTGAAAGCGGGCGAAGATCACGACGGCCGAAGCCTCGTCGATCGCTTTCGTGCCGGGGAGGTTGTCTGCGGCGTCCTGGTTCGGCGCGGGCTTGAGGAGCACGCTGCGGAACCGCGCGGGATCGAGGCTCTGGCGGAGCGATTCGAGCGATACAGGGGAGTCGTACTCGGGCTCGGCGGCGATCAGAACGACCAGGGGGAGTGGGGCGGTAAGTTGGCTCGCCTTGGTGGGATTCGGCCGCGGATCAGGCGTGCGGTCTTGATCTTGCCCCGCGCCCGCGAGGACCGCGAGCCCGGAACAAGCCACGAACAACGCCGACCACGCGATGAAGGGTTTGGCGATCATGCGGCAAGCGTACCGCGCCCAGCGAGCGCGGGCGGCCTTTCATTCACGCTCATGGAAGGCGAACTGGACATCATCGCGACGTCGGCGTTTGGGCTCGAGGCGGTCGTCGCGCGGGAACTGGAGTGCCTGGGCTATCAGCCCAAGATACTTTCGACGGGGCGTGTGTGGTTTCGCGGGACGGCGGGCGATGTGGCGCGCGCGAACGTGCGGCTGCGGGCCGCCGACCGCGTGCTGGTGCGCGTCGCGAGCTTCCAGGCCGACAACTTCGATGCTCTCTTCGAGCGGACCAAGGACCTGGCCTGGGAGCGGTGGATTCCGCGCGACGGCGCGTTCCCTGTGAACGGGCGCAGCGTCAAGAGCCAGCTCTCGAGCGTGCCGGCGTGCCAGCGGACCGTGAAGAAGGCGATCGTTGAGCGTCTGATGCGCGGGCACTCGACGCGCGAACTCCCCGAGACCGGCGTGCGCACGATCATCGAGGTCTCGATCCTCGAGAATGTGGCGTCGATCACACTCGACACCAGCGGTGAAGGGCTGCACAAGCGCGGCTATCGCGACATCGTGGGCGACGCGGCGCTGAAAGAGACCATGGCCGCGGGGCTCGTGCTGCTCAGCGTGTGGAACGCGGATCGCCCATTGGTCGATCCGTTCTGCGGCACGGGGACGATCGTGATCGAAGCCGCGATGATCGGTCTGGGGCTCGCGCCCGGGCGCTCGCGGGGTTTCGACGCGGAGAACTGGGCGTGGATCGGCAAGGATGCGTTCGATCGTGAGCGGGCCGCGGGCCACGTGCCCGCACGCGAAAGGCTTTCGTACACGATCCACGGCTCGGACGTGAGCGAGACGGCGCTGGCGCTCGCGCGGCGGCACGCGGAGCGCGCGGGAGTGGCGCGGCACATCCATTTTCAGAAGCGGACGTTCGCGGACCTGCAGAGCAAGGCCGAGTATGGGTGCATCGTCACCAACCCGCCGTACGGCGAGCGCATGGGCGAGGACGAGGCGATCGAGCGGTTGTATCGCTCGTTCCCCGAGGTGTTGCGGCGAATGCCGACGTGGTCGCATCACATCCTGACGGCGCGGCTCGATCTTGAGAAGCTCGTGGGGCAGCCCGCGACGCGACGCCGGAAGCTTTTCAACGCGCAGATCGAGTGCACGTACTACCAGTTCCTCGGCCCCAGGCCGGCGGCGCGCGAGGAGCGGGCCGGCGGCGCGGGCGTGGACGCGGATGGAAGCGCCGATGCGGTGGCCCTGGAGGTGGGTGCGGAGTCATGGGACAGCGCGGAGCAACCCGCGGATGGGACGGGTGCCGAGAGCGAGTCCGCGGACGGTGCAATCTCGGGTGATCGTGAGCGCGCGGGCGTGGCGTTGCGCGAGCAATCCCCCGCGATGCCGGCGTTCGGCGGTCTTCGAGAGCGCGATCGTCGCGAGCTCGACGAGTTCGAAGGGAGGCTCGCCAAGCGCGTGCGCCATCTCCGACGCTGGCCGGACAAGGGGATCACGTGCTATCGCATCTACGAGCGAGATTGCCCGGACGTGCCGGTGACGATCGATCGCTACGAGGACCACGCGCACATCTTTGAGTACGAGCGCGAGCACGGGCGGACGCTGGCGCAGCACATCGAGTGGATCGATGACATCGCGCGCCGAACCGCGAGGGTGCTGGGGATCGACGAGTCGCATGTGCACGCCAAGTCCCGCCCGCGTCAGAAGGGCCTCACGCAGCACGAAAAGCTTGATGAACAGGGGACGACGCTCGTCGCGCACGAGGGCGGCCTCAAGTTCGAGATCAACCTCACCGACTACGCCGACACCGGGCTCTTCCTCGATCATCGCATCACACGCGGCATGGTCCGCGACATGGCCGAGGGCAAGCGAGTGCTGAACCTGTTCTGCTACACCGGCTCGTTCTCGGTGTACGCCGCGGCGGGCGGCGCGAAGGAGACGACCAGCGTTGATCTGTCGAACACGTACCTCGACTGGGCCGAGCGGAATATGCGCCTCAACGGGCTTGATGGTCCGCGGCATCGCTTCGTGCGATCGGACGTGATGGAATTCCTGCGCGAGCAGCGTGCGGGCGCACGCTACGACCTGGCGATCGTCGATCCGCCGACGTTCAGCAACAGCAAGAGCACCGAGGTGGACTGGGACGTGCAGAAAGCGCACGTGGAGTTGCTCACGCGCGTGGGCGGGCTCATGCCATCCGGCGGCGTGGTGTTCTTCTCGAACAACTCGCGCCGGTTCAAGCTCGACGAGGCCGTCCTGGCGGAGGTGTTCGAGGTCCGCGAAATCAGCCAGCGGACCGTGCCGGAGGATTTTCGCAACGAGCGGATTCACCGGTGCTGGAGAATGGTTGTGAAATAGCCGGGAACCCGGGGCGATCTTGAGCGTCTATTGCGGAACCCGCACGCGGCGGGGCCGGGAGTGTGCGTATGACGATGGAAGGGCGAATGGCGGCGTTGACGCTGGCGGCGGTTGGTTCGTTCTGTGGCATGGCGTCGGCCCAAAGCGTGACGATCGTCTCGCTCCCCTGGAGCACCAGCGGCATGTCGGCCGGGCCTGTGGCGCGCGACTATCCCGCCGCCGACGACGCCAAGGATATCTGGGTCGTCGAGGATTTCCGTACCGACCGAGACTGGCTGGTCGATCGATTCAGCAGCACCGGCGCGGGAAGCGTCGCGGCGACCAAAGACGTCCACGTCGTCATTCTCACAAATTGGCCCACGATCGGCACGGTGGTGATGGAGAGCGTGCCCGGCACGGGGAAGTACGTGAACGGCTCGCCGTGGGGCAGGCACGAGGCGACGTTTGGAATGCAGCGCCTTCGCAAGGGAAGCTACAAGATCATGTGGTGCACCGACGACGGCGGCGCCGGCAGCCCGCCGCCCGTGATGTTCGTGAAGGCGGGAAACTACGCCGTCGGCTTCGGTGATCCCGACAACGCGTATCAATTCAACCCCGGCGGCGGATGGAATTTGCCCAACGGCGTGCTCGACCCGGTCACCGATGATCTCAACAACCAGGGCAACCCGATCGGGGTGAACTTCAAGCTCACGGGAGTTGAAGCGCCGCCCTGCGACGCCGACTTCAACGGTGACGGCTTCGTAAACGGCAATGACTACGACCTCTTTGCCGACGCGCTCGACGTTGCTGATGCGAGCGCCGACCTGACGGGCGACGGATTTGTCAACGGCGATGACTACGACTTCTTCGCCGAGCACTTTGATGTGGGTTGCTGAATGCAAATCGCTGCCGCTGAGCAGAGTGTTTGAACAAACGGCCGGGTTAGGAAATCGTGCAACGCGACGGCGAGAATCAACAGTCGTGTGATGGTTGCAACAACGTAGACTCTCGGAAGCGCCTACTCCTGCGTCTCGTCCTCGCCCACGTAGATCACAAAGTCGGCTAGTCCCATATCCTCGTCGCGCAGCGAGCCCGACTCGGCGTTCACATATGACACGGTCACGACCTTCGCGCCCGGCGCGAGTTTCCGCAGCGCCAGCACCGTGCCGCCCTCGTGATTCGTGTGGAAGCAGCCGACCACGAGCAGCGTGGGAGTACGCCCGCCCTGGATCGAGCGTGCCACCGACTCCGCCATGGTCCAATCCCACAGCGATTGGGATCGGAAGGTGTCTTCGATCCGCTTCTTCTGGGTGGCTTCGTCCTCCTTCGGGCCATGGGCCGCGGCGCCCGCGCCCATGACCTTCTGGAAGTCCTCCCAATACCTTCCGGTCGGGAGTTCGTCGGGGATGCGCCACAGGCGCTGCTGCTCGGGCGTGAGCGTGCGCAGCTTGTCAAAGCCGTCGGCCCGCGCGACGCGAACATACCGGCGCGGGGCGTTGGCGGCGACGACGCCCCGATGGTTGGACTTGGCGGTCTCGACCATGTAGCGATGCCCGCGCGGGTAGTTGCCCTCGTTGCGGTTGGCGACGGCACGGAACTGCGCCTCGTCGGTCAGGCCAAGCAGATAATCGTCGAGCTTGGCCTGCTCATCGCGCTCGAAAAACTCCATCGCCAGCGTCGCGTTCGGCGCCCGCGCAACCACATCCTCAAAGAGCGCCGCGGCCGAGGGAAGCCCGCGCGGGTGCCCGTGGTTCTCGCCCACCAGCACGGCGTCGGCACCGGCGGCGGCGTTGACCAGATCGACCCAACCCGCGACCGTGCCGTCGTTCCCGCGGAAGACCGTGTACCCGCGCCCCGCGTTGAGCTGGTCGGTCGTCGGTCCGGTGGCGACCGCCTTGGCGGATGGCCCCGCGCAGCCAACCGAAACGAGCAGCGAGAGCGCCCCGCAGAGGGCGACGGGAAGCAGCTTGTTCATGGCGACAGCGTAACGCGCCGAATGGCGGGCCGTGCTACGCTCGCGGGACTTTTTCCACGGCGGCGCACGATTGCCCGTGTCCACAGCTTGGAGACCCGCGATGACGACCGGCCAGACCTTCCGGCAGCTCCCGTTCATGGGCGTGATCCATGTCAACAACGAGGCCATGAAGGCCGGCTGGATCATGGGCGATCCCAACTGGTCGAATCTCGGCCAGGGCCAGCCCGAAGTGGGCGAAATCCCCGGGGCGCCCGCGCGATTCAGCGAGCTGAAGTTCGATCCATCAGACCACGCCTACGGCCCGGTCGAGGGCATCCCTGAGTATCGCCAGGCCGTCGCGGACCACTACAACCGACTCTACCGCACGGGCAAGAAGTCGCAATACACCTTCGAGAACGTGATGATCGCGCCGGGCGGGCGGGCGGCGCTGGCCCGAATCGGCGCGGCGCTGGGGGTTGGACGCCTCGGCTATTTCACGCCCGATTACACCGCCTATGAAGACATGCTCACCACCTTCTCGCGCGTCGAGCCCGTGTGGATCGAGCTTGCGGCCGCCCGCGGGTTCCGGATCGATCCCGGCGAACTCGAGGCACGTATCGAGAGAGAGAAGCTCGGAGCGCTGCTCATTTCAAACCCGTGCAACCCGACGGGCGTCGCGATCCGCGGCAAGGAGCTGGCCGCGTGGCTTGAGCTCTCGCGCCGGCGCGACACCACGCTCCTCTTCGACGAGTTCTATTCCCATTATCACTACACGCCCGGCACGGACTGCGGCGTGTCGGCCGCGGAGTTCGTCGAAGACGTCGATGCCGATCACGTCGTGCTCGTGGACGGCCTCACCAAGTGCTTCCGCTATCCGGGCTGGCGGTCGGGCTGGGTGCTGGCGCCCAAGGGCGTGATCCGCACGCTGACCGCCGCGGGCTCGTTCATGGACGGCGGGCCGAGCCGCCCGATGCAACGCGCCGCGATCGAGGTCCTCAAGCCCGACCGGGCCGACAAAGAGCTCGCGGCGGTGCGCACGCACTTCCGCGCGAAGCGCGAGATGACGCTCGCCAAGCTCAAGGCGATGGGCGTGAAGTTCCCCGCTGAGCCCGAGGGCACGTTCTACGCGTGGGGCGATGTCTCGGGCCTGCCCGCGCCGATCAACACGGGCGAGGGGTTCATGCGCCGTGGCTTCCAGCACCGCGTGCTCACCGTGCCGGGCGAGTTCTTTGACGTAAACCCGCACAAGAAGCGCGGCGGGACCTCGCCGCTCTCCACGTTCGTGCGATTCTCCTTCGGCCCTCCAGTCCCGAACTTGACCTCGGGCCTGGATCGGCTGGCGGAGATGGTGAAGTCACTTCGTTGAGGAGGGTGTCGGAGAGCCCGGCACGTTCGCGCAGCGCCCGTCCTCGCACGCCGGCGGCGTATCGCCCAGTACACGGGCCGCGATCGCGCTGATCCGCACGCGATGACGAGCGAACCACATGTACAGCCGATCAACGATCGGCCTTGCGATGGGCCACGCGGTCCAAGCCAGCAGCCCGCGGTGTCCGACCGCGGCGTACGCGCGCCGGAAGACCTCTATGCCGCGCAGCATTGTGCCGTCCGGCGCGACGCCGTGGATCTGACCCAAGAGCGCATTCATCGGGACGCCGAAGGCGCCCGCTTCAAAGTCCGGCGCGGCGATGTCGACGATCCGGAGGTGACCTCGTCCGCGATCGAGGCGTTGCATGAACGCGGCCTCGCGCCGGCACAGCGCGCACTTCCCGTCGATCAGGATGGTGAACGGCGTCGAGTTCATCCCGGATGCATTCGCATGCCCCCGCACATGGATTCAATCGCAGCTGGTGCCGGCTTGCTCTGACTCACCCGGATCCGGACGCCGAATCGGGTGCCCCGCGGCCGACCGGGTTGATTCCCGCCACGCGGCAGCCCTAGCGCACCACGATGTCCGCGTGTCCATTGGTCCTGGGCCAGAGGTTGGTCACCGTCAGGTTCTCGGCCGTGTCCGCCGGCCCCGCGCCGGTCAGGATCGTGTCCTCCAGCTTCGTCCCCGTGATCGTCGGGTTCCAGCCGACAAGCTGGCGCGGCTGGGCGCTGCGTGTCTCCGTGGGCGTCGCGACATAATCGCGACATTCATAGCCCATGGGCCCGCCCTGGTGGTGCAATTGCCACTCGTCCGCGAATCCCGCCGCGCGGTACGCGTCGATCGCGGTCGCGAGCGCATCGCACCAGCGCACGCCCGGCCTGGTCGCGCCGTGATACGCGTGCTCGACGCTGCACACCGCGTCGTGCCTGCGTCTAAGGTCCGCGTCCAGCGGGCCGAAGCTGACGAGCCGGGTCGCGCACGCGATCAAGCCGTGACGCCGGGCGCAGGTGACACCCATGGCGATGCGGTCGATCTTCTTGCCGGTCGCGATGGGGTGCCGGTACTTCTTGATGCGATCGTCGGAGGCGATGAGGATGACCGGTGCGCCGATGCCGCGGTCGCGCAGGCGCGACGAGATGAGTCCCGCGAGCCGGTGCTCACTCATGCCGGGCGACAGCTCGCGCAGCATGACCTCTTCGAGCGCCTCGGCCGTATCGCGGCACAGCTCCCGCGCTCGCCGCACCTCGGTCGGCGTGAGCGAGGCCCGCAGATCGGCCAGCGGATCATCGGGGAAATCAGTGGCGAATCGCCCGTCGGGGAGCTTCAGCGCCGGTCCCCACCAGTCGGACTGCATCACCTCCCAGCCCTCGATGGGTTCCTCGCCGCGGAAGCGCGGGGCTTCGATGTTGGTGGTGAAGATCACCTTTCGCCTAGGCGTCCAGAGCAGCGTCGCAAAGGCAAGATCGCTGTGGTCAACGATGCCGAGGTCCGCGCCGCCCGTAATCCACGACGCGTTCGAGCGGCGCCGGATGACGATGCCGTCGTAGTTGTTCTTGGCGCACCAGCCCGCGAGGCGAGTATCGATCTCGTTCATGCCGTCACTGTACCGCGTCGGCGTCGGCGTGGGCGTGGAAGCGGGCGACGAGGTGTGCGGCCTTGCCCATGGCGGGGAGCGCCGGGTCAGCACCGATCGCGGTCGGACGCTCGGTTGTGCACGCCCGCGAGCGGCGACCTGCGCCAATCCATCAAGGGGCTTCAACTCGGCTTCGTGTCTCGCTCTTCACTTCGTCTCCGCGTCTCTCTTCTCTTTGCCTCTCCCAGATGCACGACGCCTGATGCCTGATGACTTCCTCTTCAACACCCTCCCTCAAAGTACGAGGCAAACGCGTCGAAATCGTCGCCATTTACAAATCCGTCGCGGTTGAAATCGGCGGCCGAGGCGCCGCTCTCGAACGCGCTGGCGAACAGATCAAAGTCATCGCCGTTGACGAAGCCGTCGTGGTTGAAATCCGCCGGGCATGGCCCGTTCATATTGATGGTGAACCCGCCCCGGATGATTCGCGTCTCGCCCGGCGCGAGCGTGAGCGTCCACTGGAACGCGGCGCCGACATCGCCGTTCACCGGGCCGACGGCGTTGGAAAGATTCGCCGAGCCGCTGTTGAGCTTGTTGCGCAGCGACGCGCCTGTACCCACCTCGAAGCGCGACGCGCCCGTGCCCACGATCTCGGAGATCGCGTTGGTCGCGGCGTCGCGATGGCGAGCCAGCACGCGCGCCGCGTCGGCGATCAGCACCGTGTCGTTGGTCGGCGTCGCCTCGATGTCCATGTCGACGAGGTTGAAGACCTGGAACGTCTGCGTGGTGTCGCTGTGGCTCTTGAACTCGAGCGTGTGCTCCACCCGAACCTGGTGCGGCGAGGGGCCGTCGAGCAGCCGGACGATCAGCTTCGCGTCGAATCGCTCCTGGCCCGCGGGCCCCGGGCCCGCGTTGGTCCACACGAACGTCGCTTCATTCTCGCGATAGGACTCGGTTGGGGTGTCGAGGCTGCTGAAGGGGCGGTTGGTGTTGTTGCCCGCGGTGCGATAGTGCCACGAGTACTTGTAAGCCTCGTCGATAAAGGTCGCATCCGTGAACAGCGTCGCGTCACCGGCGGTGATGCTGAAAGGCGGGATGCCCTGAAAGATCATCGCCGCGTCGCCGTCGGCGATGGCTCCGCCCGCGAGGACGCCGCTGGCCAAGCCCGCCGCGCCGATCGCCGCGGCCAAGCGTGTGCGCGAGTACTTGTGCGTCATGATGTGCTCCCTCCCAAGAGCGCCCGGGCATTCGCCCAGACCGAGAGCATCATACCGCGCGCACGCCGCGGTTCGCAATCAATCGCATGAAGACTTCACGCGCCGATCAACAACCGGCCTCAAAGTGCGATGCGAACGTGTCGAAGTCGTCGCCGTTGACGAATCCGTCGCCGTTGAAGTCGGCGGTGGGGTCTCCGGCCTCAAACGCGTTCGCAAAGAGGTCGTAGTCGTCGCCGTTCACAAACCCGTCTTCGTTGAAATCCGCCGGACAGGTCTGCCCGTTGAGGCAGTCGACGTTGACCAGCGAGAGCACGGTGCCGTTCTGAACCGCGTTGGGTAGTTGAAAACTCCATTGAACGGACGGCAGAAGCTCGTCCTGGAATCCGATGGACGCATTCGCGCCGCCCTGCCAGCCCGGGCCTTGGATGTTCTGGTAGATGCACTGTGCGTAGATGCACTCCTCGGGCCCGAGCGTGCCGCCGAATATCTTGATCTGGAACGTCCCGGGGAAATTGGCGGGCTTGGACCGCTTGCCGGTCCACTGGATGATGACCGTGTTGTTGATCTGCTGCCAGTGGATCGAGCCGACGTGGTTGCCGATATCAGCCCAATACGGCAGGAGCGACTTCCCCGCGCCGAACGCCGCAAACGACGGGAGCAGCGCGGGCACCGGCCCAAGGTCGGTGAACGGCGGCGAAAATCCCACCCCCCCGTTGTTCCCGATGATCACCGACGATCCGAACGGAAAAACCGAGTTGCCGATGGGCAAAAGAAACGCGAATACCTCGTCTTCGTCGCCGAGATCGACGAACGTGCCCGTCTGTGAAATGTCGGTGAATGTGCCGGGCAGGGTGTTGACGATCGCCAGCTGCGCCGACACGCTCCCGGTGAGCATGATCGCTGCCGCACACCCCGAAATTCGCGCGATGACAGCCTTCATCTGCATTCCTCCGCGGCCGGCGTTGGGCGGGACATCATCCTTCGAAGCGACACGACCCGCAAGAACTCACGGGCCTGTCTCAACAATCCTTCAGTCTATCGAATCGCGCAGGTCATTGTAAAGAAGGAACTTGACGAATCGATCGGTTTTCGGACGGGTAACTCCTGCACGAAGCGCCGAAATCACGATAATCAATCCAATGCCAAGCACCTTTCTCGTCACCGGCGCCACCAGAGGCATTGGTCTGGAATTCGCCCGCCAGCTCTCGCAGCGCGGCGACGACGTCCTCGCCACCGCCCGCGATCCCAAAAACGCGGGCGAACTCACCTCCTTCCGACTCTCCATCGGCGGGCTCGATGTCTCCGATCCGATCAGCATCGAGGGACTGACCGAGGCCCTGGCCGGGCGACCGATCGACGTGCTCATCAACAATGCGGGCGTGGGTTCGCCCACCAAGTCCATCAACGACTGCACCGCCGACGAACTGCAACGCGTGTTCATGATCAACAGCGTCGCGCCCATGCTGGTCGCCAAAGCCGTGCTCCCGAGCCTGCGCCTGGGCTCGCGCAAGCTGATCGTCAACATCTCCAGCCAGCTGGCGAGCATCACCAACAACACGGGAGGCTCGTCCTACGCCTATCGCGCCAGCAAGACCGCCCTCAACCAGCTCAACAAGTCGCTCGCCAACGAGCTCGGGCCCGAGGGCTTTACCTGCGTGGTGGTCCATCCCGGTTGGGTGCGCACCGACATGGGCGGCGCCAACGCGCCCATTGTTCCCGCCGACAGCGTCAAGCTCCTCTTGAAACTCATCGATGCCCTCACTCCCGCCGACAACGGCAAGTTCTTCAACAACGATGGCACCGTCCTCCCCTGGTGATGCCCGCCCAGCCTCATGCGTATCCGCGAAGCCAACGCCGCCGACCTTGACGCGATCTTCGCGATCTATGACCGCGAGGTGCTGCAAGGAACCGCGACGTTCGACACCGAGCCAAAGTCCGCGGCACAGCGCGCCGAGTGGCTCGCCGGCCATGCCTCGCCGCGAACGCCCGCGATCGTCGCGGAGCTTCCGGGCGGCGTGATCGCGGGCTGGGCCACGCTCTCTCCCTGGTCGAACCGGTGCGCGTACGCGAGGGCGGCGGAGAACTCGGTGTACGTCCACGCCGATCATCGCGGCAAAGGCATGGGCGGCGCGCTGCTCGATGATCTCATCGCGCGGGCTCGTCGTGCCGGCCTGGGCGTCATCCTCGCGCGGGTCGTCGAGGGCAACCCCGCCAGCGTCGCGCTCCACGAATCGCGCGGCTTCCAGACGATCGGCGTCATGCGCCGCGTCGGCGAGAAGTTCGGGCGAATCCTCGACGTCCACCTCATGGACCTGCACTTGGACCTCGGGCGATGAGGGTCCTCATCCTCCACAACCCCTCCAGCGGCACGGGCTCTCGACGCGCCCTCGTCGATGAATCCGAGCGGCTCCTTCGCGCCGATGGGCACGAAGTCTCCCGCATGGCCCCGATGGACGCCGGCGCGCACGACGCGATCGCCTACGCCGAACTGGTTGTCCTCGCGGGCGGCGACGGCACGGTGCATCACGCGCTCCGCGCGCTCTCTCGCTCGCGGGCCGCGATGTACCACCTCCCCCTGGGCACGGAGAACCTCTTCGCCCGGCACTTCGGCATGGATCGCCACGCCGTCACCCTGCGGCGCGCCGTTGCCAATCCCACCATCGCCGAGATCGACCTGGGCGAGGCCAACGGCAGGCTCTTCTCACTCATGGTGAGCGCCGGCCCGGACGCGGGTGTCATTCACGACCTCGCCTCAACGCGCAACGGCCCGATCTCGCACCTCACCTATCTCGCGCCCATCCGCCGCCAACTCTCGATTAGGCCCGCGCCGCTCTGGATCGAGGCCGACGGAACAACCATCGTTGAGGATCGCCCCGGCTGGGCCGTCGTCGCCAACCTGCCTGACTACGGCATGCGAGCCAACCCCGCGCCCCGTGCCGACGCGACCGACGGTTTGCTCGACGTCGTCTTCATGCCCGCAAGTTCCACATGGCGCGCCTTTCGGTGGTTCCTCGCCGGGCGGTGGGGGACCGCCGAACGTCACCCCGACCGCGTCTTCGTTCGCACCTCGCGCGTCCGCATCGCCACCAGCCAGGGCGCGACCGCCCCGGCGCAGATCGACGGTGAGCCGTTCATCAAGCTCGCCGACTCGCCCAGCGACGGTTCTTCGGACGTGCTCGACGTCGTCTGCCGACGCAATGCCCTGCGGGTTCTCCTGCCGCGGACGCGCACCCACGCCTGACGCGCACCTATAGTCCGCGCTCAACCTTTCCAGCGAGAAACACCATGCTCCGTCGAACGCACACCTGCGGCGAACTCCGCGACTCACACGTCGGCCAGACCGTCCGCCTCAACGGCTGGGTCAACTCCTACCGCGGGCACGGCACCGGCCTGGTCTTCATCGACCTCCGCGATCGCTTCGGCATCACCCAGGTCGTCTTCGACGGCGAAGACCTCGGCAAGGAAGTCCTCGACACCGCCGACCACCTCCGCAACGAGGACGTCATCGCCATCGAGGGCAGCGTCCGCGTCCGCGCCGGCGGCGAGAATCCCAAACTCATCACCGGCAAGATCGAGGTCGTTGTCACCAAATTCGAACTGCTCAACAAGACCGCCAACCCGCCCTTCCTCCCCGACGACACCGGCTCGGGCGGCAAGCTCGCCAACGAAGAGCTGCGCCTCACGTACCGCTACGTCGACCTCCGCCGACCCACGATGCAGAAGGCGCTGGCGACGCGTCACAAGCTCTACCAGGCCACGCGCCGCTACTTCGATGAGAACGGCTTCCTCGAGATCGAAACCCCGATCCTCTACAAGTCCACGCCCGAGGGCGCGCGCGAATTCCTCGTGCCCAGCCGGCACCTGCCCGGCAACTGGTTCGCGCTCCCGCAGTCGCCCCAGCTCTTCAAGCAGATCCTCATGGTCGCCGGCTGCGACCGCTACATGCAGATCTGCCGCTGCTTCCGCGACGAGGACCCGCGCGCCGACCGCCAGGCCGAGTTCACCCAGATCGACTTGGAAATGTCGTTCGTCCGGCGCGAGCACGTCATCGAAATGATGGAAGGATTCGTCCGTCGCCTCTGGAAGGAGATGTGCGGCTACGACGTGCCGCCCATCCAGAAGATGGCCTACCGCGAGGCGATGGAGCGCTTCGGCATCGACCGCCCCGACACGCGCTACGGCCTGGAGATCACCGACATCTCCGAGACCGCGGCCAAGAGCGAGGTCGCGTTCTTCAAGGATGCCCTCGCCAACGGCGCCGACCGCCCGCGCTTCAACAGCAAGCGCGGCGTCGTCAAGGCCATCCGCGTCCCCGACGGCGCCGCCAAGCTCACCCGCAAGATGACCGACGGCTACAACGAGTTCGTTCGCGGCTTCGGCGCGGGCGGCTGCGCGGTCGTCAAGGTCAACGCCGCCGGCGAGTTTGAGACCGGCATCGCCAAGTTCCTCGCCAGCGTGAAGGACGAGCTCAAGAGCGTATTGAAACTCGCGCCCGGCGACACCGTGCTCTTCGTCGCCGACGCCTACTCCGTCTGCACCAAGGCGCTGGGCGAACTGCGCCAGGTCGTCGCGCGCGACATGGGCCTTGTTCCCAAGCCCGGCTCCGAGGGCGGCCCGTGGAACTTCCTCATCGTCGTCGATTTCCCCATGTTCGAGAAGGACAAGGAGACAGGGCGCTGGGTCGCGATGCACCATCCCTTCACCGCGCCCAACGACGATCAGGCCGAGGCCTTCGTCGCCGCCGACGTTAACGACGAGGTCACCATCGAGGGCATCGTCTCCGCCGGCTACGACATCGTGCTCAACGGCCAGGAAATCGCCGGCGGCAGCGTCCGCATCCACGACCCGCGCGTGCAGTCAAAGGTCTTCACGCTTCTGGGACTCACGCCCGAGCAGGCCAAGGAGAAATTCAGCTTCCTCCTCGAAGCCCTCCAGTTTGGCGCGCCGCCCCACGCCGGCATCGCGTTCGGCCTCGACCGCCTCGTCATGAACTTCCTGGGCACCAGCAACATCCGCGACGTCATCGCGTTCCCCAAGACTCAGATCGGCCAGGACCTCATGACCGGCGCGCCCGGCCCCGTCACCGACGAACAGCTCAAGGACGTCCACGCAACGGCGATCCGGCCAAAGGTGTAAGAAATGAACGCTCGGCGCTCGCTTGACGGGCCCGGAGTGATCGCTCGTACCCACCCATGACCGCACCCGCCACCGATAATTCCCCGGCCCCGCCGCCGGAACGGACTCCGCCCCTCCCCTCCAGGGCGGTCGAGGTCGAGATTCTCGACCGCGAGTCGCGCTTCGCCGCCGATCTCCGCCGCGCCCGGCCGATCGTCTGGTGGTCCACGCTGCTGGGCCCATTCGCCGCCACGCTCGCCATGCTCGCCTGGCTCTGGATCGATCGCGGCGGCGACTTCGTGCTCAAGCTCATCGCCAAGGCCGCCGCCACCTTCTTCGGCCTGGGCCGCTTTGTCATCCTCTTCGGCAGCGACTCGGGCGACCCCGAGGCCAAGGCCGCCATCATGACCAGCCGCGAGCTCTTCGTCATGGTCACCTGGATGGACCTCTTCGCCGCTTGCCTGCTCATCTTTCACGCGAGCTTCATGTTCAAGGTCCCTCGCTTCGGCCCGGCGATGCTCCGCCTCCGCGAGGACGGCGAGTTCATTCTCCAATCCCACCGCTGGATGAAGCGTTTCACCTTCATCGGGCTGGTCCTCTTCGTCGCGTTCCCCATCGCCGCCACCGGCTCGGTCGCCGGCTCGCTCTTTGGACCGTTGGTCGGTCTTTCGCGCGGCGCGACGCTCGTCGGTCTGGTCGTGGGTTCGGTCGTCGGAAACGCGCTCATGCTCCTGGGCAAGCAGGTCGTCAACCGCGTGCCCCTCTTCCGCAGCGACAACCCGCTCAATCTCGTCGCGGGCATCGCGTGCGTTGTCGCGATCATCCTGCTGCTCAACTGGCGCTATCGAAGGTTGAAGAAGCGCTGGGCCGAGCAAGGGCAACGCCTCGGCACACCTCCCCGCTGAACACAACGGAGGATGCTGACGGAATCGCTCCACGCGCGTTCGGACCGCATCGAGCATCCCCGCTCCAAGCGGCGCGGCATCCCACTGCCCATTCTCTATTGCCTATTGCCCTTTCCCCATCGCCCCGATGATGAGCAGTCGCTACAGACCAACAGAAACCACTCTAACCCAGCAATTTCCCCACATCCTCCGGCCTGATCGCGCCCTCGGCCACGTGGGCCGCGACTTCGCGTTTGCGCGCCTCCGGTGCCGCGCTCGCCGCGATCTGGTTCGCCACGTCCGCCGTCATCGTCCCCTCGGAGACATACGCGATCAATTCCGACCACGTCCGCTCCTGGTCGGCGTTGCCCCCGCCGCTCCGGCTGTCGGGCGTCGGTTCGCTCCCGCGCTCCAGCACCAGCATCCGCCACGCATCACAGCGCGAACACCGCCCGAGCGACCTCTTCGTGCCCGACGTCCCGATGCGGAACACAAACCCGCCCGGCCCCTTGGCCGACGCCGTGTGCCCGCAGGTCGGGCAACGCCACCGCCAGTTCGTCGCCTTGTCCATGAGTCCCATGATCGTTCCCATGCAAGCCATTTCGGAATCGCGGCCTCGCGTTTTCAAGCCCGCGCCGGCTCGCACTCCCGCGTTCGGTTCCCGCTCACCCCGCTCACTCCGCCGCATGAATATCAAACCAATGCGGCCAACTCTCTCCCACCCGTTCCATCGCCTCGCGCCAAGGCCGCCACGCCCGCCCGAACTCCTCGATCGACATCCACGGGCCGTCCGCCCCGCCGCCGCACCCCGCCTCACCGAACGCCCCGCTCGAGGTGCGTCCGAACATCCACTCCCCCCCATCCGGCAAACGCACGATCTTCTTGGCCCTCGCCGCTTCCTTCCCACGCACCAGCCGCACCACCTTCCGCTTCAGACTCGCGGGGCGACGCACAAGCCAGCGCGACACCGGCGACAGGCTCTCCAGCGGGATCATCCCCTCGCGTAGACCCACCAGGTCCGCCTGCCGGATGCACTTGAAGCGTCGATACCCCTTGCCCGCCAGCACGTTCACGATCTCTTCGTCGCACAACTCCAGCGAGACAAACCGCGGACGATCGCCGGGATCGATCGCCTCGGCGCACACGCGGTCCATCCCCTCGATGTCCACCTTGAGGTAGAGCGGCACGCCGTGCTCCGCGAACAGCGAGACCAGCGAGATGGTCGGGACATCGACCCGACCGGTCGCGTGCCGCGACGCCGCGGGCGTGCCCGCCGCCGTGTTCCACTCGCGGTTGTTCGGATTGACCCAGAGCGTCACCGTGCGGTTCGCTTCCGCGTCGCCCACGATCGCCCGATGCACGATCGTCAGACGCCCGCCCGCGATGGCGTCTGAAAAGCGAACCCGCCCAAGCTCGCACAATTCCGGGTCCGCCTCGACCGCGACCACGCGAAGACCCAGGCGGAGGTAATAGGCCGTGTCCGCTCCATCGTACATGCCGATGTCAAAGACCAGGTCGTCGCGCATGGGCCAGAGCGTACCGAGGCCGCCCCAGGCGCGATGCGCCTGATTGTTGACTCGCTGGTCGCCTATAGTCCCTCGTCCGATGTTGCGTCGGGACTTTGGCTTGGTTCTTTCCCCGCGAGGTCGATTCAATGCTGCAAGGCCCCCTCTCGATCCACCGTCTTCTGGGCGCGATGAAAAAGCTCGACGCCTCCGACATCCACATCAAGGTCGGCCTGCCGCCCGTCTACCGCATCGGCGGCCTGCTCCGCGTGGTGCAGGGTGCTCCCCTCACCGAAAACGAGTGCGATCACCTGCTCGATCCCCTCACCACCGATCCCCAGAAAGCCAAGTTCGACGCGACCGGCAACCTCGACTTCGCCACCCACCTCCCCGACGGCGACCGCTTCCGCATCAACATGTTCCGCTCCGGCGGGCACACCCACGCCGCCATCCGCCGCGTCAAGGCCGAAATCCCCAGTTACAACGACCTGCACCTCCCGCCCATCTACAGCGAGATTGTGGAGAAGGCGCTCGAGGGCCTGGTGCTCGTCGTGGGCGTGACCGGCTCTGGCAAGAGCTCCACGATCGCCGCGATGGTCGAACAGATCAATGTCACTCGCGCCGAGCACATCATCACCGTCGAAGACCCGGTCGAGTTCCGCTTTGCGCCCAAGAAGTCGATCGTGTCGCAGCGCGAGATCGGCACCGACGTCGAGAACTACGCCCAGGCCCTCCGCTACATCGTTCGCGAGGACCCCGATGTGATCTTCATCGGCGAGCTGCGCGACCACGACACCGTGCTCGCGGCGATCCAGGCCGCGGAAACCGGGCACCTGGTCTTCGGCTCCATGCATACCGCCGACACCATGCAGGCCTTCAGCCGAATCCTCGAGTTCTTCCCGGTGCATGAGCACGGGTTCATCCGCCACGCCCTGTCGAACACGCTCAAGGCCGTCCTGGCCCAGCGGCTTCTCCCGGCGGTCGAGGGCTTCGAGGTCAAGGTCGTCCCCGCTTGCGAAGTGCTGCTCGGAAACCCCAGCGTGCGCGAGAAAATCCGCCAGGGTCAGGAAGAGGACCTGCCGGCCATCGTGGGCAAGAACGAGGAGGGCATGTGCAGCTTCACCCACGCGCTGGCCCAACTCGTCAAAAAGGAGTGGGTCACCGTTCCCACCGCCATGGAATACGCCCCTAACCGCGACTCCCTGGCCTCGGTTCTCAAGGGCGTGGAGGTCAAGGCGGCATCGATGGTCAATCGCGTCCGAACCACCGGTCACTAGCCCCGCGCGCCCGCGGTTCCATCCAGGTGGTCCGTTTCGAAGGGGCCATTTTCGGGCCCCGCGATCACCTAAGTATTGACCAATTCTGAATATGCGTCACGTTGAGAGATGGTTATTGACCCAAGAGCCATCGTCCGGTAGTCTGTTCCCCGGAGGGTCTTCTGTCCGGGCTCTGTCGTAGGGCTCGGGGGATTCTCCTTTTGGCAAGCGGCCTTTCCGCCCGGGTCTCTTCTCGCCCCGGTGGCCGCGGAGTTGAAGGGAGAGAGCATCATGCGTCAGAATTGGACAGGTCTCGGCTTCACGGCCGGGATCGGCGCGCTCCTGTTGACGGCGGCCGCAACCGCCGGCATCGAGGGACGCGCGATCACCATCATCGCCCATAACGCCGCTGACGGCGCGGGCATGGTGACGATCCGCGAAGCCGACGGTTCCTGGGACTCGGAGCATCAGAACTGGACGTGGAACTCCACGGACCCGTTGGAGATCCGCAATTCCTCGGGCCACGTCATCGGCTCCTTGGAGAACTGCCGCTTCGGCTTCGTCGCCGATCCGGTGGTCACGCTGTTCTTCGATGTGCAGGCGGGCAACGCGCTGACCTCGTTCACGATCGCGTCGGGCGTGCTCAGCTTCCCGACCATCACCAACGGGCAGGCCAAGGCCACCAGCGCCGTCACCGTCACCGACAACAACGGCAACGGCGCCACCATGACGGGCCTTCAGTCCGGCGGCAATATGTACCGCGCCGCCTACAACGGGCAGCCCGGTACCACCTTTGCCACTCTGAATGGCGGGCCCATCGGGGTCGGAGCGTGGGATTCCGTCGCCAACAACGAGGCCCTGGGCTTCCAGCTCGTGCCCGGCGCGGTTTCCAGCATGTGGGCCGAGTATTCCTTCAAGCTCTCGGCCAACGATACCGCCAGCGCGACCAGCACCTTCACCCTGATCCCGACCCCGGGCGCCCTGGCGCTCGGCGGCCTGGCTCTGGCCATGCTGCGCCGTCGTCGCTGATAGGCTCTCGTTTGTCAACGTTTCTGAACCCCTCAGCCCCCCTCGTTCCCGAGGGGGGTTGTGTTTTTGGAGCGCGGCCAGAACGTCCGCCCAGTTCATCCGATTTTTGTAAATGCATCATTCATAGGTGTTTACGGAATCCTGACAGAATGGTTATTGACCGCGTGGGGGGGAGTCCGGTATTCTGATGCTGGAGGGTAGTAGATCCGGCGTGTGCCCGGACCCCCTTTCCAATGCGGCCGTTTCCGCCCGGGTTCCGCCCGGTGGCCGTGGAGTTGAAGGGAGACAGACATGTTGAAAGCGGGACTTGGAGTCGGCGCTTGCGCTGCCCTCGCGATGATGATCGCGTCCGGCACCGCCAACGCCGAAATCGTCGGGTCTGCGTTGCGGATCACCGTGACCAGCCAGGCGATGGGAGAGGGCACCTTTGAGGTGTCCGAAAAGGACGGCTCGTGGAGCGGTGACACCTGGACGTGGCGCAGCGGTTCCGAAGGAATCGCCATCAAGAACGCCCAGGGCCAGACGCTCGCGACGCTCAGCAACACGACCATGCGCTACATCAGCGACCCGGTCGTCAGCCTGAGCTTCTCACTCATGGCCGGCGGCGCCGGCATCAACGCCAGCATCGCCTCCGGCCTGCTGTCGTTCCCGTCGATCCTTGCCGAAGGCAAGGCTTCGGCGGCGGTCACCGTCACCGATTCGGACGGCGATGGCGCCACGCTGACCGGCATGGCCAGCGGCGGCACCATGTATTCCGCGCACTACAACGGCTACCTCGGCGCGGGCACCACCTTCGCCTCGCTGGGCGGCGCTTCCCTGGTCGCCGGGGGGTGGGACTCCAATTCCACCAGTGGCTCCCTGGGCTTCCTGCCCATCGGCGTCGTCGGCGACATGAGCTCGCAGTTTGCCTTCAGCCTGTCGCCCAACGACCAGGCCAGCGGCACGAGCGTGTGGGTGACGCAGGAAATCCCGGCCCCGGGCGCTCTGGCCCTCCTGGGTGTCGCGGGCCTCGTCGCCCGTCGGCGTCGCTAAGAGTACATTTCGTTCCTGAACCCTCAACGCCCTCGGGCCTTCCCGAGGGCGTTGTGTTTTTGCGAGCAAATCAGCCGGGTTTCACGAGCGATCGGTGGGCTCTCCCAACTGCCCCTCGCGCGACGCGACCACCGTCGCCACCGCCACGTCGCCGGTGATGTTCACCACGGTGCGGCACATGTCCAGCACGCGATCGACCGCCAGCAGGATCGCGATCCCCTCGACCGGCACGTGCACTGCCTGGAGCACCATGACGATCAGCACGATGCTGGCGCCGGGCACCCCCGCCGTCCCGATCGCCGAGAGCGTCGACATCACGACGATCGCGATCTGGTCGGTGATCGTGAGCGGCACGCCGAAGATCTGCGCCAGGAACGTGACCGCGACCGCCTGGTAGAGCGCCGTTCCGTTCATGTTCACGGTCGCGCCGAGCGGGCACACAAAGCTCGTGATCTCTTCCGACACGCCGAGGCGATCGCGCGAGCACTCCATCGTGACCGGGAGCGTGGCGTTGGAGCTCGAACTGGAGAACGCGACCAGCATCGCGGGCGACATCCCGCGATAGAAGCGCGACATCCCCACGCGGTCCGCGCTGCGCGTGCCGAGCTTCAGAAGAATGGGGTACACGACAAGCAGGACGATGGCAAGCCCCACGACCACACACACCGCGTAGACCCCCAGCGCCGCCAGCACGTCAAAGCCCGTGCCCGCGACGATCGGCGCCATCAACGCAAAGACCGCGTAGGGCGAGAGGTTCATCAGCCATCGGACGAACAGGAGGATCGCGTCGGCCAGCGCGTCGAGCACCGCCAGCACGGGCGCGGACTTGGCGCGCGGGAGGGCGGCCAGCCCGGCGCCGATCACGACCGCGATGAACACGACCTGCAGCATGTCCGTGTTGGCCATGGCCGCGATCGGGTTGTCGGGCACGATCGCGCCCGCCTGGTCCCAGAAGCTCTTGGCCTCGTTCGCGGCTCCCACACGTTTCTGGGCCTCCGCGGCCCGCTGCGAGACCAGCTTGGTCTTGGTCGCGTCGTCTACGAACGAGCCGGGCTTGACGACCCCCGAAATCCCGAGCCCGATGACGATCGAGGCGACCGTGGTCAGCACGAAGAGGAAGATCGTCCGCCCGCCGATCCGCCCCAGCTTTCGCGGGTCGCCGAGGCTCGCGACGCCCACGATCAGGGCGCACAGCGTGATGGGCACCGCGATGAACTTCAGCGAGCTCATGAACAGCTTGCCCGCGAGCCAGTTGATCTTGATCGCCGCCTTGGCCGCGACCGCGGCGGCGCCCGCGTCCGAGTTGGCGTCGGAAGTCTTGCCCGCCAGATATGCCGCGGCGTCGTTCACTCCGATCGAGGCCCAGGTCTGGTCGCTCCAGAGGCGATTGAGCGCGACGCCCACCAGCACGCCCAGGCCCAGGCCGATCACGATCTTCCAGTGAAGCGCCAGACCGCGTTTCTCTTGATCGGCGCTGACGACGTTGCCGGGCTTGGTATCGGGATCTGTGCCGGGGCCGGTGTCGGGGCTGGTCATGTCGGCACCGTATTCGATCGCGTGCCGGTCTGCAATCGCGGTATCCTGCGAGGGTGATGCGACGTCGCTCGGCCAGTCCGTACCTCTTCCTGGCGTTCCCGGTCGCCATCCTGACGGTCTTCACCGTCGGCCCGACGCTGCTCGGGCTGGCGCTCGGGTTGTTCGACTGGAGCGGCTCCGGGCCGGCGCGGTTCGTGGGCCTCGGCAACTATCGCTCGCTGGTACACGACTCGCGCTTCTGGCCGGCCCTGCGCAACACCCTGGTGTTCGTGCTGCTGTCGGTGCCGCCGAGCGTTTTCGCGGGGTTCCTCCTGGCGACGATCGTGCAGGCGCGCTGGTTCGTGGGGCGCACGCTGGTGCGTACGGCCCTGTTCCTGCCCACGGTCGTTTCGATCATCGCGGTGGGGGTGGTGTGGCGCTGGCTCCTTGATTCCGCGGGCGGGCTCCTGCCCCGCGCGATCGTGGGCGTTGGCTTTGAGCGCTCCCCCGACTTTCTCCAGGGCGGGCCGATCGTTTCGTGGCTCCCGTGGCTTTCGTGGCCCATGGTCTCGCTGATCGTGATCCAGGTCTGGCGCACCGCGGGCTATTGCATGGTGCTCTACCTCGCCGCGTTGTCGGGCGTCAACGAGAGCCTCTACGAAGCGGCGGAGGTCGACGGCGCGTCGCGCGTCGGCGTGCTGCGCAACGTGACCTGGCCCGAGGTCGCGCCCATGACCGCGTTCCTCATGGTCACCGGCGTGATCGGCGGCCTGCAGGTCTTCGACATCGTGTGGGCCATGACCAGCGCCACCGAGACCGACTCAACCGTCACCCTCAATCTCTACATCTTCCGCGAGTTCCAGCAGTCGCGCCTCGGCTATTCCGCCGCCATCGGGGGCGTGCTCTTCGCCCTGACCCTCGTCGCCACCATGCTCCAGCTCCGCGTGATGAGGAGAGACGCCGCGTGAGCAGCCGCGCGCCCAGCATCGTCACTCGGCTGGCGGCCCACACGCTGGTGTACGCCGTCGCGGCGTCGATGCTCCTGCCGTTCCTGTGGATGGTGTCGACGGCCCTCAAGACCGACCTGCAGGCGCTCCCGCGCGAGGCCGCGGGCGAGAGCGTCACGTTCCTCCCGCCCGGCTGGCCCTGGGAATGGCGCTGGGGCAACTTCGCGGATGCGGCCCGCGCCGTCTCGCTGTGGGACTTCTACCAGAACAGCCTTGTGGCGGCGGCCCTTACCACGCTGGTCGCGGGTGTTCACAACGCGCTGGCGGGCTTTGCGCTTGCCAAGTTCAAGTTCCGCGGCGAGCGAGCGGTCTTCTGGCTCGTGATGTCGACCATGATGCTCCCGGTGCAGGTGTCCTTCATTTTCGCCTACATCGCGGCCGGGCGCCTCGGCATGGTCGACAACATCCAGGCCCTCGTCGTCCCCTTCGCGGCCAGCGGCTTTGGCATCTACTCGATGAAGCAGGCGATCGCGAGCGTCCCTGATTCGCTCCTCGAAGCCGGGCGATTGGACGGCATGAGTGATCTCGAACTCTTCTGGCACGTCGTCCGCCCGATCGCGTGGCCGACCATCGCGGCCCTGGGCATCTTCACGTTCGTCGCGTCGTGGAACTCGTTCTTCTGGCCCCTCGTCGTCGTCGACAGCGTTCATTCCAAGACGCTCCCCCTCGCGGTCGCGGAGCTCTCGGCGGGGCGATATGTGCAGAGCTGGCCGGTGCGCATGGCGGCCATGACGATCCTCACCCTGCCCCTGATCGTGGTGTTCATGATCTTCCAGCGGGCGTTCGTGCGCGGCGTGGCGATGGCCGCGGTGAAGGAGTAGCCATGCGAGCCGGGCACGCCATCGCGGTGTTCGTCGTCGTCGTGACGCTCGCGGCGCTCCTCTGGCCCTCGCGCGGCACGCTGTCGCCACGCCCGACCGTGCGCATCGCGGTGTGGGGCATGCCCTTTGAGGATCGCCTTTTCCGCGACCGCTACGCCAAGCGATACCAGGAACTGCGCCTCGAGCTCTTCATCGACTACGAGCGATACCACGACGAACTGCTCATGAAATACAACGCGTGGCACACGCGCGGGCGCGGCGCGGAGGTCATGCGCCTCCGCGTCACCGACTATCACGGCATGGTGGGACGCGGGATGCTCGAGCCGCTCTCGAAGTGGATCAACGACCCCGAGATCGGCCTCTCGAAGGCCCAGAAGGAAGCGATCCCGCCGCAGCTGCTCGCCGCGCTCACGATCGACGCCGAGGTGTACGCCCTCCCGCAGGACAACGCCCAGTTCGGGATGTTCATCAACCGCGAGATTTTCCGCGGGCACAACGCCGAGCATCCGAAGGACGCGATCGAGATCCCCGGGCCCGATCACGACTGGACGTGGAGCGACCTGCGCGCCGCGGCGAAGAAGCTCACGCGCCGCGACGCCTCGGGCCGCGTCACGCAGCGCGGCCTGGACTTCACCGTCTGGTCGTGGCCTTTCATCAACTTCTTCAAGCAGGCCGGCGGCGAGCTCTGGTCGCCCGACGCCCTGACATGCACGATCGACTCGGACGCGGGCGTTGAGGCGCTCGCCTTCATGCGCGCCCTGCAGCGCGACGACAAGTCGTTCGACCCCAACCTCGCCGGATACCTCTCGGCGACCGGGCCCGACGTGCTCTTCGCCGCGGGGCAGACCGCGATCTTCTTCGATGGTTCCTGGCGCATCCCGAACATCGAGAAGGTGAACCCGGGCCTGGATTTCTCGGTCGTGCATCTGCCGCGCGGGCGCGTGCCCGCCGTCGTGAGCGGGTGCGTCTGCTGGGGAATCTCGTCGAAGGCGGCGAACAAGCGCGAGGCGTGGCGGATGCTGTCGTGGCTGACCGACGAGCCTCAGGCCGCGGAGTACTGGGACACCCTGCGCGTCGCGCCGCCCGCGAATCTGGCGGTCATCAACTCCCCCGCGTTCCGCAGCGCCCGCGGCATCGAGAAGGTCTTCGGCCCGAGCGACGCCGTTCCGACGAACGTCCCCGATCGCTACGAAGTGCTCCCCATGAGCGAGGCGATGTTCGCGGATCGTGCCCAGTGGCTGCTCTACGCCAACACGCCGCACGCGCTGACGGGCCGCCCGCCGGGATTCGTGCCCGTGAACCTGTACGAAACCGAGATGGAAGAGGAAGTGACGCGGATGCTCAACGAGTACCTGCGCGAGGGGAGCACGCTGTCGGAGCGCGAGGCGCTCACGCGCGTGACGCGGAACATCCATCGGCTCATCGATCGTGATCGGAAGGCCAAGGGATTGCCGCCGGCCCGGCGAAGCGAGCCGTGAGCTCTCGCGTGCTTCCGGGTTGGCAACGAGCGTGCGGCCCGCTCACGCCTTCTTCAGCACATCCAGCGCTCGGTAGCTTCCCTCGAGGATCTTCTTCGAGTCGGCCTTGAGCCACTGCTCCAGGATCCCCGCGTAGACCTCGCGGAAGTCGATGCGGAACTTCAGGTCGCCGTCGTCCAGGTCCGTGAGCGACGGGTGATCGCCGTGCACGCCGGGCCTGAGCATCGGGCCGAACAGGAACATCGGGCCCGCCGTGCCGTGGTCCGTGCCCTGCGACGCGTTCTGCCCGACGCGCCGCCCGAACTCCGAGAACGACATGGTCAGCACGCGGCCGTCGTTGCCCTGGCCTTTGAGGTCGTCGTAGAACGCCTTGACCGCCGACGAGAACTGATTGAGCAGCTGCCCATGCCGGCCCTGCGCGCCGCCCTGGCCCGCGTGCGTGTCAAAGCCGCCCTGCGTCACGTAATACACGCGGGTCTTGAGCCCCGCCTTGATCATCGCCGCCACCATCATGAGCTGACGCCCCAGGTCGTTGCCCGGGTACGTCACGCTCGGGCGCACCGCGACCGCCTTGCGGATCATGTCGCTCGAGAGCTGCGCATCCAGCGCCGTCCGCATCAGGAACGCCGCGTTCGATTCGGCGTCCACCGCCTCGGCCGCTCCTGCGCGGTTGATCTTCTCGTACGGGTCCGACAGCGCGTTGTGGATCTCCTTGCCCGACCAGCGGAACAACTGCTCGTTCTCGAAGCTGATGGGCTTGACCATCCGCCCCTGGAGCGCCAGGGGCGCGCTGCGCCCGATCGCGATCGCGCCCATGCCGCCGTCCTGAGACGAATTCTGCTCTGGCTTCCCGCTTTCGCCCTTGCCCTGGCCGCAGCACTCGGAGTCGAAGTAGCGTCCCAGCCAGCCGTCGCCGGTGGCGGTGGTGTCGGCGGTGTGCCAGATGTCCATGGACTTGAAGTGCGAGCGGTTGGGGTTGGGATAGCCGACGCCCTGGACGACGCTGGCCAGGCCGCTGTCATACATCTCGCGGATGCCCGTCATCTGCGGGTGGAGCCCGACGCCGTCCGAGCCCGAGAGCGCGAGGGCCTCGCGCTGCTGGACCGCGATGTTCTGGCGGACCTTGTAGTACTGCGCCGAGCCGTAGGGCACCACGGTGTTCAGGCCGTCGTTCCCGCCCGAGAGCTGGACCACGACGAGGATGCGATCCTCTGGGATGCCCGGCGCCGACGACAGGCCGTGCATCGATTCGTGCATCGCCAGCGCCGAACGCTGCAGGAACGCGGGCGCGCACAGCGCGGCCGAGGCGAGCGTCAGCCCGGAGACGAACTCGCGACGCGTAAAGGCGGCAGGTTCACGGTTCATGGTGCAAAGCTCCCAGGTTCAGCACAACTGGTAATCCGGCATCGCGGTGATGAGCAACAGCAAGCCTGTCACAAGGTCGGGCGTCAGCGATCCGCCGCGCGAGTTCACGAACTCGATCAGCGGCTGGCGCGCGTACGACGCGTTGTGCCCCAGGCACAGCTTCAGCAGATAGTCGATCACGCGCCCCGGGTCCTGCGCCGCCGCGGCGTCGGCCTTCGTCAGCTCGTCGAGCAGCGGCATCGGATCATACTTCATCATGTCCGCCGTCGCGTCATAGCCCACCGGCTTCTTGCCCGTCAGCAGGTACGTCAGGATGTTCTGACGCACGAACATCGTCGACGTGTTGACCCACGAGCGCCCGCCCTCCCAGCCCTTCACGCTCGGCGGGAACAGGATGTTCTGGCCCATCAGGTCCATCGCGTCGTTCAGGATCGAAAGATCGCGCGCCGGCGCGTTGAGCGAGCGGATCGCGCCCACGATCAGCACGGTCGGCGACTTGATCTGCTGGCCCATCAGCCGCGCCGAATAGAAGTGCTCCGACAGGAACAACTGGCGCAGCGTCTCACGCAGGTCCCACCCCTTGGAGAGCGAGCCCGCCATCGTCCTCACCGCCTGCCCGGCCGCGGGGGGCAGCTCGCGATCGCTCATCCGCTCCGTCGGCGGCAATTCCTCGGCAAAGAAGCCGTACATCTTCCGCGCGATGAACATGGCGCACGCCGGCTGCGCCAGGATGATCCTGACGAAGTCCTCGCCGTTCCACTTCCCGGTCTTGCCCAGGATGGTCTTGGCCCCGTCGTCGTGATTGTTCTTCTGGAACTGGAAGGCGTCGTCCTGGAAGGTGTAGCCCGTGAGCGCCCGCGCCCCCTCCTTGATGTCCTTCTCGCCGTACGCCCCGATCCCCAGCGCGAACAACTCCATGATCTCGCGCGCCAGGTTCTCGTTGGGCTTGCCCTTGCGGCTGTCGTTGTTGTCGAGGTACGCCAGCATCGCCGGATCGCGGATGATCCCGAGCAAGAGCTGGTCGAACTTGCCCACCGCGTGCGTGCGGAACAGCTCGTTCTGCAGAAACATGTGATAGCTGTTCTCGATCGTGCGATAGCTCGTCGCGAAGTGCCCGTGCCAGAAGAGTGTCATCTTCTCTTCCAGCGGTCGCGGCGTTTCCACCATCCGCTTCAGCCACCACTTCTGGACTTCTGCGATCTGACGCCGGTCCAGGCGTTCGCGCTCCTGACGCATCAGGCGCACCTTCGCCAGCGCGTCCTCGTCGCCCGCTTTCTGCGCCTCGCGGTACATCTGGCGTTGCTCGGCGCTGGGCGGCGCCATGATGTCCCGATCGAACAGGTTCGCCTTGACCTTGTCGAACTCCACCTGCTCGGGGCTGAGCAGATAGTCGACCGCCTTGGTCGGACCCCATGACGCCAGCGTCTGGATCTGCTGTGGCGTTCCGCCAAACCCCGCTCGCCAAAGCAGGTGCCGCGCCTGCTCATACCCGAAGTCCTGCGGCTTGATCGGGCTCATGTTCGCGGTGCGAGACTTGGCGGTGGGTCCGGCGGGTGGCTGGATGGCGGACGGCATGACGACCTCCGGCGTGGTTGGACGCGCGTCGACGGCGACAAGTGCCAAACGCCCGGCGACCCGGCGTATTGCCACTGCCTGGGGTGGCCCGGCATTGGGTGGCCGGGCGGTTCCCCGCCGGCTTTGGCCCAAGTCGGGTAGCCCGGTGGCCCGGCCCCGCCGCCACGTTCAATGACACTGGTCTATCGGACACAAGCCCAAAGCCACAAGTCTCTTTGGGGTCAATTCGGGGCGATTTCACGCGCCTAGGCCGGAAAGTGGCGTCAGCCCCGGTCGTCGTCGGGGCGATCAACGGAGCCGGGAGTTGGTTTTTACGCGGACGGCGCCGCGTCGCGCACCGCGACCAGACGCCTCGCGAAGATCATGGCCAAGGTGGCCAAGGCGAAGAGGAGCGCGCCGTTGGCCTGGTGGGCCGTCGCGATCAGCGCCTTGAGCACGTCGATCGCGGGGGCCGAGCCGAGCTGGTCGTACATAACCGGTTCTCCGCGTCCACCGCCGGTCATGATCGCAAAGAGCGCGATCCAGCCCATGACAAACTGCGCCACGACGACCGCCAGGAGCGCGGTGCCCAGGGAATGCGTCCAGCGAGAGATCGCGGGGTCGGTCGCGGGCCGCGCCCGCAGCATGAAGCCCGCGATCATCGCCATCACCGCGACGACCAGCGAGAAGCCCGCATGGGTCCACAGCGCGTGCATCTGATCAAGGTGCCGGTAGGCCGCCCCCAGGATCAGCTGCAGGAACGTCGCGTGGACCAGGCCGGTCGTGATGCCCTTGATCTTCCGGTCTTTTTCGCCGGCCCAACTCGCGACGGCGTTGCGGTAGATGGACGAGAGATGGGCCGCGTGGGCGACCAGCAGGCAGAAGAAGACCTGCGCGAGCACGCCGTGCCCCAGCGCCAGCCCGCGGCTCACGTTATTGACGCGAAGCCCGCCCAGCACGCCCTGCACGACGACCAACACGAAGAGGGCGACCGCCCAATATTTGACCCACTTGCGCGGCTCCTTGGCGAGAACCCAGATCATGAGGACCAGGGTGGTGAGCCCGACCAGCGAGCCGAAGAGGCGATGGGTGTGCTCGAGGTAGATGTGCGGGTTGTTCATCAGCGAGATGGGGTAGAGGAACATGTTGGCGCCGTAGGAATCGGGCCAGCCCTTCACCGCCATACCGCTCCCCGTGCTGGTGACCGCGCCTCCGACCACGATGAGGGGAACGACAGAGAAGCACGCGACGATCGCGAACGCCGCCAGCGGGTTTCGCGGCGGGTGGGGAGAGTGGGCCGCCGCCCGCCCGATGATCGCGCCGATCAGCCCGAGCACGCCGCACGCGCCGATGAAGCCGAGGGCGGCGATCGTCGCGCCGGGCTTTAGCCCCTCGGCCCCCGGCGCGGGCGCATCCCCCGCCGGTGTTTCCACTAGGTACGAGCCCAGGATGAGGAGCGTGACTAGGCCGGCGAGCAATCCGCCGCCGAGGCCGAGCTGGACGGCTTTGGAAACCGAGGGCGTCCGCCGTCCCTGCATGAATGCGACGACGAAAAGGGCGGCCAGGACGATCGGGCCCGCAAGGGCGGGGGACAGATCGATGCCGGGGAGGTGGGTGACGAAACTGACCACCCACATGGCGACGGTGGCGGCGAACCCGGTGACGAGAATTCGTCCGGCGAGCGAGTCGGGCGCGTTTCCGGTGTCAATCTGGGTGGAGTTCATCGGGGTCTCCGGTTCGAGGCCGCGGTCGATCTGGAGTCGATTGGAATTGAGATTTGGTCTCAATTAGAGTCGAACGGTCTATATTGGTTGACAGCGTAGGCTTGGGGTGCCCCAATTTCGGCCTCACAGCAACCGGGTTGCGAACGGACTCTTTTGTCGGTATACCGTTCGCTTCCCGATGTCGGTCTGTTTGCGCCCCGTGGGGGCGTCGTGAGGGGTCCCTCCAAGGAGTTCCCGAGTGTCGCTTCTTTTCCCGAAGTGGACGAACGCACTGCCCACCGTCGGCGCGGTCGCCGCGCTCTTGGGCGCGTCGGGCGTTGTCGGCGGTTTCTGGTACTACGCGACGCCCAAGTTTTACGACGCCGGCTACATGCCGACGCAGCCGGGCGGCGGGTTCAGCCACCAGATCCACGCGGGCAAGCTGGGCATGGATTGTCGCTACTGCCACACGAAGGTTGAGCAGTCGCCGGAGGCGAATATCCCGAATGTCGCCACCTGCATCGGCTGCCACGCCGACGGGCGTCTGACCAAGCTGGCGGTCGAGCCAAAGCACAAGGAGCGGACGGACTTCATCCGCCAGGCGTACAACGCCAACCAGTCGATCGAATGGCGTCGCATCCACAAGCTCCCGGATTACGTCCGGAACTTCCCCCACGCGACCCACATCCGCGCGGGCGTGAGCTGCTATTCGTGCCACGGCCAGATCGACGCCATGCCGATCGTCGCGCAGGCCCAGCCCCTCAGCATGGGCTGGTGCCTGGATTGCCACCGCAACCCCGAGGCGAGCCTGGTGTCGCCGGACAAGGTGACGCAGCTTGAGTGGGTGAAGAAGCACCTCGACGAGCGCGCGGGCCAGGGCGATGCCGAGACCAAGGCCCTGGTTGAAAAGCTCAGGCTGAATCCCCCGGAAAACTGCGGAGCGTGTCACTACTAGGAAGGCACTGGGCACCTGGCATCGGGCACGAAAGAGACGGTGCCCAAGGCCCGGTGCGACGCGAGACCGCTCCCTCCGATTGATGAACACTCACTGTGCCTCGTGCCCGATGGCGAGGCCTCTCTCCCGAGAGATCCCATGATCGATCAATGCCCTTCGACGACCAAGGCCGAGAAGCGCAAGCCCAGCAAGGCGGAACTCGCCGACACTCCGCGTGAACTGCAATCGCTGAACGGGCGTGCGGGCGGCCCGAAGGTGTGGCGCAGCGTCGAGGAGTTCTCCGACCAGCCGCAGTTCCGCGAGTTCGTGGAGCGCGAGTTCCCCGCCGGAGCGTCGGAGCTGCTGACCGGCTCGCGTCGCGACTTCGTCAAGCTGATGGGCGCGTCGCTCGCGCTGGCGGGCGCCGCGACCATCCCCGGTTGTCGGCGTCCCGATCACAAGATCATGAGCTACAGCCAGCAGGTTCCCGAGGAGATCATCCCGGGCAAGCCGCTGTTCTATGCGACGAGCATGCCGCTCCCCGGTGGGGGCGCGGAGGGCCTCCTGGTCGAGACGCACGAAGGCCGCCCGACCAAGGTCGAGGGCAACCCCCTCCACCCTATCAACCGCGGGCGTTCGTCGATCTGGGCCCAGGCGTCGATCCTTTCGCTTTATGACCCGGATCGTCCGAGCAACGTCGAGTATCCCAAGTACAGGAATCCGAGCCGCGGCCCGCTGACCGCAACGTGGGACGACTTCCGCCTGTGGGCCGACGAGCACTTCAAGGTGTACGACTCCAACGAGGGCGACGGCCTGGCGTTCATCGTCGACAAGAAGACCAGCCCCTCGCGCGACGCCGCCCGAGACCTCGTCAAGAAGCGCTGGCCCAAGGCGTCGTGGCTCGCGTACAACGCCGCCGAGACCAGCAGCGTGACGGCCGGCGCCGCGATGGCGTTCGGATCGCCCATGCACGCGATCGAGTCGTTCGACAAGGCCGACGTGGTCGTGTCGCTGGACCGCGATTTCCTGAACGCGATCGGGCATGGAGAATCGCTCGGTCTCTCCAACGCGCGTTCGTTCGCGTCGCGCCGGCGTCCCATGTCGGTCAAGGACTCGATGAATCGCCTGTACGTGGCGGAGTCGGGCTTCACCATGACCGGCGCGTCGGCGGACCACCGCCTCCGCCTGGCTCCCTCGCGGATCGCGGGCTTTGCGGTCGAACTCGCGAAGGTGCTGCTCAACACCGTGGGTGGCGACGCGACGGCGCTGGCCTCGGCGGTGCGCGGCGTGGACGTGCCCGCGGGCGCGGACATCGATCCTGATTTCGTCAACGCCTGCGCCGACGACCTCCGGGCCGCGGCGGGCAGGTCGATCATCGTCGCCGGACCTTCGCTGGCCCCCGCGGTCCACGCGCTGGTGCACGCGATGAACGCCGCCCTGGGCAACATCGGCAAGACCGTGTCGCTTGTCCCCATGTCGGGCGAGCTGGCGTCGGACTCGCTCGCGGGCCTGGGCGAACTCTCGAAGAAGATGATGTCGGGAGGCGTGAAGACGCTCGTCACGATCGGCGTGAACCCGCTCTATGACGCGCCGGTCGACGCGGACTTTGCCGCGGCGTTCGCCAAGGTTGCCAACACGATCACGCTCAGCGTCGAACTGACCGAGACCCTCGCCGCCAGCACCTGGGCCCTCAACGGCGCTCACGCGCTGGAGTCCTGGGGCGACACCATGGCGGCGGACGGCACGATCGCGCCGATCCAGCCCATGATCGCGCCGCTCTATGAGCCCGCGATGTCCGAGCTTGAGCTGCTCACGGTCCTGGCGTCCGACGACCGCGTCGCGGCCAAGGCCGACGGCTACGAGTTCGTCCGCGGCGTGTGGAAGAGCACGCTGGGCGAGGCGAACTTCGACAAGAAGTGGCGCGAGGCTCTCTGGAACGGCGTGGTGATCAACAGCGGCGCGGCGCCCGCGAGCCCCAAGGTGGACTACGCCGCGGTCGCGTCGGTGGTCGGCGGCATGAAGGGCATGTTCGCCGGCGCGCCGTCGCAGACGTCGATGGAAGCGGTGTTCGTCACGGGCCATGTCGGCGACGGTCGTTTCGCGAACATCCCCTGGCTGCAAGAGCTTCCGGTCTTCGGTACGCGGACCGTGTGGGACAACCCCGCGCTGGTCAGCCCGCAGACCGCCGAGGCGATGGGCCTCATGCCCGACAAGGGCACGGAGCAGTATCCCGAGGCGCGCCTCGCGTCGGTCACGATCGGCGGGCGCAGCGTCACGGTGCCGGTCTGGATTCTCCCCGGCATGGCCGACAACGTCGTGGTGCTTACGCTCGGCTACGGCCGAAAGACCGCGGGGCGCGTCGCGGACGGCGTGGGCGTGGACGTG
Source organism: Phycisphaerales bacterium (assembly GCA_013360695.1). Lineage (GTDB taxonomy): Bacteria > Planctomycetota > Phycisphaerae > Phycisphaerales > UBA1924 > JABWBC01. The sequence continues at coordinate 38,552 of JABWBC010000004.1, forward strand.
AACCCGCTCCGCACGATCGGCGGCGGCTGGTCGGCCCGCGATGTGAAGCTCGTCAAGGAGCCGGGCGGCTATCCGATCTCCAGCACGCAGAACCATTGGTCGCTGGAGGGGCGCACCGCGATCGCGCGGGCCGTCGATCTGCCGGTGTGGCAGAAGTATGGCGAAGAGATCGAGAAGAAAACCGAGCCGCTCTACGGCACGACGGCGGAGCTGAAGTTCGCCGAGCGCCTGGGCGAGTTGAGCCACACGCCGCCGAACATCGGCGCGTACGAGAACCCCTACAACCGCTCGAAGACCGAGCCCGATCCCAAGAATGTCGACGCCGCGGGCAAGCCCCCGGTGTACGCGACGGGCGAGCAGTGGGGGATGACGATCGATCTGTCGTCCTGCACGGGGTGCGGCACGTGCACGATCGCGTGCCAGGCGGAGAACAACATCCCCGTGGTGGGCAAGAAGGAAGTTCAGAAGGGGCGCGAGATGACGTGGATCCGGGTCGACCGGTACTACGTCGGGAACGACCTCAACGATCCGGGCGAGATGCTGAACCAGCCGGTCGCGTGCGTCCACTGCGAGAACGCGCCGTGCGAGGTCGTGTGCCCGGTCAACGCGACGGTGCACGGGCCCGAGGGCATCAACTACATGACCTACAACCGCTGCATCGGCACGCGGTACTGCGCCAACAACTGCCCGTACAAGGTCCGGCGCTTCAACTTCTTCGACTACGGCGTGACCAAGTTCAACGGCGATTACTTCGGCAAGGAAACGCTTGAGAAGATCGTCCCCGATCGCGGCGGCATCACCGGCTCCGGCACGCACAACAAGCTCAATCCCAACCTGATCCCGCCGCGCCTTCGCCAGAAGCTCGACGAGATCAGCCGCATGCAGAAGAACCCCGACGTGACGGTTCGCTCGCGCGGCGTGATGGAGAAGTGCAGCTTCTGCATCCAGCGCATCAACGCCGCCAAGGTCGAGTCCAAGCTCAAGGACCTGAAGGGCGTGCCCGAGGGGATGTTCCAGGTCGCGTGCCAGCAGGCCTGCCCCAGCGAGGCGATCACGTTTGGGAACATCCTCGACCCCGCGGCGGCGGTCCACGCGACGCGCAATAGCGCCCGCTCGTACATGCTGCTGGGCTACCTCAACACCCGCCCGCGCACGACGCACATGGTCCGCGTGCGCAACCCCAACGAGAAGCTCCTGGCCAAGAAGGACCCGGAGCGCGTGCACTCGTGGGAGCACCCCTTCCACCACGGGCACGAATCGCACGACTCGCATGACACGCACGACACCGGCGGCGCCGCCAAGGAGCACGCCTTCCGCGTCGAACCAAGCAAGCGCCGCCAGGATCGCGGCTATGCGCTCAGCCTCAACGTGCTGAGCTCTGGAGTGAACGCATGAGTTCGATCCACCCGGATCAAGTCACCGCCCAGCAGCTCGCGGGCCTCTCCCGATTGCCCGATCGCGGCACCCCCGCGCCCGGTACCGGCGACGGCTCTTTGATCGATGATCCTTCCGTACGTTCGCCCCTGGTTCTCAATGAGCGCACGTTCAAGGAAGTCACCGACATCGTCTGCGGCTACGCCGAGAACAAGCCCGGGAAGTGGTGGCTCCCCGCCCTGATGATCTCGGGATCGATCGCGGGCATCGGCGGTCTGGCCATCCTTTATCTTGTCATCACCGGCATCGGCACCTGGGGTCTCAACAACCAGGTCGACTGGGCGTGGGACATCACCAACTTCGTCTTCTGGATCGGTATCGGCCACGCCGGAACCCTGATCTCCGCCATCTTGTGCCTGCTCAAGCAGAAGTGGCGCACCGCGGTGAACCGCTCGGCCGAGGCGATGACGATCTTCGCCGTCATCTGCGCCGCGACCTTCCCTGGCATCCACATCGGACGCCAGTGGATGGCCTGGTTCCTCCCCCCGCTCCCCAACGCCAACAACATCTGGCCCAACTTCAAGAGCCCGCTGCTCTGGGACGTGTTCGCGATCTCGACCTACGGCACGGTGTCGGCCCTCTTCTGGTTTATGGGCATGATCCCCGACCTGGCGACGCTGCGCGACCGGGCCGACATGCGTCTCCGCGCCAGCAAGACCGGCCCGATCATCGCGCCCTTCATCCCGATCCGCGTCGACGCGGTCCGCGCGTATGTCTATGGCTTCCTTTCGCTGGGCTGGCGCTTCAGCAGCCGCCACTGGCACCGCTACGAGGCGGCGTATCTCGTGCTTGCGGGCATCTCGACGCCGCTGGTCTTGTCGGTGCACTCGATCGTGTCGTTCGACTTCGCGACGTCGATCCTGCCCGGCTGGCACACCACGATCTTCCCGCCCTACTTCGTCGCGGGCGCGATCTTCGGCGGGTTCGCCATGGTGCTCCTGCTGCTGATCCCGGCGCGCGAGCTCTTCCCCAACATGAAGGACTTCATCACCCTTAAGCACATGGAGAACATGGCCAAGATCATCCTGGTCACCGGCTCCATGGTCGGCTTCGCCTACTCGATGGAGTTCTTTATCGCCTGGTACAGCGGCAACGAATACGAGGCCCACGTCTTCAAGTTCAACCGCGCCATCCCCACCTGGATGAGCGACAAGGGCGCCCCCTACTGGTGGGCCTACTGGGCCATGATCTTCTGCAACGTCGTCAGCCCCCAGGTCTTCTGGATGCGGAAATTCCGCACCAGCCCGGCCGCCATCTTCGCCGTCTCGTTCCTGGTCACCATCGGCATGTGGTTCGAGCGCTTCGTCATCATCGTGACGAGCCTCCACCGCGCCTTCCTCCCCGGCGAGTGGGGCATGTTCTTCCCCACCGCGGTCGACATCACCACGTTCATCGCAAGCTGCGGCGTGTTCCTCACGCTGTTCCTCATCTTCCTGAAGTTCCTCCCGGTCTTTGCGATCGCGGAACTCAAGGCCGTCATGCCCCAAGCCAGCCCGCACCATCACGCCGATGGGCATGACGCCGGGCATGGTCACGGCGGCGGTGATCACTCCAAGGGAGGGCACCACTGATGTCCAGCAAGGTCTACACAACCGAATCCGGCGAAGTGGTCTACGCGATGGTGGCGGAGTTTGAGACCCCCGCCGATGTCTACCACGCCGCTGAGAAGGTCCGCGACGCGGGCTATTCCCGGTGGGACGTTCACACGCCCTTTCCGATCCACGGCATGGAGGACGCGATGGGTGTGAAGCGCACCATCCTCCCCATGGTGATCGGCGTCGTCGGCCTCTCGTGCGCCGGGCTTGGCTTCCTCATGCAGTGGTGGATGAGCGGCGTGGACTATCCGCTCATGACCCAGGGCAAGCCCTTCGCGACCTGGCAGGCCTTCGTCCCCATCACGTTCGAGTTGGGCATCCTCTTCTCCGCCTTCACCGCGATCATCGGCATGCTGTTCTTCAACCGCCTGCCGCAGTGGTACCACCCGCTGCTCAAGAAAGACCGGTTCCTCCGCGTGAGCGACGACCGGTTCATGATCTGCATCGAGGCGGGCGACGCGAACTTTGACCCCGACCGCACACGGGCGCTCCTCGAGGGCGCCGGCGGCAAGCACATCGACCTGGTTGAGGAATGAGCCACACGGAAGGCACGACCTCGTGCGGCGGGAGAGCCCCTCGCACACGCCGTCGCCGGAGCAGACGAATGAAGAAGCGTGAAGCACAACACCGCACGGGACCGGCGCTGGCGAGCCTGTCGCTGGCGTGCGCCCTGGCGGCGACGCTGGGGCTGACCGGCTGCCGCGGCGACCGCGCCGAGGACCCGCCGCGTCAGTTCTTCCCCGACATGGACGACCAGCAGAAGTGGCGCCCGCAATCGCAGACCCAGTTCTACGCGGATGGGCGCTCGATGCGCCAGCCCGCGGCGAACACGGTTGCGTTCAGCCGCTCGCCCATGACGAGCCAGATGCTCGAGGGCAACCCCGCGTGGGCGTCCTCGCTCCTGGCCGACCGGGCGGACCTGCTCCGGGCCGACGACGCGGCCTTCACGGGCAAGGACGCCTCGGGCGTCTACCTCGAGAAGATCCCCGTCGCGGTGGATCGGGCGATGCTGGAGCGCGGGCAGAACCGCTTCAACATCTACTGCGCCGCGTGCCACGGCATGGCCGGCGACGGCAAGGGCATGGTTGGACAGCAGTGGTCGTACCCGCTCCCGACCTTCCACGACGACAAGTACATCACCCGCTCCGAAGACCCCAACATCCCGCAGTGGCGCGACGGCTACCTCTTCCATACCGCCCGCAACGGCGTGTGGAGCCCGGACGGCACGCAGAACAAGATGCCCGGCTACGCCCACGCTCTCAACGTTCATGACGCATGGGCCGTCATCGCCTACATCCGCGTGCTGCAGGAATCGCATCGCGGAACCAAGGGCGACGTGCCGGCGGCGCAGCTGGCAACGATCGATGCCGCCGCCAAGGCCGCCGCTGACGCGAAGGCCGCGGCTGATACCGCCAAAGCCCAGCCCGCGGCCCCCGCTGCCCCGACGGACACGCCAGCCGAGAAACCCGCCGATAAGCCCGAGTCCGGCAAGGGAGGTGCCCAGTGAGTCAGATCTCCGCCGGCGGACATTCACACGGCGTGGGCGCCGATCACCCGGCCCTCCGCTCCTCCAACATCTCGATGGCGCCCGGCGCGGGCACCGGCCTGAAGTCCGCCTTCATCGGGCTGGGCGTCCTGGGCCTGGCGGTTGCCGCCATCGGCTGGTTCAAGGACCCGACGCACGCCCTGGCCTCGTTCCATGTGGGCGTCATCACCGCGATCACGATCTGCCTGGGCGCGACCTTCTTCATCCTCATCTTCAACCTTGTCAACGCCGGCTGGGTCAGCACCTTCAAGCGCCAGTACGAGAACGTGATGAGCCTGCTCCCGGTCGTCAGCCTGCTGATGATCCCCGTCTTCGTGCTCGACTATTTCGACGGGCACGCGCTCTTCAACTGGATGAGCGCCTCGGCCCACGGTGACGTGCTCCTGGAGAAGAAGGCCGGGTTCCTCAACCCCATGTTCTTCTACGCACGCTCAGCCTTCTATATCCTGCTCTGGGCTTACATCACCTCGACCCTTCGGCGCCTCAGCCTGGAGCAGGACCGCACCGGCGACAAGTGGCTGACCGCCAAGGCCCGTCGCACCAGCGCCTGGGCGATCCTCGTCATGGCCCTGTCGACCGCCTTCGCGGGCTTCGACTGGCTGATGTCCATCGACTTCAAGTTCTTCAGCACCATGTGGGGCGTCTATTTCTTCGCCGGCAGCGCGTACGTCGGCACCGCGACGATGATCCTCATCCTCGCCCTGCTCCGGCGCGCCGGCAAGATGGAAGGCGCCGTCACCAGCGAACACTTCCACGACCTGGGCAAGCTGCTCTTCAGCTTCACGGTCTTCTGGGCCTACATCGCCTTCAGCCAGTACTTCCTGATCTGGTACAGCAACATCCCCGAGGAGACGGCCTTCTTCCACATGCGCGAGCACGGCGCGTGGCCGATGGTTGGCGTCGCCGTCATCGTCTCGCATTTCGCCCTGCCGTTCGTCATCATGCTGTTCCGCGGCATCAAGCGGAACCCCACGACGATCGCGTTCTTTGCCGTCTGGTCGATCGCGGCCCATGTGATCGACATGTTCTGGGTTGTTCGCCCCGTGGTGCATGTCGGGAACGCCGCCGACCCCGTCGGCTGGGGGCTGATCTGGATCGACGCCGGTGCGGTGCTGGGCGTTCTGGGCCTCCTGGGCTGGCTGATCGTCGGCAAGGTGACCTCCGGGCCGCTCGTGGGCGTCAATGACCCGCGCCTCGGCGAGGCGCTGGAGCACCGGAATTATGTGTGAGTTTGGCGGCTGACTTCGCGGAGATTCGGCGAAGATCGGCGTGGAAGAGCGTGGTTTGGTTCGGCAAAGATGACTCCGGTTCGACGAGAGCCGGCGAAGACCAAGGTGGTTCAGTCGCATGTCCAAGCACGAAGCACATTTCCTGCCCCAAGAGCACGAGCACCCGGACACCTGGCACCGCCACTCGGCCGAGGAGGGCGTGCCCCAGGGTGAGCACACCGCGACCGCCAGCGCCACGTCGCTCTTGGTCTCGTTCTTCGTGCTCACCATGAGCGTCTTTGTCACCGTCGGCCTGCTCGTGGTCTTCTTCAATCACTTCGCGTGGCAGACCCGCGCCGCGCGCGAAGAGACCACGGTCATGAGCGCCGACGCCAATGCCACCAAGGAACGCATCGCCAAGGAACAGAACGAATACGGCTTCGTCGCCGACAAGCCGGGCGTCTATCGCATCCCCGTGAGCGACGCGATGGACCGAGTCGTCGCCAAGTACGCCGAGAAGAAGTGAGCGAGCGGGGCCGCACCAGCCCACGCGAGCGAATCCGAAACGGAGCAGGACCAGCAGGCCAATGACGCCTATGACGACCAACACGACGCCGAACCGCGAGCACGACCCGCGGACGTCGCCGCGCGCTGGTCGGTTCGCCCGCGCCGTCCGGTTCGGCCTGCTCGCCGCCCTGATGGGTGTGCCCGCCGTTACGAGCGCCCAGTTCTCCGGGGGCGTGCTCAACCAGCAGCCCGAAGCGATCAAGCGCCTCGACGTCGACGAGAAACTCGGCGCCGCGCTCCCCTTCGATCTTGAGTTCACCAACAGCGACGGAGCCAAGGTCAAGCTCGGCGATTACTTCCCGCTCGGCGAGGACGGCCAGCGCCACGGCAAGCCCACCGTGCTCGTGCTCGGCTACTACCGCTGCCCCGTTGTCTGCTCCGTCGTCATCGCCAAACTGACCGAGGCCTACAACGAGATCTCCTACGCCGTCGGCCACGACTTCAACGCCCTGGTCTTCTCCATCAACCCCGACGAAACAACCGCCGAGGCCAACGCCTACAAGGTCAACCAGCTCGAGTCCTACAACCGCGGCAAGGAAACCGGCGTCGCCGGCGGGTGGCACTTCCACACCTCGCCCGCCGAAACCTCCAAGGCCCTCGCCGACGCCATGGGCTGGAGCTTCACCAAGCTCCCCAACGGCGAATACGGGCACCCCATCGGCTACATGCTCATCACCCCCGACGGGCGCGTCGCGCGATACATGTACGGCTACGCGGGCAAGGACCAGGCCACCCAGGTCAAGCTCGCCATCCTCGAAGCGTCCGAGGGAAAGATCAGCAAGACCATCGCCGATCGCGTCGTCGGCTTCTGTTACATGTACGACGCCGCCGCCGGCGGCTACGCCGTCAAGGCCTTCCGCGTGATGCAGCTCGGCGGCGGGCTGACGCTGCTGGGTCTGGGCGGGCTGGTGATCGGTCTCCGCGTGTCCGAGGTTCTCAAGCGTCGCCGGCGTGCCGCGATGCTCGATGGTGATCTGTTGAGTTCAAGTAGCCGATCGATGGCGGGCGCGCGTGGCCCGGCCGTCGCCGGAAGGTGAGGCGTCGATGATGACTTCCTTGTTCGAGCACGGCCTGTTGAGCGCGACCCTCGCCGAGGGCAACGCACTTCGCGATTTCATCTTCGGCACCGGGGGCACCGGGCACCACGCCGAGATGGTCGAGGAGACCTTCGCCTGGATCTTCTGGATCTCGGCGTTCTTCTTTGTCGTGCTCATGGGCCTGACGGTGCTCTGGAGCGTGCAGTACAAGCGCCGCGCGACGCCCGTCGCCCTCGTCAGCTCCTCGCACAACACCGTGCTGGAAACCCTGTGGACCGTGATCCCGCTGGGAATCCTCGCCGTCATGTTCTTCAAGGGCTTCCAGGGCTACCTCGATCTTTCCGTCGCGCCGGCCGGCGCGATCGAGATGGACGTCCGGGCCGCCAAGTGGGACTGGCGCATCATCTATCCCAACGGCGCCGAATCCACCGAACGCGAAAAGCTGGGCTCCGCCAAGGAAATCCCCATCTTCTACATGCCCGCCGAGACTCCCGTCAAGCTCCGCATGGTCTCCAACGACGTGCTCCACAGCTTCTGGGTCCCCGACTTCCGCGGCAAGTTCGACGTCATGCCCAACCGCTACACCTACTACGGCTTCACCTCCGGGCCCATCAAGGGCGAAAAGAAGCTCGAGGCCGGCCCCTTCGCCGGCACGCCCTATCAAGACCATTGGCTCTTCTGCGCCGAGTACTGCGGCGATTCCCACTCCGAGATGGCCGCCGTCGTCCGCATGGTCCCGCGCGAGACCTGGGCCAAGATCGTCGACAGCTGGAGCGGCGCGGGCCTGACCCCCGTCGAGAAGGGCAAACGCCTCTACACGATCCAGTGCGCGTCGTGCCACTCGATCGACGGCTCCAAGAACACCGGCCCCTCGTGGAAGGACGCCTTCGGAAAGACCGAGACCTTCACCGACGGAACCTCCGGCGTGGTGGACGACGCGTACGTCCGCGAGTCCATCTACGAGCCCGCCAAGAAGCTCGTCGCGGGTTATGGCCCGCAGATGGCCTCGTTCAAGGGCATCCTCTCCGAGGACGACGTCGCCGCCATCATCGAGTACATGAAGACCATCAGCGTGAATCACAAGCCGGCGGAAGGCCAGAAGTAAACAGAACACCGACCAACGCCGCGCAGCCGACCGGATCGCCCGGCGCCTACGCGTGAGTGAGAAAGCCGCCAAAGCGGACGGGAACGAAGACATGAGCACGATCAATCATCACGGTTCGCACGCGGTTGGCGGGCACCACGACGAGGGAAGCTACCTGGCGCCCAAGGGCGGCCTGGTCTCCACCATGTGGGCGTGGGCGACCACGATCGACCACAAGAAGCTGGGCGTCATGTACCTCGCCGCCGTGCTCACTCTCTTCTTCCTCGGCGGCGTCGCCGCCCTCGCCGTCCGCGTCGAGCTCTTCCAGCCGACCACCATGGTCAACGGCAAGATCACCGGCCAGGTGTTCCAGGACGCCGGCGGCGCCGTGGCGGCCGGACACGCCATCTACAACCGCATCTTCACCCTGCACGGCGCGATCATGGTCTTCATGGTCATCGTGCCCGGAATCCCAAGCGCCCTTGGCAACTTCCTCCTCCCCATCATGCTCGGCGCCAAGGACGTCGCCTTCCCACGACTGAACCTCCTCAGCTGGTGGGTCTACGTCGTCGGCTCCGTGCTCGGCGTTGTCTCCATCATCATGGGCGGCGTCGATACCGGCTGGACCTTCTACACCCCCTACAGCACGTCCACCGATTGGGACGTCTACATGCGCGTCGTGCTCATGATCGGCGCGGCATTCGTGCTCGGCTTCAGCTCCATCCTCACCGGTCTCAACTTCGTCGTCACCGTCCACAAGCTCCGCGCCCCCGGCATGGGCTGGTTCGACATGCCCCTCTTCGTCTGGGCCATCTACTCCACCGCCATCATCCAGGTGCTCGCCACGCCCGTCATCGGCATCACCCTCCTGCTCCTCATCTTCGAGCGACTCTTCCACGTCGGCATCTTCGACCCCGCCATCGGCGGCGATCCCGTCCTCTTCCAGCATTTCTTCTGGTTCTATAGCCACCCCGTCGTGTACGTCATGATCCTGCCCGCCTTCGGCATCATCAGCGAGCTCATCACCGTCCACGCCCACAAGAAGATCTTCGGCTACCGCGCCATGGCCTTCGCCTCGCTCGGCGTCGCCTTCGTCTCGTTCCTCGTCTGGGGCCACCACATGTTCGCCAGCATGGGCGAGATGGCCTCCGCCGTCTTCTCCGCGCTGACCTTCCTGGTCGCCATCCCGACCGCGGTCAAGGTCTTCAACTGGGTCGCCACCCTCTACAAGGGCTCCATCCAGTTCACCGCGCCCATGGTTTACGCCCTCTTCTTCCTTTTCCTCTTCACCATCGGCGGCCTCACCGGCCTCCCCCTGGGAACCCTCTCCACCGATCTCCACCTCCACGACTCCTACTTCGTCGTCGCCCACTTCCACTACGTCATGATGGGCGGAACCATCATCTCCTTCGTCGCGGGCATCCACCACTGGTGGCCCAAGATGTTCGGCAAGATGTACAACGAGCGCTGGGCCATCGTCGGCGCCTGCCTCGTCTTCATCGGTTTCAACCTTACCTTCTTCACCCAGTTCATCCTCGGCACCCGCGGCATGCCCCGCCGTTACGCCACCTACATCCCCGAGTTCACCGAACTCCACCAGTGGAGCACCTACGGCTCGTTCATCCTCCTTCTCGGCTTCCTCGTCCACCTCTTCGTGTTCATCCATTCCCTCGTCGCCGGACGACCCGCGCCCAAGAACCCCTGGGGCGGCCTCTCCCTCGAGTGGGAGACCGACAGCCCGCCCATTGAGCACAACTTCCATCACGAGCCGCTCGTCAAGCACGGCCCGTACGACTTCGAGACCACCGTTCCGCCTCACTGGGATCCCAAGGACTACCCCATCCCCGCGTCCAACTTCGCGGCCGAAAAGCACTGAGACGATGACGATCAACCACGGGGCGAGCCTTCGCCCCGCGAGGATTCACTGATGAGCACCCTCCCGGCACATTCCACATCTTTCGGCGACGCGCCGCTCTGGAAGAAATACCAGGCCGCGAATCACTATCGCAGCAAGGAAGAAGAGTTCGACGCGTGCAAGCTCGGCATGTGGCTCTTCCTCACCACCGAAGTGCTGCTGTTCGCCGGCATCTTCGTCGGGTATGCCATCTTCCGAATGCTCTACCCCGAGGCGTGGGCCAATGGCTCGGCCTACCTCGATTGGCGCTGGGGTGGCCTGAACACCGTGGTCCTGCTGCTCTCCAGCTACACCATGGCCGTCAGCATCCACCACGCCCAGCTCAACAACCAGGCGGCCCTGAAGCGCAACCTGCTCATCACCGTGCTCTGCGGCGCGGCGTTCATCGCCATCAAGCTCACCTTCGAGTACATCCCCAAGTGGTCCGCCGGAAAGGCCCCGGGCGGCTCCTTCTTCGCCTACCCCTTCGCCACCGATCCGCACGAGCCCCTCTGGTGGGGCATCTACTACTGCGGCACGGGCATCCACGCCCTCCACGTCCTCATCGGAATGTGCCTCATCTTCTGGGTCTACCTCAAGGCCCGCAAGGGCCACTACGGCCCTCATCACTACACCGGCGTCGAAGTCGTCGGGCTCTACTGGCACCTCGTCGACCTCATCTGGATCTTCCTCTTCCCCCTCCTGTACCTCATCGGCTGATCGCTCGCATCCCGCGGCCCATCGCGGAGGAACCCATGGCCCACCACGACCACGTCCATCCCCACCAGAACTTCGCCAAGAGCGACGCCGAGCAGGTCGACCCCCACGGGTTCGAGTCCGGCCATAAGCACGGGCACGTCATCCTCCCCGTGATGACGCTCCGCACCGTGCTCACCCTCCTGCTCGTGCTCACCGCCGCGACCGTCTTCGCCTCGCGCGCCGAGCACTGGGCCCAGCAGTTCTTCCACATCGTTCTCCCCGGCTGGGTGAACGTCGTGGTCGCGCTCTCCATCGCCGTCGTCAAGGCGACCATCGTCGCCATGTACTTCATGCAGCTCCGCTACGACAACCCCATCAACAGCGTCATCTTCCTCTTCTGCCTCTTCGGCGTCATCCTCTTCATGGGCTTCACCGCCATGGACCTGGGCGTCCGCAACCGGATTTATACTTGGAAGGCCGGAGAAATCATCCAGGGTGGCACCGGCGGCTCGCACATCAACCGCTACGAAAAGAAGGACGACGGCACCGAAGAGCGCGTCGCCCCAAGCCAGCCCCTCTACCTGCACGCCCGAAACCGCCTACTCGAAAAGGTCGGCGCGGAAAAGTTCAATGAGCTGGAGCACGAGGCCCACTTGCACGCCGGCGCCCACGCCAAGCCCGACGCGACCTCGCCCTGGCCCAACATGGCCAATCAGAGCCGCCCGCGCTCCGGCACCACCCCGGGCCTCTTTGACACCGCCGCTCCGGCCGATTCTCACGCCGCGCCCTCGCATTCCGAAACCAAGCCGGCGCACTGATCCCAACCGGGCGGGATTTCCGACCTTCCGATGGCGGACCTGAGCGAGTATCCACCCGCCGCCGGGTTGAGCGCTGCCGCCGCGCTCTTCCGTTGCCTAATCCCATTTCCCGAATCCGAGCGCCGCATTGTCGCGACTCGCCCGCTCCCGCGCGTGTGTTTGGGACGATCGCGCTACCATCGCTCCATGACTCGCGCCACGGCCATCCTCCTCGCCGCCCTTCTCGCCGCCGCGGCCATCGGCTCGGGCATCTCCGCCGCCCGTCGCGTCGGCTCGTACCACCGCGAGAACCCGCGCGAGCAATTCGCATTCAAGCGCGTTGGCGTCCGCGAGTTCAACTACGCCGGACGCCCCGTCTCGCTGCTCGACGAGGCATCGCCCTCCGGCAAGAAGCTCATCGTGTCCTACGGCGACGCAAAGCTCTCGCTCCCCGTTGTCCTTCCGCTCGACCCGCGCCTGCCGGGCCTGGCGCCGCACGACGACTGGATGGGCGTGCTCCGCTTCGCGTCGGCGACCAACATGGACCTCCCCGAGCTCCAGGCCAAGATGAACGCCGGCGAGGTGCGCGATCGCCTGGTGATCGTGACGCGCACGCCCGAGCCCGGCGCCGATCCGACCACATGGGGCGAGATCAATAAACACCGCTGGACTTTCGACTTCTACGAGTTCCTTCCTGAGGGCGGCTTCGCGCACCAGAAAATGGCCTTCCCCAACAAGCGTGCCCGCGCCAAGGCCGAGCGCGAAGGCCGGGAACTCGCGATCCCGCAACTCCGCGAAAAGACCTGGGAGTTCGAGGCCGCCCTCATGGTCATGCCCAAGACCGACGGCCCGAACCCCGAGTTCCGCAACGACGGCCTGGCCGCCATGGGCTGGACGCTCCCCGCCTCGGGCTTCGCCACCATCGGCATGATCGCGATGCTGGTCGTCGCCGCCTCGCGCAGGCCGTTGACGCCAGCACGAGCCTGAGTGGACGCCGCTGGCGGCGAGCCGCTTCTCGCCACCACGGAATGATGGTGTTGCCGGACGCCGACTTTCCTGCAGAGGGCTGTTTGCTTTCGTCGATGGGTACTCCATGACGATGATCGCCGATCCGGCCGCGATCAATGGCGACCGCCAACTCTCGAGCGGCGAGCACCGCGCCTACATGCAGTTCCACCGCCAACGCAACGCCGAAAACGCCGCGAAATCGCGCCAGGAACGTGTCGTCACCCTCCCCGGACCCGGCGATGCGGCGTTCAATCCCGCCTGGTCGCCCGCACGACACGACGCGGCCGCCTTCTTCTCATGGGTCGGCCGCCTGGCCTTTGAACGCTTCGGGCCCGATCCCATCACCATCATCGATCTCGGCTGCGGCGCCGGCTTCACCGCGCCCCATCTCGCCGACGCGGGCCTCGCGGGAGACTACGTCGGCATCGACATCGCCCAACGCAAGAACTGGAGCGACCAGCCGATCGGACCCCTTCGCCCGAGTCTCATCGTCGGAGATATCGCGACGCTTGACCTCGAGTTGATCCCACGCGCCGACCTCATCGTCTCCGCCACCGCGCTCGAACACATCGAAGACGATCGTGGGGCGATCGAGCGCCTCCGCTCACGTCTCTCGCCACGCGGAATACACGCCCACTTCGTGCCCGGCGAGGCCGCCCTCGACCTCTACGGCCCGCACGGCTGGCGTCAGTATTCGCCGCGCTGCCTCCGCGCCATCTTCCCGACCGGCGACATCTTCCGCTTCGGCGGCGCCGGCACAAACCGCCTTCACGCCTCGCTCATTACCCGCCCGACCTCGCGCGGCCAAAGGGACGGGCGCTCACGCCATCCCTTGCTCTACGCCAAGGCCCTGCGCCGGGCCCGCGCCATCGACGCCTCGCTCGATTGGAATCCGGCCTCGATGTACGCCGTGCTGGTCGACCCCGAAAGGCAGCGCCGCGGCTCCTGACGCGCCCGCCCCATGAGGTTCGCTGACCCGAATCGCCAAGCAACCTCGCGGTGCTTGGAGTTCGTTCACGAGCAACGAGCGGCCTTGCTCCGGCACGGCTTCGCCGCGATCTTCGAGCCCTTCGATTTCAACACTTCTCCGCAACTTCCGCGTTGCTTCCTCTGCCCTTCACCACTCCCAACTCCCCGTTTCCCATTCCCCATTCCCGCTCTGCTCCGCGTTCCTCGGATTGCTCTGAGTTCGGCGTTCCTTCGATCTCTTGGCGCCCTTCGAGTTCCCTTCTTTCTCCGCGATCTCGGCGCCCTCCGCGTTGAATCGTCCTCTCTTCGAGGCTCTACCGGAACACCGAGTCGATCTGACCGCCCTGGATCATGATCTTGACGTCGTTTAGCACCTTCGCCAGGACCAGGTTGATCATGATGATCGCCAGGAAGCTGGTTACGAACGACTCGGTCGTGGCCCGCCCCACGCCCTCCGCGCCCGGGCGGCAATTGAACCCCTTGAAGCACGCGATCAGCCCGATCGCCCCGCCGAAGAACACCGCCTTCACCAGCCCGTTCACGATGTCGAACCACCCCACGAACATCTCGGTGTAGTGCCAATACTGCGTCGGGTCCGCCGTGTAGAAACGCGTCGTGATGTACCACCCGCCCCCGATGCCGCACACGTTCGAGATCAGCGTCAAAGGCGGAATCATCAGGATGCACGCCAACACGCGCGGCACCACCAGCACGCGGATCGGGTCCGCCGCCATCGCCCGCATCGCGTCGAGCTGCTCCGTCACGCGCATCGAGCCCAGCTCCGCCGTGAGCGCACAGCCGACCCGCCCCGCGAGCATGACCGCCGCCAGCACCGGGCCGATCTGCTTCACCAGCGACACGTTGATCACGCCGCCCAGGCGTCCTTCCTGCCCGATCGACGCAAACTGCAAGTAGCCCTCGATCGCCAGGATCATGCCGATAAATGCGCCCGTGAGCGCGAGCACGGGCACGGAAGCCGCGCCCACGAAGAAAATCTGCGCCCACAGGCGATCACGCTTGTTCCACGTCCGCACCGCCCGCAGGCCCAGCAAGAACGCGCCCGTGAACCGCGTGAATCGCCCCAGCCACGACATCGCCCGCGCCGCCGACAGGCCGACATCAATCACCCACGCGCCCAGCGACGCGATCAGGCGCAACAGCAACGGCGGATTGGCGGGAGTGTCGCCCATGGGTTGGCATCAGCGTACACGCCGTGATCTCCTCTGTCCCGGCCGCCACGGCCGGCCCGGTTCACCGCCGGTACCGTCCGCGTTCCCGTCCTCGTCCTCATCTCCCCATTGCACCGCCCCTCGGCGTCGTCTCGGTTGTTGTGGGACCGCGGCCCGGCTCGCTCCGGTTCGACGCCCCAGACCCAAACGTCACACACTTGCCCGTCGCGACTTACCCGGCCACAATCTCCATCGCGGGTCACTTGTGCCGGATGACTTCCCCCCCGCCGGACTTCGCCCCTTCGCCCGCCCGCACAGGGCCGCTGATCTCATCCACGAACCGGCCAGCCGCCCGACCAGGTCCGCCCGCCACCATGCACTCCCACCCCGCCAATCTCGTCGTGCTCCTCTCCGGCGGCGGGCGCACGCTCCTCAACCTCCAGGACCGCATCGACGACGCCAGCCTCAACGCCCGCGTCTCGCTCGCCATCGCCTCGCGTCACTGCGTCGGCGTTGATCGCGCCCGGGCCCGCGGCCTCAAGACCACCATCATCCCCGGCCGCATCCCGCGCGACACCCTCGCCAAGCTCCTCGACGACGCCCACGCCGATCTCGTCGTCCTCGCGGGCTATCTCCAGCTCATCGAGGTCCCCGAGCAATACCGCGGCAAGATCATCAACATCCATCCAGCCCTCCTCCCCGCGTTCGGCGGCCCGGGCATGTTCGGCCATCACGTGCACGAGGCCGTGCTCAAGTCCGGCGCGACCGAATCGGGCTGCACCGTCCACCTCGTCGATGATCGCTACGACTCGGGCCGGATCCTCCTCCAACGCCGCTGCCCCGTGCTCCCCGGCGACACGCCCGACACCCTCGCGGCCCGCGTCTTCGAGCAGGAATGCCTCGCCTATCCCGCCGCGATCGCCGAACTACTAAACGTCAGATGATCGACTTGCCTTTTCAGTTGCCCGAGCGTCAGCGAGGGCGGTTGTCGAACTGATGTGATCCTCCGAGTTCGACCAGGCGAACCGGAAAGGTCTACCAAGCGTCAAACACCCGGCACCCTCCGAATGGCCAAGAAGCATCCAACCTCCACCGCCTCCCGCCGGATCCTCTCCGCCGTCATCCACGCCGCGGCAATGGCGGCCCCTGCGCTCGTTGCTCCGCTGCTCGTGACGGGCTGTCCAACCCGAGCGATTGCCCAGACCGCCGACCCCGAGATCGAAGACCTCGGCCCGCCCGCGCAGTCCAACAAGCAGCGCGAAGCTCGCATCGCGGAGCTCACCAAGCGATCCTTCGACGCCTTCGAAAGGAAGGACTGGAAGGCGTCCGAGGAGGCCCTCCGCGCCCTGATCCCCCTCGACGAGCAGAACTTCGTGCCACGCTACAACCTCGGGTGCGCCCTCTCCATGCAGGGCCGCGCCGCCGAAGCGATGGAGGCCGTGGTCGACTCGATCGAGCACGGCTTTGTGGATCGACGCCATTTCGCCGCCGACCCATATCTCGCGACCATCCGCACCGACCCCGCCACCCGCGAGCCGTTCGAGCGACTCCTCTCCAACTGGGGCGAGGTGCTGAAGCGGCACCGCGACGCCAACGCCGCCGCCGCCAAAAAGGAGTTTCCCAGCGCTCGAGACGCCGGCCTCAACGAAGACCTGCGTCTGGTCTATCTCTCGTCTTTCAATCCAAAGTCCTTTGACGCCGCCAAGGCCGAGATCGACCTCATCGGGCGCTGGGCCGAGGACGTTCTCTTCACCGACGTTTCTCCCGAGGCCGCCGCCAACGACGCGTGGGCCGTCGTCATCCTCCCCAATCGCAAGGAGTTCCTCCGCTGGGCCTTTGCGACCTACGGCCAGGTTGCCATGAACAACGGCCAGGGCATCGGCGGCTCATACTCCCACGACGACAAACGCCTCGTTGCCCAGGACCTCGGGTCGAGCTTCCGCCACGAGTTCATGCACGTCCTTCACTGGCGCGATTGCACCCGCCGCGGGCAGATGCACCCCATCTGGGTCATGGAAGGCCTGTGCAGCCTGGTCGAAGACTACGACCTCGATCCTGAGGGCAAGCTCGTGCCCGCCACCAGCTGGCGATCCAACACCGTCAAACGCCTCGAAAAGGCCGGCCTGCTGATGCAGATCGAGAAATTGTGCGCCCTCCCGCGCGACCGATTCATGACTGGACGCCCGCTCGCCATGTACGCCCAGGCACGCACGCTCTTTCTCTTTCTGTCCGATCAGGGCAAGCTCGGCCCGTGGTACGCCAAGTACTGCGAGACTTTCGAGAAGGACCCGACGGGCGTGGCGGCGTTCGAGGCCGTCCTCGAAAAGCCGATCAAGCAGATCAACCTCGACTATCGCGCTTGGGTGAAGGCGCTCCAGGCCGTGCCCGAGGAGATCCCGCCCGGCGCCGCCAGCCTCGGAATCGAGGTCGATTGGGGCCAGGGCGAAGGCCCGATCGTCTCTGCCATGCCCGACCGCCTCCGCAAGAGCGGCCCGAAAATCGACCTGCGCAAGGGCGACATCATCACCGCGATCGATGGCAAGCCCGTGCGCGACATCGCCGAACTCGTCCGCGTGCTCGGCGGTTACGCGCCGGGCCAGCCCGTCGAACTGACCTACCGCCGCGGCAAGCTCCAGGGCACGACCACGATCACGCTGGTCCCCAAGGTGTGAACATCCTGTCGGTTGCGTGGTGCGAACGGCTTTTTCCTCCGGCAAACCACGTACTTTCGCCCGCGTCGCCTTCTTTCTTTTCCCCTGTCTCGCTGCCTCGCTGTTTCGCTGACTCGCTCATTTTCACGCGTGAAAATCGGCGCGCGCCGCGATACCCTCGCGGCATGAGCGACACCACCAAGGAGGGCGCGTGCGTGCGGGTTGACGCGACGCCAAGCACGGAGGTTGGCATGAGTGGGGGAGTGTCGATTCGATCCATCGCGCCCGAGGTGCCGCTGGTCGACGTCATGCGCGGCGCCGCCCGCCGCGAGGTCAAGGTCCATGAGCACGGTTTCCTGGCACTCGTGGACGTCATGCCGAGGCTGGTGCCACAGGGCCAGACCGCAGACTCCGCGATCGTTCAGGCGGCCCGCGTTTCCTACGGTGCCGGCACCAAGCAAGTGAACGAGGATCGCGGCCTGATCCGGTATTTATTGCGCCATCGCCACACCACTCCCTTCGAGATGGTGGAATTGAAGTTCCACGTTGCCATGCCGATCTTCGTGGCCCGCCAGTGGATCCGACATCGCACCGCCAACGTCAACGAATACTCGGCCCGCTATTCGATCCTCCCGGATCGGTTTTACGTCCCAAGCCTCGACGCCGTGCGAAAGCAGTCGGGCTCGAACCGCCAGGGCGGCGAGGAGCTCTTCAAGACCGACGATGCCCAGGAAGCAAAGACGGCCCAGCAGTTCCTGGACTATCTGAAGTCGGTCGAGGAGTTTTACCCGCGCTATCTGGGCCTGACCGAGCAGGGGGTCAGCCGCGAGCTGGCCCGGATCGCCCTCCCGGTCAACATGTACACCGAGTGGTACTGGAAATGTGATTTGCATAACACACTGCGGTTCCTAGGCTTGCGCATTGATTCCCACGCCCAGGCCGAGATCCGGGACTACGCGACCGCCATGCTGGCCCTGCTCCGTGAGATCGTGCCCATCACGGTTGAGGCCTGGCAGGATTATGAATTGGATTCTGTTCGGCTAAGCCGGCTGGAAGTCCAGGCCCTGAAGGACGCGATCTCTGGACAAGGAACTCGTTTGGGAACGGACAACAAGCGCGAGCAGGCGGAATGGGCGGAAAAGGCCCGCGTCCTTGGCCTTCCGTAGCCCAAGTCTCTGAAAATAAACGGTTTGGCGGCCATCCTGGGGGCGTCCGGTGCGTATCGGACGTGTCGGGCAATCCGCGCCCTCGCGGGGGGTGGAAGGGAGGTAGGGTTTATTCCGCGCTTGAGAAAAATCGGCGGAATCTGGTGATAAAAGGTGTTGCAAAGACGAGCGGTTGCCCGTATCGTCATGGTGGGTCAGGAACGAGTCGTTCGTTCTCAACGGAACTGTGGTATTCGGGTAGTGTTTTTTCACAGAGAGATTAGTGAGGAGATTTTCAGATGAAGAAGATTGCTGCTCTTGTTGCGCTCGCTGGCCTGGCCGCTGCTGCCAACGCTGGTCCGGGCAAGATTGACATCCTGGTCCGCAACGTCACCGCTGGCGGCGCCGCTGCCAACAGCGTGAACGCGGCCGCCGGCGACACCGTTGAGGTGCAGTGCTGGTACTACTGGGGCAACCCCTCATCGGGCACGGCCCTCGGCCTCTCGACCGTGATCCACAACATCACGTCGGCCGACTTCGACGCCTCGAACACGACGTTCGCGACCGGTGACAACCGCGTTGGTCGCTTCAACTTCGGCGCTCAGACCCAGGCGGCTTTCCGCGCTGGCAACACCCTCCGCATCGCTGACGTCGGCAACGGCGGCGACGTGGCCGCGGGTGGTATCTCCGTGAAGCAGGCTTCCCCCTCGGCTTCGGGCTCGAACTTCGACGCCAACAACCCCGCTCTCGGCTACGCCTTCACCTTCGTCGTCGGCGCTGGCCAGACCTACAACATCAACTTTGATGCCCCGACCAACCGCATCAACAGCTACCGCGTGTACACCAACGCGACGAACACCACCGGCACGCCGAAGGACATCACCTTCGATGCGACCGATGGCGCCACCGTCGTCATCCCGGCTCCCGCCTCGCTGGCTCTCCTGGGCCTCGGCGGTCTCGTCGCCGGCCGTCGCCGCCGCTAATCCAGCGGTGGGCCTCTGACTCGAAAGAGTCTCTGGCCTTGCGATTGGACTTGATCCAACCAACCCCCCGGCTTCGGCTGGGGGGTTGTGTTTTTGGACCCGCTCGGCTTCCGCTGATCGCGGTCGGCCGGGTCTTTGAAGGCGGGACGGTACTTCACTAAAGCCGTCGCGCTCGAAGTGGAGCGTCGAGTGCGGCCCTGCGGCAATGGGCAATACGAAATGGGTAGACGCGCCGTTTGAACTGAAACCGCTCTAAGAACGACGGCGCAGGGTCATGCCAGGCCGCCTCGGCTCTGGCGCTGACGCGGATCAGCTCCTTTCTGATCGCCATTCGAAGCTCGGGCGAGCTCCGCGGTCGCACGGCCCTGTCCTTGTGGGCCGGTTCTCGGACTCACGCAAGCCGTCCCGGCTCCGTGAGACGGTGGATCGACTGTTGGGTCCGTGGGTGGATCCGACGATCGTGACCAACAGTCGATGGCACGATTGGGATCGAGCGGATGTTCCCAGGTCAAAGCAAGGTGGGGGCGAGGTCGGGAGGTGATTGCTCGGGTGCTCTGATTGTGAGGTCTGAGTCGATTCGAGGGAATTTTGCGACTGCGCCAAATAAACCGAGCAGAAGGGTGGCAAAGCCTGGATCGTGTGGCATGTTTGGGGCAAGGAGGTTCCGACCTATGAAGAAGATTGCTGCTCTTATCGCTCTCGCTGGTCTCGCCGCTGCCGCCAACGCTGGCCCTGGCAAGATCGACATCCTCGTCCGCAACGTCACCCAGGGTGGCGCGGCCGCTAACAGCGTCGGTGGCGCTGCTGGCGACACGATCGAGGTTCAGGTGTGGTACGCTTGGGGCAACCCCACGTCCGGCACGGCCGTCGGCCTGTCGACCGTGATCCACAACCTCACCTCGTCGAGCTTCGACGCCTCGAACACCATGTTCGACACGGGTGACTTCCGCGCCGGCCAGTTCAACTTCGGCGCCCAGACGCAGAAGGCCTTCCGCTCGGGCAGCAGCCTCCGCATCGCGGACGTTGCCAACGACGGCGACCTTGCCGCGGGCGGCATCTCGGTGAAGCAGGCTTCGCCGTCGGCCTCGGGCGCGAACTTCGACAACAAGAACCCCGCCCTGGGCTACAAGTTCACCTTCGTCATCGGTGCGGGCCAGGGCACGAACATCAACTTCGACGCCCCGCTGGATCGCATCAACAGCTACCGCGTGTACACCAACGCGACCAACACGACCGGCTCGCCCACGTCGATCACCTTCGATCCGACCGACGGCGCCACCGTCGTGATCCCCGCCCCGGCCTCGCTGGCTCTCCTGGGCCTCGGTGGTCTGGTCGCCGGCCGTCGCCGCCGCTAAGTCGACAACTCCTCACGGCTCTCTCTGAGAACCGCTGAGAATGAATGACTGATCCCGACAACCCCTCGGCAACGAGGGGTTGTTCGTTTTGAAGCAGTCACGAAATCGAATGGCACTCACGTCGTGACGCACGTCATTCGGCGGGAGTGGGGAGTCGGGAATCGGGAGTGGGGAAGAGAAGAAATGAAGCGGCCGTGCTTCCGAGCGGCAAAGGAACCAGCGGCCGCGATGCGCCCTCTCGAACCGGGCGTCCATCCAGCCGGCGTGCAACTCTTCCGACTCGGAATCCGATTTCAGATCCGAGATTTCAGATTCACCCCACTCGCCGCGTTCGGCTCAGAGCTGCAGCACGGCGTGGACCGAGCCGTAGGACTCGACGCGGGCTCGGCCTTTGAGAGCGAGCAGCTCGATCAGCACCGCGGTGCCCACGATGTGTGCTTCGGCCTGCCTGACCATGTCGCAGCAGGCATTCAGCGTGCCGCCAGTTGCCAGGAGATCGTCGACGACCAGCACGCGGCGCTTGGGCAAGATCGCGTCGGCGTGGATCTCGAGGCGGTCCTTGCCGTATTCGAGCGAGTAATCGACCGCCCGCACCTTCCTGGGCAGCTTGCCCGGCTTGCGCACCGGTACAAAGCCGGCGGAAAGGGCCTGGGCGATCGCGATGCCGAAGATGAACCCGCGCGATTCGGCGCCCACCACCAGGTCGACGTTCATGCCCCGGAACGGGTTGGCCATCAGCTCAACCGCCAGCGCCAGCGCCCGCGGATCGGCCAAGAGCGGCGTGAAGTCCTTGAACACGATCCCCGGTTTCGGAAAGTCCGGCACATCGAGGATGAACGGTCGCAGGTCAGTGACGCCCATGGCGGCTCCCTTCTCGCACCCCCGAGGATATCGGGTCGATGGTGGGGGCGTCCTACAGTCCGCCATGAGCGCTTCGGAACCATCGAAACCGTCGCGGACGCCCGCCAAGGGCGGCATCGAAACCGTCGAGCCCGTGGGCAAGCGGGTGCTGATCCGCAAGGACGAGGACAAGAAACAGACCAAGTCCGGCATTCACCTGCCCGACAAGATCGAGATCCCCACGCTCACCGGGCGCGTGATCGCCATCAGCGCGCAGATCGAACGCGACGAGAACTACCCCATCAAGCGCTACGACCGCGTGCTCTTCAACCCCAAGCAGGCGATCCCCGTCGACTTCGAGGGTGATAACCGCCTGTTCGTGGTGCCGATCGAGGACATCGTCGCGGTCTTTCGCAAGGCCGGCTCGGAAGAATGAACCCGGACGCCTCGGCGTCGGGCGCGGAGGGGACGGGCGCGTGGGAGAGTTGGCGGACACGCTGTCGCAGGAATTGGCCGCCCTTCCGGCGCGGCTGGCGCTGCGCCCGCCGAACGCCGGCGGGAATGTCTCGGTGCGTCCGCCGGGGAGCAAGAGCCTGACGAATCGCGCGGTTCTGCTGGCGGCGCTTGCATCGGGCGTGTCGCGCGTGCGCGGCGCACTC
>JABWBC010000077.1 GCA_013360695.1 Phycisphaerales bacterium
CACGGACGCGCGAGGCGTCACAGGCGTCACACGCGGCCGGGAGCCGGCCAGGGCCGGAACGCGTTATTCGATCGGCGCGGTGGGTCGGCGTGATTTGGTCGGCGGGCGGCGGGAACGCGGCAACGAGAGTTCTCGGAAGATGACGGCGGCGCGCGGGCGCATAACGCGGGTATCGGAGCGGGCGGGGAAGCGGCGCGGGGCACGGTCCCCCGGCCCAAGCCCGAACAGGTCGAGTTGCTGGCGGCCTTGACCGCGCCGATCGATCTTCTACGATCACGCTCGCCACGGAAAGGGCCGATGTGTTTGGGCGGCCCGACGGGGCGTGACAATTCGGGGGCGTAGCTCAGTTTTGGTAGAGCGCATCCATGGCATGGATGAGGTCACGAGTTCGAGTCTCGTCGCCTCCACTCGACGAAAAACCCCCGCGAAAGCGGGGGTTGTCGTTTTTGGAACGCGGGGTTGGTTGGGGCGGGGTCAGTCGTTGAGATTCAACGTGTAACGCCCGTTGGGCGCGAGCGTGCCGCCCACGAGCACGAAGTAGGACTGGCCCTGCGTCAGATGGAATCCCCACACTTCATCGCCGCCCGCGCCCGTTGTGTTGACGCGGCGGATGAGGGTGTAATCGGCGTTGTAGATCTCGAACCAGCCGTCGAAGCCTCGAACGGCGTCTAGCGTGATGGTGACGGCGCCGGTGGCGGCGGGCGTGTACAGGAAGAGGTCGGTGTCGTCGGCGGATTCGATCAGGCCCGGGGCACCCGCGTGCCCGTCCTCGTTGGGAGTGAGGGCGGTGGCACTCGACCAGGCGAGCGCATCGGCGTGGTCGTCGCTGATGACGAGCGTGTAGTGCCCATCCGGGACGCGCCAGCCGCCGACGAGGACGTAGTAGACCAGGCCGGCCGTCAGCGCGACGGAGCCTGATTCGTCGGTGCCGGAGCCCCAGAGGTTCTTGCGGAGCAGGAGCATCTGGCTGGCGTCGTAGACCTCGAACCAGCCGTCGAACCCGTCGCTGGCGTCGAGCGTGAACGTGGCATTCGCGGTGGCGACGGCGGCGAACCGGAAGAGATCGGTGTCGCCGGCGGACTCGATGACGCCGGTCTCGGAACCGTCGACGGTGGAGCTCAGCGCGATGTCGGTCGCGAGCGGCCAGATCCCGGCGTCGGCGTGGTCGTCGCTGATGAGAAGGCGATAGTCGCCGGTGGGTACGCGCCAGCCGCCGACGAGGATGAAAAACGTCTGGGTGTTGGTCACGGGGAGTTGGTACGTTTCGTCGCCGCCGGCGGCCCAGAGGTTCTGTCGGCGGAGCAGCGTGTGATCCGCGGAGTAGACCTCGAACCAGCCGTCGAATCCCGAAGCGGCATCGAGCGTGATCGTGAGGGCTCCGGAGACCGAAGAGGTGAAGGTAAAGAGGTCGGTGTCGCCGGTCGCTTCGACCTTGCCTTCTCCAAGAGAATCGAGAGAAGCGTTGATGCTCATGGCGCTGGCGTTGCTCCAGTCGCCCGCGTCGGCATGGTCGTCGCTGATCCGGATGGTGTAGTCGCCGCTCGGCACGCGCCAGCCGCCGACGAGGATGTAGTAGTCCTCGCCGCCAACCACGTTGATCTTCACCGATTCGTCGCCGCCGGCGGCCTTGTTGTTCATTTCCAGAAACAGGTATGCCGGCGCGTGACGGTAGAGTTGGAACCAGCCATCGAACCCGGCGGCGACATCGAGCGTGATCGTCACAGTGCCCGACTCGGGGCGGCGGAACCTGAAAAGATCAGTGTCTCCCGCCTTGTCGAACGTATATCGCCCCGTCACACCTATCACGCCGGATCGGCTCCCATCGATCGCGGAGTTGAGGCTGATCGCACTGGCACGAGGCCAGGGTGCCAGCGTATCGGTAAACGTCCGGTAGTCGGGGTGATCGTCGTCGATCTTGATTGAGTATCCCCCGCCGGGATTTCGCCAGCCGCCGACGAGGATGAAATAGGTCTGGCCCGGTACGGGAGTGAAGGAGAAGAACTCGTCGCCGTTGGTTGCTCCGCCGTTCTGTCGCACGATGAGCGAGTGGTCGGGGGCGTAGAGCTCGAACCAGCCGTCCAAGTCGCTCGCGACATCCAGCCAGATGGTCGTGGTCGCGGAAATGTCCTGCGTGAACTTGAAGAGGTCCGTGTCGCTCGGTAGATCGATGTTGCCGGAGCTCGCGCCATCGCCGGTGGAGTTCAGCGTGATGAGGCTGGCGCTGTCCCATGCGTCGGCGTCTGGGTGATCGTCGTTGATCCGGATGGTGTAACCGCCATTGGGAACGCGCCAGCCGCCCACGAGCATGTAGTAAGCGTGGCCGGCGGTAACGGCGAGTGTGCGTACCTCGTCGCCTCCCGCGCCCCGGAGGTTCTGCCTGGTCAGATAGCCGTGATTGGCGTCGTAGAGCTCGAACCAGCCATCGAACCCGGCGGCGACATCGAGGGTGATGGTGATCGTTTTCGAGATCGATGCGGCGAACGTGAAGAGGTCGGTGTCGTCCACTCGTTCGACGACGCCCGTGCGGACGCCGCCGAGTTCGGCGTTCAGGGAGATGACGGTGGCGCGCGACCAGGCCCCGTAGTCTGCGTGGTCGTCGTCGATCCGGATCGAGTAGGAGCCGCTCGGATTGCGCCAGCCGCCCACGAGGACGAAGTACGCCTGCCCGGCTGTCAAGCTCCATGCGAGAGTTTCGTCGCCGTTGGTCGCGCCGGCGTTGCGGCTTGCGAGCAGGTTGTGACCAAAGTCGTAGAGCTCGATCCATCCGTCGAGGCCGCTGTCGACGTCGAGCAGGATGGTGTTGGTTCCCGAGAACACCGGCGTGAACTTGAACAGGTCGGTGTCGCCGGAAACGTCAATCACACCCGTGCGAGTCCCATCGCCGGTGGAGTTCAGCGTGATCACGCTCGCGTAGGTCCATTCGCCCGCGTCGGCGTGGTCATCGGCGATCAGGACCGAATACGCGCCGTCGGGCTGACGAAAGCCGCCGACGACGATGAAGTAGGTCTGGCCCGCCGTGGCGGTGAACGGGGCGATCTCGTCCCGGCCGCTGGCCCACTCGCTGGCGCGCACGAGCCTTGTGTGCGAGGAGTTGTAGACCTCGAGCCAGCCGTCGAAGCCGTCGGGGACATCGAGCGTGATGGTGATGAGGCCTGAAGTCGCGGGCACGATCTTGAAGAGGTCGGTGTCGAAGGTCTGTTCGAGCACGCCGGCGCCGATTCCGTGGTCGGCGGCGTTCAGCGTGATGGCGTGCGCGCCCGCCCAGTCGCCCGAATTCGCGTAGTCGTCGCCTCCGAACTCGAACGCGCCGACATCGACGGCGGCGCCGACCTGGCGTGCGTAGATGCCGCCACGCTGGTCGGTGGTCAGCGAGTTGGGGTTGACGCCCTTGTTGATGGCGGGGCTTCCGTCGCGGAGGGCGTGCACCTTGGTCGGGCCGCCCGCCCAGCTGAGCGACGACATGAAGGGGTCGACACCGACGATGTTGCCGTTCACGCCGTTGGTGAGGCCGCCGCCGGAGTACTGGAGCAGGTTGTTGATCGAGCCGGCCTCGAACACGCCGTAAACGACGTTGGATTGGCTGCTGGCGATGATGGTGCTGATCGCGGTCGCACTTCCCGCACCGCGGATGCTGATGGCGCGGCCCGCGCTCGCGAAGTTGTACGCGATGGTTGAGTTGGAGACGGTGAGCGTGCCAAGGGTGTCGATCCCGCCGCCGTATTGCCCGCTGGTTGAGTTGAGGGAGATCGTGCAGTTCAGGAGCGACATCCCGGCACCCGAGTCGTTGAAGAGCCCACCGCCGCTCCCGCTGGCGGAGTTGTATGCAAACGTGGATCCCAGCGCGGTCAGTGTGCCGGTGTTGGCGATCGCGCCGCCCGCGACGGCGCTGTTCGAAGAGATATCGCAGGCCTCGATGGTGAGGGTCCCGGCGTTGGCGACTCCGGCGCCGGCGGTCGCACTCCCGCGCGTGATCGACAGGCGGCGGAGGAACGAGGTCCCGGAGGTGAAGTTGAACACGCGCGAGGCGCTTCCCGCGTTGACGGCGAGGGCGTTGGCGCCAGGCCCGTTGATGCTAAGAGAATCCGAGACGTTGAGTTCGCCGCTCGACAGGGCGATGGTGCCGGCCAGGCCGCTGGAAAACTCAATGACGTCGGCGCCGGCTGCCGCGTTGGCATCGAGCACCGCTTGGCGCAGAGAGCCCGCGCCGGCGTCGCGGGTGTTCGTGACGGTGAATCCCGCCAGGAGCTGGCGGGATTCAAGCCCCTCGAACATCGCGTGGCTCGACATGTGTGCTCCGGTTTCTGGCAATGATCCGCGCGGCGGGCGCGCGGAGCCGTGCCGTAGTTCACTGTAGGAATGATGCAGAACGAGAGGCCCGTTCGGGCCTCAACGGTCGACGGCGGAGTGGAGCCGGAAGTGGGGGAGTTCGGCACCGAAGGTTGCCGCAGCCGCCCGAGGGCGCGACTCTGATTGAGCGCCAATGACCCCGATGGGATTCGAACCCATGTACCCACCGTGAAAGGGTGGTGTCCTGAACCAGGCTAGACGACGGGGCCGCGGTTCGGGCGGGATGGTAGGCGGCGTGGGGACGGTCGGCGGCGTCCCGGGCGCCTCGGGGCCACTCGGTGGGGTGTTGATCGCACGGATCCGCGGGCGAGCCGCAACACGATCTTCGCGTCGCCGACCTCGGGTGCCGGCGAAGGCGAGCACGACCGACGCATGATTGGGCGTGCGGGATCCCCCGTCCGGCAAGTCGGGGCCGAGAGCGTCGGCGTCGCTTGCGCATGCGGGGTGGATCGGCGGCGCCCGACACACGGCCGCGTCTACTTCACCCGTTCCAGCGTTGCGAGCGGCGCGGCGTCGGTCCGCAACTCCAGTCGATCGCCCTCGAGCGTGAATGCAGTCGCCTTGGAGAGCGCGGTGGCAAACTCGCCCTCCAGCTGCATGGCATCGGGCGGGCCGGCCATGCGGGTCATCGCCAGGGGCGAGGTCTTGAACGCGCCGTCGGCGAGCCCGGATCTATCGAGTCGTCCCGTGAAGCGGTTCACGCCGGCGAAGCCGGAGAGGCCCGCGTCGCCGGCGAATGCAATCGTCGGCGGCTTGGGGAGTGACGCGGCGCGCGGCGCGATGTCCTGCCCGTTCAGCGAGACCAGCCGCCAGGTGCCGATGAGCGAGGCGAGCACGGCATCAGAGTCGGCTTCGGGCTTGTGCGTGGGTTTGTCCTCAGGCTTGGGCGCGGGCGCCTTCCCGGTCGAAGAGTCCGTCGTGGTTGCTTCGGACGGTTTGTCATTGGTTGGCGCGCTCGACGTTGAGGTTCTGGCCGCACACGCGCCGAGCGCGAGCACGCCGGCGAGCGAGATCGTCATTCGCGCACGTCTCATGGTGATGGTTCCTTGTCGTGCCGCGCGGAAACTGGCTTACTTCAGCATGCCCTTGAGTGCCTCGGCCTTGTCGGTGCGTTCCCACGTAAAGAAGCCCAGCTTCGGCCCGCGGTGCTCGCGCTTCACGCGGTCAAAGTACTGGCCCTCGAACGGCTGACGACCGAAGTGGCCGTGGCGAGCGGTCGGGCTGTAGATCGGCTTGCGGAGCTGGAGCGCCTCGATGATCTTGCGGGGCGTGAGGCCGAAGACCTCGCGCACGGCCTTGGAGATCTTGTCTTCATCCACCTTGGCGGTGCCGAAGCAATCGACGTAGACGCTGGTGGGTTCGGCGACGCCGATGGCATAGCTGAGCTGGATCTCGCAGCGATCGGCGACACCCGACGCGACGACGTTTTTGGCGATGTAGCGGGCCATGTACGCGGCGGAGCGATCGACCTTGGTGGGGTCCTTGCCGCTGAACGCGCCGCCGCCGTGGCGACCCATCCCGCCGTAGGTATCGACGATGATCTTGCGCCCGGTGAGGCCGGTGTCGCCGTGCGGCCCGCCGATCTCGAAGCGGCCGGTGGGGTTGACGTGGACGGTGATGCCCGGGTTCCACCACTCCTTCAGCACGGGCTTGATGACGTGGTCGACGATCTCGCGCTTGAGCTGCTCCTGGCGATCGTTCCAGGACGCATCGTGCTGGGTCGAGAGGACGACGGTGTCGACGCGCTTGGGCGTGCCGTTCTCGTACTCGATCGTGACCTGGCTCTTGGCGTCCGGGCGCAGGCCGGGCACGCGATTTTCGCGGCGGACGACGGACTGCTGCTCGACGAGGCGATGGCTGATCTGGATGGGGAGGGGCATGAGTTCCGCGGTGTCGCGGCAGGCATAGCCGAACATCATGCCCTGGTCGCCCGCGCCCTCGCGATCGACGCCCATGGCGATGTCGTTGGACTGCTTGTTGATGGCGACCATCACGCCCGCGCTGTCGGCGTCGAAACGCATGTCGCCCGAGGTGTATCCGATCTCGCGGATGGTCTCGCGGACCAGGTCGGGGATGCTGACGTAGGTGTTGGTCGTGATCTCGCCGGCGACGACGACCAGGCCGGTGCAGACGAGGGTTTCGCACGCGACGCGGCTGTAGGGATCGTCGACGAGCATGGCGTCGAGGATCGCGTCGGAGATCTGGTCGGCGACCTTGTCGGGGTGGCCCATCGAGACGGATTCGGACGTGAAGAGTTGCGTGCGGGGCATCGGGAACTCCGATTCTGACTGTGATTCTCGCGGGGATTCGGGCGGGCCTTTGGCCGGGGAACTTCCCGGCGTGTGCCAAGGATATGCGCGGGGTCGGGCGGCTGGGCGGGTCGTCGCAGGTCGCCCGAGCGATTTCCGGTAGGCTGCGGAAATGCCCGATCATCCGCACGACCCGGACGCCACGCTCGACACGCCGCACACCGGCGGCGTCGACACCTCCGCGCCGACCGCGGGCGATGTCCAGCGCGAACGGCCGGGGCAGAAGATCGGGGCGTACAAGCTCTTGCAGCAACTGGGCGAGGGCGGGTTCGGCTCGGTGTTCCTCGCGGAGCAGGAGCAGCCGGTCCGGCGTCAGGTCGCGCTCAAGGTCATCAAGCTGGGCATGGACACGCGCCAGGTGGTCGCCCGCTTCGAGCAGGAGCGCCAGGCGCTGGCGATCATGGACCACCCGGGGATCGCGCGCGTGCTCGACGCGGGCGCGACGGAGACCGGCAGGCCGTACTTCGTGATGGAGCTGGTCAAGGGCGAGCCGATCGTCGAGTTCTGCGACAAGCAGAATCTCTCGATCCCCGATCGGCTGGAACTGTTCGCGCAGGTGTGCGCCGCCGTCCAGCACGCCCACACCAAGGGCATCATCCACCGCGACCTCAAACCCTCCAACGTCCTGGTCAGCACGCAGGACGGCAAGCCCGCGGCCAAGATCATCGACTTTGGCATCGCCAAGGCGACGGCGG
Source organism: Phycisphaerales bacterium (assembly GCA_013360695.1). GTDB lineage: Bacteria > Planctomycetota > Phycisphaerae > Phycisphaerales > UBA1924 > JABWBC01. Next base: position 7,352 of record JABWBC010000077.1, read on the forward strand.
CCAAGCTCACCGATAAGACACTCTTCACGGAGCATCGCCAGCTCATCGGCACGCCCGACTACATGAGCCCGGAGCAGGCCGAGGGAAGCCTCGACATCGACACGCGCACCGACGTGTACTCGCTCGGCGTCATTCTCTACGAGCTGCTCACGGGCACCACGCCATACACCGGCACGCAGTTGCAATCCGCGGCGTACGCCGACATCCATCGCATCATCCGCGAGATCGATCCGCCCAAGCCCAGCACGCGCCTCTCGGAGAACACCAAGACCATCGCGGGGATCGCGGCCAGGCGCGGCACGGAATCGCACCGCCTGGGAACGCTCCTCAAGGGCGAGCTCGACTGGATCGTGATGAAGGCGATGGAGAAGGACCGCGCCCGTCGCTACGAGACCGCCAATGGCCTGGGGATGGACGTGCGCCGGTACCTCGCGGGCGAGGCCGTGCTCGCGGCGCCGCCGAGCACCGCCTATCGCATCCGCAAGTTCGCCAAACGCCATCGCGCGTCGGTCGCGGGCGCGGCGGCGGTCAGTGTCGCGCTGGTCGTCGGCGTAATTGGCTTCGCGTGGCAGGCCGCCCGCGCGACCAGCGCGGAGAAGCTGGCGACCGCGCGCCTCGCCGAGAGCGAGGCGACCGTCAAGTTCCTCGACGACATGCTGGGATCGGCCGATCCGAGCGCGGCGGGCAAGGACGTCTCCGTCCGCGCGGTCCTCGATCAATCGGCGCGCTCGCTCGACGAGAAGTTTGCCAATGAGCCGCTGACCGCCGCACGATTGCACTCCACGATCGGGCGGACGTACCTGCGCCTGGCGCTCTATGACCAGGCGAAGACGCACATCGAGAAGGCCCTGGCGATCTACACGAAGGAACGCGGCGGGCGGCACACGGACACCGCCCATGCTCGAAACCTCATGGGTCTCCTGCTCGTTCAGAACGGGCAGCACGCCGACGCGGAGCCCATGCTGAAGAAGGCGATCGAGGACAACACCGCGTGGTTCGGACGGCGCCACGAGGTAACGATCGAATCGATGGATGGGCTGGCGACGCTGCTGGGCCTGCAGATGCGGAACGACGAGGCCGAGCCGGTGCTGAAGGAGGTGCTGGAGAGCCAGGTCGCGGTCCTTGGGCCTGAGAGCATCGAGGCCGTCAACACCATGAGCACGCTCGCCACGTTGTACGGCGACATCGGACGTTTCGACGACGCCGAGAAGATGTTCGTGGAGGCCACGAGCATCGCGGAGCGAACGACGCGGGCCGACCACCCGATGACGCTGAGCCTGAAGGCCAACCACGCCTGGATGATGTACTGGCGCGCCAGGCACGGCAATCCCCCGCCCGAGGAGCGGCAGAAGCTGCTGGAGGCGTCGCGCGTGCTGAGCGAGCAAGCGCTGGCGGCCCGCGAGCGCGTGCTGGGCCCCGAGCATCACGAGACCATGACCTCGGTGAACAACCTCGCGGTGGTGTATTTCGAGCTCGGTCGCATCAAGGAATCCGAGGCGCTGCGCCGGCGCGACCTGGAGGTTTCGATCCGGACCCTGGGCGAGGAGCATCCAGACAGCATCACGACTCAGGCAAACTTCGGCGCGTTCCTGCTGAAGCAGAAGCGGTTCGACGAGGCCCTGCCCTATCTCGAAAAGGCCGTCGCGCTCTCGAAGAAGGTGCTGACGCCGGATTCGCCGGGGACGGCGTTTGCGCTGGGGTGGTACGGCACATGTCTGACGGGGTTGGAGCGTTTCGCGGAGGCGGAGAAGCCGCAGTTGGAGGCGCGCGACATCATCGGGCGCGCCCTGCCGCCGGACCATCCGATCGCGGGCGAGATGTCCAAGTCGCTGGCGCAGTTGTACGAGGCGTGGGACAAGGCCGAGCCGGGCAACGGCTACGACGCCAAGGCGGCGGAGTGGCGGAAGAAGGTATCGGAGGGGAAGTAGTCCTCATGATGAGTGGTATTGATCCCCGTATGGGACGCTTATGGCCGTGAACCACCGCGAGCCTGACGCACGCCGCCAGCGGACCGCATACGCGTTCGCACACGCGGCGTCCTTGTGCAACGCGGGCCTGGCGCTTATCGCGACCGATGTGCTGTTTTTCTGTGTTGTCGCGGAGAGCAACCAGAACATGGTTCGGAGCATTCTCGAACTGAGCGGCCGGGCATGGGTGCCGCTCGTGCTCATTCTCTTTCTTCCTGTCATGGCAAGGCTGCTCGCAACTCAAGCCGCTCGGCATCGGAGGGCCCTGGTACTGCGTTTGGTTGTGCTGATCCAAATGGGTGTTCAGATGTACTACGCCACGCACCTGCCGTACGCATTTGTCAATCTTCGTGCGGTACTCGCGCTCTCGGCGGTCGCACTCTTCTGTGGGGTGGGGGCCGAGCACTCGATCAGGCGTTGGCTGAGCTCGGGCAATGACGCGACAGGGTGATCGAGTTTCGGCGTTTGGCCAGCTTCATTCGGACGGTCTGCCGCCATCCCCCACCGCTGCTCGTTCCGACCTATTCTCTCGCGCATGAGCACCCGAAATGCCAACGGGGCCGCCGCCGGCCTGTCGTACGCCTCCGCGGGCGTCAGCCTGCACGAGAAGGACTCGTTCACCGACTCCCTGCCCGCGCTGATGCGCCGCACCTTCGGGCCGCGCGTCATCGACAACCCCGGCGGGTTCGCGGGGCTTTTCCGCCTTGACTACAACCAGAAGCTCTTTGCGCGCAACTACAAGGAGCCGGTGCTGGTCGCGTGCGCCGACGGCGTGGGGACCAAGGTCAAGCTCGCGCAGATGCTCGGCGTGTACGACACGGTCGGCATTGACCTGGTCGCGATGAATGTCAACGACCTCATCGTGCAGGGGGCCGAGCCGCTCTTCTTCCTTGACTACATCGCGGTGCCGAAGGTCGAGAAGTCGATGCTGACCGACCTGGTCCGCGGCGTGGTCGAGGGGTGCAAACAGTCCGGGTGCGCGCTCCTCGGCGGCGAAACGGCCGAGATGCCCGACCTCTACGCCCCGGGCGATTTCGACCTCGCGGGATTCTGCGTCGGTGTCGTCGAGCTCAAGCGCGCCATGAACCCTGAGCGCGTCACGCCCGGCGACGTCGTGATCGGGCTGGCCTCCAGCGGCATCCACTCCAATGGCTATTCGCTCGTCCGCAAGGTGATCGAGCACGCCGAACTCGACCTGTCCGAAGTCGTGCCGGAGCTGAATGTCCGCCCCAAAGGTCGACGCGGGAAGAAGGCCGAGCCCGCCAGGACGCTCGGGCAGGTGCTGCTCACGCCCACGCGGATCTACGCCGCCAACATCGTGAAGCTGCAGCGCAGTTACAAGGTGAAGAACGTCGTGACCGGCATGGCCCACATCACGGGGAGCGGCCTGCGCGAGAACCTCGTGCGCGCCCTCCCGCGGAACTGCGACGCGGTCATCGACCGCTCGACGTGGGACATCCCACCCGTCTTCAGGTTCCTGCAGAAGCACGGCGGGATCAGCGACGAGGAGATGGAGCGCGTCTTCAACCTCGGCATCGGCTACTGCGTGATCGTGAAGAAGACCTTCGCCGAGTCGGTCCGCGACCAACTCAAGAAGTTCGGCGAGGACGCGACGATTATCGGCGAAGTCGTGAAGGGCAAGGGCGTCGTGCGCTACAAGGCGTAGCCCGGCGCGGCGCGTGGCCCGGCGCGGCGCGTGGCCCGGTTCGGCGCGTGGCCCGGTTCGGCTCGGCGCCAGCGGACGTTTGTATCTTCATTGCAAGTTTCAGGCGTTCCCCGCCCGTGCCGGTGTTGGTGTGCCGCGCGCCATCGGGTATGCTGGCGTTGTCGCCCGGCGCTCGCCGGGGTTGGAGTGCCGCATGGGTCGCGTCCGGCGCGGTTTTACGTTGATCGAGCTGCTGGTCGTCATCGCGGTGATCGCGCTGCTGATCGCGATCCTTCTGCCCACGCTGGGCAAGGCGCGCCAGGCGGGGCGGGCCGCGGTGTGCCTGTCGAATCAGCGTCAGATCGGCACCGGGCTGGTCATGTACGCGAACCAGTACAAGGACTGGATCCCGCGCGAAGGATGGGACAGCCGGGCGCGGGAGCGGCTGCCCTGGGCCGTCGCGCTCCGCCCCTTCATCGACGGCAACGTGTCCTCGGCGGAGGATCCGAACGACCAGTTCCGCGGTGCGGCGTATTACCGCGATCCGGGGCGTCCCAAGGACCTGCACAACATCCACTTCGTCAACAACGGGTTCAAGTTCAACGCGCCGGGGAAAATCGACACCGATCGCAAGGGCCCCATGCCGCTCGCTCGCGCCGTGTTCCCCGTCACGACGCTGTACCTCAACTGCTACGCCGACGACCCAAACGACGCCGACGGAAAGAACTACTACCGCGAGAACGCGACGGACATGAGCATCGCACAGTGGTACGACGTGTGGGCGGCGATCCAGATCAACGGCACGCCCGCCCAGCTGCGCATCGCGCCGCGACGCCACGGACAAGGGGCCAACGCCGTGTTCCTCGACGGGCACGGCTCGTTCGTCAAGGCCGAGGAACTGATGACGCTGGATCGCTGGGACGACAAGGACTATCAGCCGTAGACGGGTGGCGGCGGGCGGACCGGGCAGGAATAGGGCGCCGGGCCTTGTGGCGGCGGGATTTCTCCTTGTTTGCGGTGAAGCGGCATGGACCGCGGCCTCGCCGGCGTGGTAGGCTGGAGGTCGTGATGGGTGATCGTCACTGCATCCCGCGTCCCGCCTTCACGCTCATCGAACTCCTGGTCGTGATCGCCATCATCGCGCTCCTGATCGGGATTCTGCTCCCCGCGTTGGGCAAGGCGCGGGCCTCGGGGCGGATGGCGGCGTGCCTGTCCAACCATCGCCAGATCGGGCTGGGAGTGCAGATGTACGCGGGCGCGTACAAGGAATACATCCCGCGCGAGTCGGGCTCGAGCGAGTCGGCCCGCCAGCCGCGGAATCCCGGCTGGGCCTTTGCGATCAGGCCGTTCGTCGATCCCAACGCCAGCGTCGATCAGCCCGACGCCGGGCTGAAGGACCGCTACGCGACCGCGAAGTACTATCAGGACCCCGCGCGCCCCCGCGACGGGCACAACATCCACTACGTCGACAACGGGATCGTGTTCAACGCGCCGGGTGTCGTGGAGGATGGGCGCGGCCGCCCGCCCTCGCGCCTGTCGCGCTTGAACTTCCCGCACGACACGCTGTGGCTCGCGTGCTTTGCCGACGACCCGGACGCCACGCAATCCAAGCAGTGGTACGCGGCGAGCAACGATGAATCCGAGATCGCCATGTACTACGACACCTGGATGAAGTCGCACATCGAGGGCATCGGCGTCAACGGCGACGGCGGCAACTCCACCAGCCGGCGCCGCATCGCGCCGCGCCGCCATGGCGACGGGGCCAATGGCGTGTTCCTCGACGGACACGCGTCCTTCATCAAGTTCGACGTGATCTCGACGCTCGATCGATGGGACGATCGCGACTACATCCCGAAACGGAACTGAACGGTCGGGCAACGGCATTGCCCGCAAGCAACCACGCACGAAACGGCGGCCAACTCGCCGCGAAAGGAACGATCATGAAACTCCGCGTCACCCTGCTGCCCCTGCTCGCCGCACTGTCCGCGCCGGCCCTGGCTCAGAACGCTCCCCCGGCCTCACAGCCCGACAACAAGCCCGCGGCACAACCAGCACCCCAACCCGCGACCAAGCCGGAAACCAAGGCCCCGCCCGCCGAAAAGGTCTACGACGAGTCGGCGGACGCGGGCAAGCAGGTCGACGCCGCCCTGGCCAAGGCCGCCAAGGAGAATCAGCGCGTGCTGATCCAGTGGGGCGGGAACTGGTGCCCGTGGTGCATCAAGCTGCACGCGGTGTTCAAGAACGACAAGGCGATCGCGCGTGAGTTGATGTACGAGTATGTCGTCGTGAACGTCGACATCGGCCGTTTCAACAAGAACCTCGAGCTGGCGGAGAAGTATCGCGCGGACCTCAAGAGCGGCGTGCCCTACCTGACGCTGCTCGACGCCAAGGGCAACGTGGTCGTCAACCAGGAGACGGGCGCGCTGGAATCCAAGGAGCCGGGCAAGAGCGAGCACGACACCAAGGCCGTGCTCGAGTTCCTGAAGAAGCACCGGGCCGAACCGGTGGCGGCGGGGAACGCGCTGGACCACGCGCTCTCGTTGGCTCGGGCCGAGAACAAGCGTGTCTTCCTCCACTTCGGCGCGCCGTGGTGCGGCTGGTGCCACAAGCTCGAGGCGTGGATGGCCAGGCCCGAGGTGGCGGCCCTGCTCGCCAAGGACTACGTCGACCTCAAGATCGATACCGATCGCATGACGGGCGGCGACGACTTCCTCAAGAAATTCAACCCCAAGGCCGGCACGCCCGAGGGCGGCGGCATCCCCTGGATCGCGATCCTGAACGCGGACGGGTCGGTGGTCGTCGACAGCAACGGGCCCAAGGGCAACACGGGCTTTCCCGCCGCGGACGTGGAGATCGCGCACTTCGCGACGATGCTGAGCAAGTCGTCAAAGAACCTGTCGACCGAGGAGCAGAAGATCCTGATCGAGTCTCTGAAGGCCCAGAAGTAGCCCGGATTTCAACGCGACGATCTCCCCCAGCCCCGCGAGTCCATCCCCCGAGGCTCTCTTCTCCGACAGCCGCGCAGTCGCTGGCGTGTGTTGGCGGCGTGAGCTCTCGCTTGGGCTTCAATGCTCCCACCCCATCGACGCCGCGTCCTGCGGGCCGTCGGGCGTGAAGATGGTGCACTCCGCCGGGTGGCGATCGTCGATGGCGGACACAAGGCCGATCGGACCTATCAGAGGCACGGGCGTCAGCCCCGCGGCGGCGGGGATCACGCCGGCGTGCCTGGTGCGCAGTTCGGGGGACGCGGCGATGAGCAGTTCGTAGTCCTCGCCGTCGCGGCACGCACCGAGCCACGAGCGGCACTCGCTGGTGCGCGGGAGGCGCGAGGAGTCGAGGACGATGCGCACGCCGGAGGCCTCGGCCATGCGAGCGGCGTCGCGTCCCAGGCCGTCGGAGAGGTCCATCATCGCGTGAACGAGCGGCGAGTGCGCGGCGACGAGGCCCTCGTTGATTCGCGGTGTGAACCGGAGGTGGCGGCCCGAGACGAGCGACGCGCCGAGCGGGCCGGTGAGCCAGAGTTCGTCTCCCGCGCGTGCGCCGGAGCGAGTGAGCGGGCGCCATGAGCCGGAGTCTTTCGAGGTCTCCGGGCTTGTGCCAACGACGGTCACCGAGATCACGAGGGGACCGTCGGCGCTCGATACATCGCCGCCCACGACGGGGCAGTGGAAGAACTCGCCCCAGCGGTGGATGGCGCTGGCGAGCTCGCGTGCATGGGGGTAGTCGGTCGGGAGTACGGCGGCGGCGAGGGCGCAGAGCGGGCGGGCGCCCATGGCCGCGATGTCGCTGATGGAGCGGGCGATCGCCTTGCGGGCGATGAGATCGACGGTGGTTTCGGGGGTGAAGTGTCGGCCCTCGACCACGTTGTCGACGGTGAGCAGGAGCGGGTCGCCCGAGGGGGCGCGGACGAGGGCGCAGTCATCGCCCGGTCCGAGCGCGACGAAGGGATATTGACGCGGCTGGTGGGCCGCGATGTTGGCGATGTGGGAGAGAAGCTCGGATTCGCGCATGTGACTCGGTTCAGCGTACGCGTATTGTTGCTCATGCGATGCCCATGGGCCCGGAGCGAGCTTGAGATCGAGTATCACGACCGCGAGTGGGGCGTGCCGGTGCACGACGAGCGCGTGCTGTTCGAGTTCCTGATCCTGGAGGGCGCGCAGGCGGGGCTGTCGTGGTCGACGATTCTGAACAAGCGCGAGCGCTACCGCGAGGTGTTCGCGGGGTTTGATGCCGAAGCGGTTGCGCGATTTGACAAGCGCCGGGTTGAGCGCCTGATGAACGATCCCGGGATCGTGCGGAACCGGCTGAAGATCGAGAGCACGATCAGCAACGCGAGGGTTACGCTGCGGGTGCGTGAGAAGCACGGCGGGCTGGACACGCTGCTCTGGAGCTTCGTCGGCGGAGCGCCGATCGTGAACCGGAGGCGCGCGATGAGCGATGTCCCGGCGAGCACGCCGGAGTCGGATGCGATGAGCAAGGCTCTCAAGAAGCTCGGGTTCCGGTTCGTGGGCTCGACGATCTGCTATGCGCTGATGCAGGCGACGGGGATGGTGAACGATCACCTGGTGGGCTGCCCGCGGCACGCGGCGTGCGCGAAGAAGAGTCGTTGAGCGCGAAGGAGTCGAGGAACGCGAGGGCGGCTCGCGGCGTTCGTGGTTCGGTGTTCGAGAAGAGAGCCGGAGAGCGAACCACCCGCGTACGAGCGTGCTGATTATTCCTCCAGGCCGAGGGCCTTGGAGGCGGCGCTGAGTCGAGCGTCGGATGGGTCGGCGATGAGCGTGAGCGAGACATCCGCGAGCGAGCGCGGCGCTTCGGCGGCGTCGGGGTCGCTCTTGGCGATCCACACGACGATGTCGGTCTCGCGCACGCCGCTCAGCCAGCCCTGCAGCTTGGTGTGGACCTCTTCGATCGGCGCGCCGAGGGAGCCGGCGGCCGCCAGGGCCCGCGCGGTCAGGTCGAGCTGCGATGACAGCTGCTCGGGCGTCGCGCTGTTGCCGGGATAATCGCCCTGCACGTCGAGGCCGATCGCGGCCAGGCGCGCGGTGATCGAGGCGATCGAGTCGGTGAACTCCTTGGAAAGCGGCTTGTTCAGATTGACGATGACGAGCGCGCGACCCGAGATCTTCTGATCGGGCGCGATCGGCGCGACGGGCGGGATGGGAGTGGGCGCGCCGATCTCAAAGACCCGCGAACCATCGGCGCCCGCCTCGACGGTGATGCCGGGCTGCTCGCCCGCGGTCACGAGCATGGGCGCGATGCGCACGCCATTGTATGAAATGATCGGCTCGGGTGACGGCGTTGCGGACTCCATGCGTGCTTCGCGGAGGACGAGCGTGAACAAGCCGCCGCACACGCCGAGGAATGCGAGGGTGGCGACGATCACGCCCGCGTTGGGCTTGTTGGAGTAGTCGCCCTTCTCGCGCCGGCGGCGCGAGACGCGGGCCTGGGCGGCGTCGCGTCGG
>JABWBC010000078.1 GCA_013360695.1 Phycisphaerales bacterium
CGGGCCTGGGCCTGGGGCTCCGCCAACTGGTCCGCGACGCTCACGAGCGACGGCGCTGCGGCCAGCGCCCGCGTCAGGTTCGACATCGCCATCCGCTCGACATCGTCCGAGAGCCGAGCGAGCATCTGCTGCGCATCGCCGGCCGCACGCACGCGCGCGATCGCCTCAGCCGGGGTCAATCCGGCCAATTCATCGAGCAGGGGCGAAAGGTCGCTCGCGGGGGCGGTCATGCGGGTTCAATCATGCAACGTTGATCGGGGGGATGCGGACCACACTGTCGCCCACGCGGGCCGAAAGTTCGTACACACCCACGGGACATTCGAGAACGAACACGCCGGATGCGTCGGCAGGGACTTCCTGCTCGGGCGAGCCGGTCAGCGTGGAGCGCCAAGCGATGCGGGCGACGATGTCGTCGTTGAGCGGCGCGACCTGGCCCCGGATGGTTCGCCGGGTGTCGCTGTCGTTCGCCGATACCTGGATGTCGATCTCGGCGATGTCGCACTCAAAGCTGAGATGGCGCGCTTCGGTCGTGCCGCGGAAGCCGGCGAGCGCGGGCTCGGTCAGCGTGTCGCGCACCAGGCGGCAGAGATACTCCTGCACGTGGTCCGCGGCCCGCGCCGCGATGTCCATCAGCGAGGGCGACGCCGGCGCCTCGGCGCGCATCAGGCCGAGCACACGCTGCACGACCTCCGCCGGCGGCGCGATCGAGTCGTCCGTCCGCATGGTCTGCACGGCGAGCGTGACCGACGCGAGCATGCGAGCGGCTTCGGGCGAGGCCGCGACGCGAGCTTGGACGTTCGAACGCCGCGCCGGATCGAGTTCACCCAGGGCCAGGGCGATCAGGTCTTCGTTGGAAACAGGCTGATTCACGCGTTCCTCCGTGGCAAACGGCCAGCCGCCGTCAAACAACAGAGAGGGCCCATCGGCTTGCCGGGATACACAAATTCGAAGATTCGTGCGGCAACAATAGGGGAGCGTTTGGTGTGTAAAGCGATCGCCGCGCTCGCCTAAGCCTCCGGGCTGGCTGCGGAGGACTCGGCGAGGAGTGCTCCGAGCTTGGCGAGGCAGCGAGCCCGGGTGGGGCCGATGCTTCCGGTGGGGATGCCGAGTGACGAGGAGATTTCCGCGTAGTTGGGGCGTTCGGTGTTCATGAAGAGAGCGCGGAGCAGGCGTTCGCACGGGCCGCCAAGTTTGGTGAGGGCGTGCTGAACGGCGACGCGGCGCTCCCAGCGTTCGAGCTCGTCGGGCTTGGGCTCGTTTGGGGGCGGAACGTGGGCGGGAAGGGTGCCGAGGCGGGCGACACGGGCGCCGGATCGAGACGCCCGCCAACATTCGCGCTGGGTCGTTGTCATCAGCCACTTGGCGAGTGTGCGCGTGTCGCGCAGGCCGCCGAGGTTTTGGAAGAGAAGCGAGAAGACTCCTTGAAAAACGTCGTCGCAGGCGGCGTCGGTGAGTTGGTATGCGCGCGGGATTGAATACACGAGGCGCTTGTATTTCTCAACAAGCTCGCGCCACGCGACTTGATCGCGCTTCAGGCATCGCTCGATGAGGGCACCGTCGCCGTCCTGCATTCCACGCTCCGGGCGGCCGGGCGCTTGGCCCGACCCAGATCAGAGGCGGAGTTTATCCGCGGAGTTCCCGATCGTGAAATCAGAGTTCGATTCTTCCGCGTGCGGCTCTGACCCGGGTATTTCTCGCGGCGCATGTATCAGGCATGCGACCCGCGGCTCCTGTTGGCTCGAAAGGAGCTTTTCCGATGAGCACACACCGTACCTTGGCGTTGTTGGCGGGCTTGGCGGCCGCCGGTTTCACGTTCCTGTCCGCGCTGGCGGACGTCACGATCTATGGCGGGCTGTCGAACTTCGACGTCCCCAATGAGACCGACGACGATTGCGACGAGTTCGAAATCGAGCTTCACGGCCCGAACCCCGAGGACATCTATCACACCTACACCAACCCGAACTACGGCGCGCCGAAGATCATCGCGATGCCGTACGGCACACTGGTGCGCTACACCAATCCTCGCCACCTCACGATGCCCAACTCGATCGAGCATTTCGGCATCTCGCTCCGCAACTTCAGCGGCGACCCGACGCCCCATTTCCGCTGGATGAAGGACGGAGTCGAGGCGGGCGTGAACCCCAACCCGCTCCAGCCGCAGATCACCGCGACGCCGGGGATCAACAACGAGGGCGACCCGGTGCTCGTCGAAACGATCACCAACCTCGACCCGTGGGGCCGGCGCATGTGGGTGAAGCGATCGGTGACGAACGTGCAATACGTCGTCTCGCTCGAAGAACTGATGGTCGATGAGCCTCTCATCGAGAACGCCGAGGATCTGGATCTGACCCCGGTGCTCCTGAATTACGGGCAGACCCTGACCTACAGCCAGCTCGAGGGCGGCGACGGAATCGCCAGCGCCGTGCTTTCGTACGAGGTCTATCGCGACAGCTTCTACGGCAATCAGCACCACGTCGGGAGCTACGGCGGGACCATCATGAACGCCGTGCCGCTCAACACACTCGGTTGCGTTGAGGGCGGGCTGGTGATCGAAGAGCAGCCCATGGACACCTTTGGCGCTCCGGGCGATGACATCGACTTCAGCGTGCGTGTGAACAATCTCGGCGATACTTCCGACCCCGTCTTCCACTGGTTCCACGAGGGCGTGGAGATCGCGGTGACGCTGGACGACACGCTCGAAGTGCGGAACATCACCCACGCCGACGCGGGCGCGTACTACGTGATGGTGACCAACGAATGCGGCACGGTGATCTCGACCGTCGGGCGTCTCGAGATGCCGCCGCAGTGCTGGGCCGACGTTGATGGCGACGGCTTCGTGAACGGCGACGACTATGACTTCTTCGCGGACGCGTTCGACGTGGGCGGCGCCGCGGCGGACTTCAACGCGGATGGATTTGTGAACGGCGACGACTACGACGGCTTCGCCGAGCACTTTGAGGCCGGCTGCTGACCGCACTCTCGAACACTTGCGAGGTACGACACAGGCCCCTCCTCGGTAGACGCCGGGGAGGGGCCATTCCGTTCTTGACGGTTTGTTCCGGACCTGGAACAGGCCCGACACGCCCCTCGAATTGAGGATTATCCCGAGAATCGAGTATTCACCCGGGGGTGGCCGACCTCCTGCGGAAGGGCAACTCGGCTTGGAGGATGTCATGCGCACGAATTCGTCGACGAAGCGAATGGCCTGGATCGGTGCGGCTTTGGCGTGCTCGGCGGCGTTCGGGGCTGATTGGGTCGCGTTCACACCCTTCCCAACCAACGGAGCGCCGCGAACTTGGGCGTGTGGCGTGCGCCACCCCGATGGGAGAATCTTCGCGGTCGCCGGGACGCCTTGGGTCGGAGGGGCCGAGGACGGCGCGGTTCACTATCTTGCGGCCAACGGTTCGAGTTGGATCACCGCGGCGGCGCTTGATGGTCCGAAGATTTCCCAGGCGGCCGGCATTGATTCGCACTCACGCATCATCGTGTACGGCGGCAAGGATCCGGCGAACGGTGATGTCGGCGCTTCCAGGCCATACGACCCGGTGGAAGGATTCACCGGGGACATATCCGAGCGTTCTGAGAGCTGGCCCGCGGCGTATTTCGCGTGGGCGAGCGACGATCAGTCTCGCCTGTACTCATTCGGCGGGAACGACGGCGAGGGCGGGGCGAACTCGACGCACGCGCACCGGTACGACGCGAGCTTGGACGCGTGGCAGGTGATCGCGCCCATGAACGTGGCGGTCAGCGATGCAGCCGCCACCTTCGATGGCGACGGGCACATCCTCGTTATCGGCGGAATCAACGCGGGCAAGACGGCCCGTACCGGGAACGTGGCGCGCTACGACATCGCAACCAACACATGGTCCGATGTCGCGCTGCCGGACCTGCCGGTTCCGACCAGCGGGCATCGCGTGGTGCTCGGCTCGGACAATCGCGTGTATGTGCTGGGCGGGGAGGTGGGGGCGATCTCATCGGGCGCGACGACGGCGGCGGTGTGGGCGCTCAACCTGAACGAGCCCTCCCCGACCTGGAGCGCCGGGCCCGCGATGGCTACGCCGCGCAAGCACTTCGGCGCGGTGCTCGACACGACCAACACGCGACTCCTCGTGATGGGCGGCGAGAACGACGCGGGCGGAACCAACCTGTGCGAGACGCTGTTCACGCCGATCTGCCCTGAAATCACGGCCCAATCGACGGACGTGCTGGCGTGGCGCGGCACGCTCGCGTTGTTCTGGGCGAGTGCTTCGGGCGCCGGCCCGCTCAGCTATGAGTGGAGGCGCGACGGCGTGTTGCTCACCGACGGCCCGACCGGCTCGGGGAGCAGCGTGAGCGGCGCGACGACCGCCGCGCTCTCGATCCTCAATCCCGACGAGGACGATATCGCCTCGTACACGGTCACGGTGAGCAACGCCTGCGGCTCGGTCGCGAGTGATTCGATGTCACTCTCGATCCGCACGCCGCCCAGCACGACCAACTGGCGGGTCAGCGTGCTCCACCCGGCGTGGATCCAGAACTCGTCGTACGCGACGGGGATCGACGCGGGAAGGATCGTGGGTTACGGCATGACGCCCGTGACGCTGCCCGATGAACGCGTTTTCACGCTCGCGCGTCCGCTGCTGTGGCCGGACGAATACTCGCCGGCCCAGGACCTCACGCCGCCCGGCTCCGTGGGCGGCACGATCTATGACATCCGCGACAACGTGATGACCGGATGGTTCTGGCACACCTGGTCGTGCTGGGGCGGCAATCAGTACTGGACCTGCGCGTGGCAATCGGCGGGGTACTGGGACGCGACCACGCTGGGCTTCACGGAGCGTCACGCCTCGGGCGCGGAGTACGACTCGCTCTATGGAACGGACGGCTACGACATGGCCGCCAGCGTGACGCACGAGTATTCGGAGGGCAATTACACCACGACGGCGCACGTGTACGACACCGACGGGCACGGGATGCCGCTGCACCCCAGCGGATACGCGCACAGCCAGGCCAGTGCGGTGGATTCGGGATTCGAGTACGGCGGGGTCTACAACTTCTCCACGGGATGGAGGGCCGCGAGGTGGAGCGGGTCGGCGGCGAGCTTCGCGAGTATTCACCCGGCGGGCTATCAGAGTTCGAGCGTGTCCGGGGCGCGTGACGGCCAGGTTGCGGGCAGCGCGTCCATGGGCGGCGTGATGCACGCCGGAATCTGGGCCTCGGGAGGGGGTGCGTTCCTTGACCTCACGCCCAACGCATCGTCGGGCAGCGGCTGCAGCGCGACGCACCAGGGGGTGCAGGTCGGGAATGTTGGAGGGCACGCCGCTCTGTGGCTTGGGACTCCCGATTCGTTGATCGATCTGGATGGCGTTCTTCCGTCCGGCTATTCAGGGTCGGTGGCGTATGACGTGGAGGTCGGTCCTGACCTGACCATTACCGTTGTCGGCGTGGCATACAACACAGGGAGCGGACGCTACGAGGCGATGGTGTGGCGATCTTTCTCGACGTGCCCGGCGGACATCAACGCCGACGGCTTTGTCAACGGCGACGATTACGACGCGTTCGCGGAGGCATTTGATGGAGCGGATTCCGCCGCCGATTTCAACGATGACGGCTTCGTGAACGGCGATGATTACGACGCTTTCGCCGAGCACTTTGAGCTGGGCTGCTGAGACGACAAATGACTAGAGGCCACGCAAAGGGGCGTGCGGTTGAGCGTGGCTCGCCGCACGGCCCCTTTTTTCGTTGGCGGCGTGTGGGAGACACAAGGATGCGTGGCGCCTCCCAGGTAAAGGCCCCAAAGTAGTCTTGTTTGTATCGCGACGGGGGCTTCAAGACTCCTGAATGTGGACACGAGGGTGGGGCCGAAGGGCATGGCTGGGGCCTCGGGTCGGTCGAGGAGCCTCAAAGGTGGACATGATCGAGCGGCCGGCCGCCTTCGACCGAGATCGGCTTTCGGAGCGTGGACATGGTGCGTGAACGAATTGTCGGCGGCGTGATGAGGCAGGCTTGTTCGTGGCTGATTTGTGCGCTCGTTCTGCTGATGGGAGTGCTGCTGCCCGCACGCGCCCACGCCGCGGTCGCGTACACGCAGCCGCCCGACACCGCGGGAGGTCAGTACAAGAGCTCTTGGTATCCTCCCGACGGCCTCGACGGCGATGAGTATGTCTGGGACAACTTCACGCTCGCTTCGAGCACCGCCATCACCGAGATCCGCTGGCGCGGCGCGTACGCCTACGGCTTGGCCGACAACATCGAAGCGCCGGTCATCGAATTCAAGGTCTCGATCTGGCCGTCGAACTCTTCGGGCTTTGAGCCGAACGTCGCTGGGCAACCCCTCGTGAAATACTGGACGGGGAATCGTTGCGGCGAAACACCGGTCGTTACGATCGGAGGCATCAAGCACTACGACTACTCCTTCACCCTCCCCTCGCCCTTCCAGGCGACCGGCGGCGTGAAGTACTGGGTGCAGATCGAAGCGTCGCAGGGGATCAACGGCTGGAACTGGCCGCCGGACTGGAGCATCTCCAAGGGCACGGGAGGCAACGGCGCTCACTTCCGCAAGGTGACGGGCGGGAACTACAACAGCATCTCGGGTGATTGCGCGTTCACGCTTATGAGCAGCGACGCCGCAACCTATCACATCGCGGCCAGCGCCTCGCCCGCCAACGCGGGAGTGATTCAGGGGGCCGGCGACTACCCCGCCAACACCACCGCCACGCTGACCGCCACCGCCAACACCGGCTGGGGCTTCATCAACTGGACCGAGAACAGCCAGCAGGTCAGCACCAACTGGCGATACTCCTTCACCGTCACGCGCGATCGCACGCTCGTTGCCAATTTCGTCCCCGCCTACACCATCACCACCGATTCCTACCCCCTCTACGGCGGCACCGCCACCGGCGCCGGCATCTACAACCAAGGCTCGAGCGTGACCGTCACCGCCACGCCACGCCTCGGCTTCGAGTTCGTCGGTTGGACCGTCTGGGGCAACCTCGTCAGCACCGCCAATCCCTACACCTTCAATGCCGCATCATCAATCCCCGTGGTGGCCCAGTTCGCCAACGTGATGAAGTCGGTGACGTTCGACACCGACAGCGGCAGCCCGCCGCCCATGGCCACCATGACCGCCACACCCTTCTCCACCACCAAAGACGGCCTGACGGCGAGCTACCACTCGCCCGACGGGATGTCGTCCTTCTCCGTGCAGAGCCAGGGCACCATCCTGTGGATTGTTCAGCACCACATGGAGAACCAGTTCCTGTATCCCAGTTCGGTGTTCCGCAATGACCTGCAGATGGACTTCAGTCGCCGCCTGTCGGGCGTCAGCCTGGACTTCGCGACCGTCGAGATGGAATCATGGGCCGACGTTGAATCGCCCCTCCAGGTCACCGCCTACCTCGATTCGACCAACAATCCGCCGGTCGCGGTCGCTCAGTCCCGCGGCACGTACGGCGGGACCACCTACCCCGAGGGCGTCGTTGAACTCTCGAGCGCGTCGCCCTTCAACATCATCGTCATCACCGTCGCGGCCAACCCCTACGGCACCAACAACTTCCTGCTCGACAACGTCACCGCGATCTACATGTGCCTGGCGGACTTCGATGGCGACGGCTTCGTCAACGGCAACGACTACGACGCCTTCGCGGAGGTCTTTGACATCGCCGATCCCGCCGCCGACATCAACAGCGACGGCTTCGTGAACGGCGACGACTACGACGTTTTCGCGGAGGCGTTCGACGCGGGCTGCTGAGTTTCGGCACCGGCGGGGTGTTGGGAGGGGGAGGAAGCGGTGGGGGGCGGGAGGTGCTCTCCCGCGCGTGCTGTCGAACGCGATGTTGAGAAGCTCGTGGGTGGCTCCCGTTGGGCTGGTGCTCTCGGGCGTTCAAGTTCCGGGCTCGATCGTATCTGAGGTGTGCGGCGGTGCCTCGTCTTTTGTGCTCGCGGGGGCGATGACTCTGCGAGAGGAGAGTGTGAAATGCGTACGCGGAACTCGTCGAAGCTCAAGCCCGCTCGTTGCCTGGCGCTCGCTGCCGGTTCGCTCTTCGCGGTACACGCTGCGACGGCGCAGTGCGATCCTGCGTGGCGTGCGGTCGGCGGCCCGGCGGGCGGCGATACAACGGTGTGGGCCTCGACCATGTGGGACCCCGACGGCAGCGGCCCGCAACAGCCCAAGCTCGTCATCGCGGGAGAGTTCCTCTCGTTCAATGGCACGCCCGTCAACAACATCGTCGTCTGGGACGGCTCGTCCTGGTCCACGCTCGGCGACGGTCTGGGCGGCGCTGGCTCCTGGGTCACGAGCCTTGGGGCGCTGCCCAACGGCGATCTCGTCGCGGGCGGCACCTTTACGAACGCCGGCGCCGCCAGCACGCCCTACATCGCGCGATGGAACGGCACGGCGTGGGTCGGCATGGCCGGCGGCATGGACAACCAGGTCAACGCCATGACCGTCTCGAAGGCGACCGGCGAGCTCTTTGCCACCGGCTTCTTCACGAACGCGGGCGGCACCCCCGCCAATCGCATCGCTCGCTGGACCGGCTCCGGCTGGGCCGCGCTCGGCAGTGGCCTTGGCAACATCGGTTGGGCCATTACGTCTCGCCCCAATGGCGACATCGTCGCCGGCGGCTCGTTCACCACCGCGGGCGGAAAGACCGTCAACCGCCTGGCCCGCTGGACCGGCGGCCAGTGGTTCGGAATGTCGGGCGGCACCAACTCAACCGTCCTTTCGCTCATCGGACTCTCCAACGGCGACGTGATCGTCGGCGGCACCTTCACGACTCCCACGCCGCGCGTCGTCGGCTGGCGCGACACCGGCTGGTTCCTCATGGGCTCCGGGCTGAACGCCCAGCCACTCTGCTTCACCGAGATGCCGAGCGGCGACATCATCGCGGGCGGGCATTTCTTCACCTCTGGCGCGACCAGCGTGCCGAAGATCGCTCGCTTCGACGGAACGGACTGGCGCGCCATGGGCACGGGCATGGACCAGTTCGTCATGACCACGACGGTCGATCCCGAGGGCGTTCTGTGGGCGGGCGGGGGATTCACGAACGCCGGTGGGGTGAACTCGCCGTACCTCGCCAAGTGGGGCGCGGGGTCCGCGCCGACGATCACGAGCCAGCCGTCCTCGGCGTCGTCGTGCCCCGCGGGGCCGGTGAGCTTCGCGCTCGGCGTCGATTCGGTCGATACGCCGGCGTATGAGTGGAGCGTGGAGTCGCCGGCCGAGAGCGGCCAATACGTTATTCTCGAAGGCTCGACGTTCCTTGAGAACGAGACGGGGCTCGAGTTCGATGTCGCGGGCGTCGATCAGGCGACGCTGCTGGTGTCGGCGGTCAAGCTGCGCGGGCACGCGAATGTCATCCGCTTCGTCGGGCGTGCTACGACCGCCTGCGGAAGCGTCACCAGCGAAGTTGCACCGCTCACCGTGTGCCTCGCCGATTACAACTGCGACCGTTTCGTCAACGGCGACGACTACGACTCGTTCGCGTCGATGTTCGACATTGCGGACCCCGCCGCGGACCTGAACGCCGACGGATTCGTCAATGGCGACGACTACGACGCGTTCGCGTCGGCCTTCGACGCTGGCTGCTGAAAGAAAGCGGGGCGCGGCGGGCGTGTCATCGGCGGACGCCGGATCGCCTCGCTCCTGATCTGGAGCAATTGCCTCGGTGAATATGGCTGGGCGGCTCGGTTTGTTCTGTGCCCCGAATTGAAAGTGTCTTGCAGAAGGATTGAAGGAATGAGCAGCAAGTTTCGCGGCGTGATGACGGCGGCGGCCTTCGCGTACCTGTCTGGCACGGCGTCCGCCCAGGTGCTCGTCGATCTCGGAAAGCTCCCCGGCGGCACATGGAACTACGTGAGCACAATCTCCGACGACGGAAGCGTTGTGTGCGGGAGCGCCGATGTTTCCGGCGGCGAGGCCCGCGCCTATCGCTGGACCTCCGCCACCGGTTTGGTCAATCTCGGCGTTGCGAGCGGCGCGGATCACTCGTACGGCTATGGCATGAGCGGGAGCGGATTGGTGGTCGTCGGCGCTGGCGGCGCGGCGTATGACACCGCCTGCCGATGGACACCGTCGACGGGAATGGTCTCGCTGGGCTCGCTGGCGACGGGGAAGCCATCGTTCGCGTTTGATGCAACCCAGGACGGTTCGGTCGTTGTCGGTGATGGCTACCTGAGCAACAGTTTGCAGAGAGCGTTCCGCTGGACGCAGGCGACCGGCATGCAGCCGTTCGGCCAGATCCTGGCCGGGTGCGATCAATCGCTCGCGCTTGGGATCACTCCCACCGGTTCGTTTCTCTTCGGGTACTGCTATCACAATGCGCCGCAGCTTGTGATGCCGACGGCGTGCCGATGGGATGCGGCGGGCAACATCATCAGCCTCGGCATTCTCGCCGGCAGCGCCGAATCGGTGCCGGGCGATTGCAGCGCCGATGGCTCGGTGATCGTGGGCTATTGCGCCGACATGCAAGGCCAGAACTCGCGTTCTTTCCGCTGGTCTGCCGCGTCGGGGATCGAAGAACTCCTGCCGCCCGCCGGCATGTCTCGTTCCATCGCCGGGAGCGTTACGGGCGATGGTGCGGTCATCACCGGCTATGGCTTCGCGGGGCAGGACGTCGAGGCCGTCGTCTGGATTAACGGCGTGAGCCAGCGCGTCTCCGACTATCTCACCGCGCGCGGCGTGAGCACCTCGGGGTGGACACTCCGTACCGCGGCCATCAGCGCGGGCGGGAGCGCCATGGCAGGCTGGGGAATCCACAATGGTGTGAGCACCAGCTGGTACATCAACCTCGGCTGCACCGATGCGCCCGCCATCACGACCCAGCCTCAGAGCCAGACGATCTCGCTCGGCTCACCCGTCACGTTCAGCGTCGTGGCCGCCGGCCCCTCGCTCCAGTACCAGTGGTACAAGAACAACGCGACGATAGGTGGCGCGAACGCATCCTCGTACACCATCACCTCCGTCGTGCAGAACGATGCGGGCGATTACTACTGCATGGTCTCGAACTCCTGCGGCGGCATCTCGTCGAACATCGCCACGCTCACGGTCGACGCCGGTTGCGTTGCTCCGACGATCACCGGGCAGCCCTCGAGCCAGACGATCTCGGTCGGCTCGCCCGTGACGTTCGGCGTAAGCGCGACGGGCACGGACCTTGAATACCAGTGGTTCCAGAACGGCTCCATCATCGGCGGCGCGATCGCGTCGAACTACACGATCCAGGCCGTCGCGCAGGGCGATGAGGGCGACTACACCTGCCTTGTTTCCAACGCCTGCGGCGACGATCTCTCCGCGCCCGCCGCGCTCACCATCTCCTACGGATGCGAGCCGACGATCACGGACCAGCCCGACGACGCGCGAACCTGCCCCGGGACCTTGGTCACGCTGAGCCTGTCCGCCGTCGGTGACGGCGAGCTCTCGTACCAGTGGCGCAAGGACGGCGAGGATATCTTCGGTGCGATCGAATCCAGCTACGTGATCTGGAGCGCGAGTGTCCTGGACGCCGGGAGTTACGACTGCGTCGTGGAAAATGACTGCGGGCATGTGATCAGCGACGCCGCCCTCGTCGTTGTGTGCCTCGCCGACTTTAACTGCGACGGCTTCGTCAACGGGAACGACTACGACGAGTTCGCGGAGTTCTTCGATTACGCGGACCCCGGCGCGGACCTGAACGCCGACGGCTTTGTCAACGGCGACGACTACGACCTGTTCGCCTCGGCGTTTGACCTTGGGTGCTGAGCGCGAGTCTCGATCCGCGGGCAGCAAGCGGCGGGTAGCGAGTAGCGGACGGGGGCCGGGCGGGGCCGAGGGTGAGTGGAAGAAGGCGAGGCATGACTCGTTGCCCAGCTTCACTCCGCTTTTTCGCGGCGTCCTTGTGCGATTTCTTGTATCCGCCGCGCCGCAGCATCCCTCATAGTCATCGTGGACCAGCGCGTCCTGAAAGGGAGTCTCCATGAACATCGGGAAGTTTGGCCGTGTGATCAAGATGGGTGCGGCGGCGTGCGCGTTGCTGGCGGGCGTGGCATCGGCGTCGATCGTCGGTCGGAGCGAAGACCCGCAGCGTGATCCCTATGTCGTGATGGCGTACAACGACCTGGGCATGCACTGCATGAACAACGACTTCTCGCAGATGATGATCCTCCCGCCGTACAACACCCTGCACGCGCAGGTGATCCGGCGCGGCGTGGAGCCCGACATCATTGAAACGGGTGTGACTGTCACCTACGAACTTCCCTCCAACACCCACGCGACCGACAAGACCAACTTCTGGGAGTACGCGCCGGCGCTCCTGGGCGTCACGCTCCCGCCCGACGTCGGTCTGGGCGGGCACGGCATGTTCGGCACGATGATCCGCAACTCGGCCCGCAACGACTTCGAGGCGGTTGGAATCCCGGTCGCGCCGATCGACGACGACGGGCGTGAGAATCCGTACCCGCTCGCGTTTGTCACGGTGAAGCTCAACAGCACCGGCGCGATCATCGCCCAGACCCAGGCCGTCGTGCCCGTGTCCTGGGAGATGTCGTGCAATCTGTGCCACACCACGCCCGGCGAATCCGTGGCGACGAGCATCCTGAAGTCCCACGACCGCCTGCACGGCACATCCCTCATCAACCAGCAGCCGGTGATGTGCGCGTCGTGTCACGCCGACAACGCTCTGGGCACCAGCGGACAGCAGGGCGTGCCCAACCTTTCGTCCGCGATGCACCTGGCCCACGCGCCGCGCATGGGGCAGATCAGCATGGAGAACAACTGCTACGCCTGCCACCCCGGAGTCCGCACCAACTGTCAGCGCGACGTTCACGCCGCTCGCGGTGTGACCTGCACCACCTGCCACGGCGACATGGCCGCGGTCGGCAATCCCGCGCGCAACCCATGGGTCGAAGAGCCGAGCTGCGCCGGCTGCCACCAGCGCGAAGAGTTTGAGTTCGAGCGGCCGGGCCAGTTGTTCCGCAACAGCACGGGGCACGGCGGCGTGCAGTGCATGACCTGCCACGGGAGCCCGCACGTCATCGGCCCGGCGGTTACCGCGACCGACAACGCACAGGCGATGCGCCTCCAGAACCACACCGGCCCGCTCAACGATTGCCTCGTCTGCCACACGACGCAGCCAGACGAGCCTTTCGAGCACAAGCGCTGATCATCGCACGCCATGAAGCAAAGGGAGTCACACCCATGAAAATCACGAATAAAAACCTCGCGGCCCTGATGATCTCAACGCTGGCGATCTCATCCGCCGCCGGTCAGACTTACACGCTGGTCGACCTTGGCGCCTTCGCGGGCCAGTCCGAGGCGTATGGCCTGGCGGCGGGCTCGGTCCCGCTCGGCTCGTTTGTCAATCCCGATTCGCACTTCCAGAGCGTCCTCTTCACAACTCCTGAATCCGTCCTCGCCACTGTCGGCGGATACAAGGAGCAGGTCGCATTTACCTCCGACGCCTCCGGACGCGTCTACGGAACGTCCTATTCCTTCGGCGACCTCACGCCCTCCGGCTTCATCGCGGATTCGTCGGGCGTTTCGTTGCTCGCGCCGTTCGCGGCCCGGGCCTCGAACAGCTCGGGCGTCGTTGCCGGCACCTCCTACGCCGCCGATTCGGGACTCCGCTACCTCCCCCGCGCCGCGGTATGGAACAACGGCACACTCTCGGTGCTCGGCACCATGGGCGGCGCGACCGGGCAGGCTTTGGCCATCGACGATCGCGGCTGGGCTGTCGGATCTTCGACCACCGCCAACGAAGCCTCGTCGCGCCCCGTCCTGTGGAAGAGCACGACGCCGACCGACCTTGGAACCCTGGGCGGAACGGCCGGCCAGGCGACCGCGATCTACGCCACGCGCATCATCGGTCATTCGCAGAACGCCTCGGGCGTTCGGCGCGCCACGCAGTGGACCATCGACGCCTCGGGCAACGTCATCTCACGCACCGACCTGGGCGCGCTGGCGCCGAGCGCGTACAGCTACGCCCTGGGCATGAACTCGACCGGCAGGATCGTGGGGACCAGCAAGTTCCACGCGGTGCTGTTCGAGAACGGCTCGTGCGTCGATCTCAACACCCGCATACCGCCCAGCGCCGGATGGACGCTGGAAAAGGCGTGGGCGATCAACGACGCGGGTGTGATCGTCGGCGGCGGGAGCTATCTCGGCTTCCCCCGCGCGTTCATGCTCCTGCCGAACTGCTCCGCCGACTTCAACCACGACGGCTTTGTCAACGGCAACGACTACGACGAGTTCGCCTCGCTCTTCGACGTGGCCGACATCGGCGCCGACTTCAACCACGACGGGTTTGTCAACGGCGATGACTATGACTTGTTCGCGGAGGCGTTTGATGCGGGGTGCTGAGGCCGACACGGGGTCGCATCGCGCTGGTCGTGGCCGGGTTTCGTTGGCCTGCGACTACTTTGCCGAGCACTTCGAGGCCGGGCGCTGAGCCGCCGATCTCGTTGCGGAGGAATGCGTGTCAAGGTCGGCGCGGCGCTCGTGCGCTAGAGCCGAGGCGCACCTCGTCGTGGTGGTAGGCCGGATCGCTGGTTTCATCCCACAGCGACCCGAAGAGGTCGTAGTCGTCGTCGGTCACGCCGCCGTCGGCCTCGATGTCGCAGGTCCAGGGCGCGGCGGCCGGGTCGCTGAAGGCGGCGTTGAACTCGGTCCAGTCGTTGAGGTTGACGGCGCCGTCGCCGTTGAAGTCGCCCGGCATCGCGCTCTCGCCGATACCGCACGCCGAGAGAGCCGCGCGCAGAGAATCACCCGCCCAGTCAAGCGAAGGCGCCACCAGCCCCAGCAACAACGTCGTGAACCACGCGGCACCCGGCGCACGCACGAGACATCGGATCGCAGGTCGAGGCACTTCGCACCTCCCGGTGTGGCATTGAGGCCCACGCAGTGCGAACGTACCCGGCCGCCCGACGTTCGTCGATCCCCCGAAGAGGTGGTTGTGTACCGAGACTTGTAACATTGTGTTGCAAATACACCCCGAATGGGGGGCGTCTCTCGCACTTTCGCACGGGTGCGCCACAAGTCGCGTTGCACCGGCATGGCCGCCGGGTAGTGTGTGGGCATGCGCCAGCGACGCTTCGGTTGTTCTCGATCCTTGTCGCCGCGACCACGCCGTCGGCCTGCACGCAGACTCGGCGCAGAAACCGAGCTGCGCGGTCCCTTGCTCCGCACGGGGGCGGGGGCAAGCTCTCGATCCGGTCTTTCACTGACCGCCGACGGCGCCACCAACGACTCCGGGGCGATCCCGCTGGGCGTCGAGTTGAAGAAGATCGGGAGTATCGAGAACGCGACCACCAAGCGAGCATCACTCTTCGACCTCTCCAGCGGCGGCTCCGCGACGAGCACGGAGGGCGAGTCGCGCGTGCCGCTCATCGGCGAGGTGCCTCTGGTCGGCGAGTTCTTCAAGTCACGCAACAAGGTTGGCGGCAAGACGCGGTTCTACGTCTTCATCAAGGCGACGGTGCTGCAGAGCACCGACTTTGAAGACCTGAAGTACCTGAGCGACCGGACCAGCGCCACGATGCACGTCGATGATGGATTCCCCGGGGTGAAGGCGCGGGTGATCCGGTGAGCGGTGAATTGGTGAGCGGGGGGAGCGGCGCCATGTTGGGTGCCAGCATCGCCGAGGCCAAACCGCTCGGCGCGGACGCGGTGCCGCCGGGGACCGCCGCGCTGCCCGACGATCCGTTGAATACCTCGGCGTTTGTTGGCGTCGAGCTCCATGCACCGTGTCCCGAGTTCTTGCGGCTGATCCCGTACGACTTTGCTCGCCGGCACCTGTTGCTGGGACTTGAGAGTGCCGCGGATGGCCCGGCCCGCCTCGCAATCGGCACGACGACCAACGCCGTCGCGGTCTTCAACATCGGCGTGGCGATGAAGCGATCCGTCGTATGCGAGCGAGTCGACGACGTGGCCCTGGCCGAGGCGATCGACCGGGCCTACGCCGGCGCTGCCCGCCAGCGCGAGCGGGAAGGCCAAGATAATCTGACTCCCGGATCATCCGATCCCGCAACACCGCTCACCACGCTCCTGGAAGGCGACGCCGCCGGTCTCTCCTCCGGCGCGATCGAGCTTGAACTCACCCGCTCGCTCGACGAATCCCGCCGCGACGCCGACCTGCTCGACACCTCGGGCAAGGCGGCGGTCGTGCGCCTCGTCGACCTCGTCCTCTTCGAGGCGATCCGGCGCGGCGCCAGCGACGTGCACATCCAGCCCATCCAGGCACGTGTGCTGGTCCGCTACCGCATGGACGGCGTGCTGCACACGGTCCGCGAGCTGGCCGCGGGCTCGTCGCTCGCGCTGGCGATCATCACGCGGATCAAAGTCATTGCCCGTCTCGACGTCGCCGAGCGGCGCGCGCCGCAGGACGGGCGGGCGGCGGTCACGCTCGGCACCTC
>JABWBC010000079.1 GCA_013360695.1 Phycisphaerales bacterium
GCCGGCGGCGGGGGCGTCGGCCGCCCGCTCCGCTCCCACGCACGCCGCGCCCGCCAATCCCGATACGCCCGCGTCAACCAGCTCATGGGCCCCCGACCCCTCAGTTGTCCTCGGCTTTGTTCGCGCCGCTCGAAGCGCCCGCCTCGCCCGTCTTGCCCGCTGTCTCGCGCACGTGCCGCTCCAGCCAGTCCACGATCTCCTTCCGATGATCCCCGATGAAGTAGATGAGGAGCGGATGACCGTACCACGCCGACCATCGCTCGGGCCGCCCCAGCCTTTCCCATAAAAGCTCGCCGTAGCGCGAGGGCACCGTCGTGTCCGACCTTCCCTGCACAAGGAGCACGGGCTGGCCCATCAGGAACGGCGCCGTGTTGTACGAATCCCACGCCGCCTTCTGCAAATACATCTCCGAGATCGCGCGATACTCCTCGCTCCCCGGCATCACCCTCTTTCCGTCCGCGCCCGTCAGCATCAGGTCCAGCCCCTCGATGTCCGACTCGTTGGCGATCCCCATCAGGTTGGCGCCCGCGCCGGCCAGCACCGTCGCCTTCACACGGTCCCCCAGGCGCGCCACCACCGTCGGCCCGACGATCCCGCCAAAGCTGAAACCCACATACACCACCGGCTTGCCCGCCACCGCCGCGCACTTCTTCTCCACAAGCGCGAGCGCCGCTTCCCACGAATACGCGATGTCCGCGAAGAGCTGCGCCCCCTGCGCAAACGCCGTCGAAGCCTCGTCCACCGACATCGCCTTGGGCTTCGGTGCCCCCGACGAGCCCGCTCCCTGGCCGCGCGCCTCGCGCTCCTCCTCCTCCAGCGCCCGCTCCACGCGCTCAAAGCCCCATGACAATCCCTCGCTCTCAACCACCAGCCAGCCCCGCCGCAGCAATTCATCCGCCACCGGACGCGTGTACTCCAGACCGCCAAGGCCGTGCTTCACCAGCGCGATCCCCTTCGGCGGCCAGGCATCCGCACCCGGTGAACGCACCTGAAACTCATCCGCGAGCACCGCCCGCCGCCGCAATCCGCGCACATCCAGCGGGCCCTCGCGCTGACCGTCGCCGGGTCCGCGTCGCATCCTCGGGAACGGCCTGTCGGCGCGAAACGTAAAGAACGAAAACCCGCTGTCCAGTCCCGGCGCGGTCCAGTCATTCCCGGTTTCGCCGAACGTCTCCCCGCCCTCCCCGATGATCTCCGTCCGATTCGTGAGCACCAACCCCTGCCCGATCGGCGAAAGCTCTTGCACCCACGCGACCGAAATCCCCGACAGCGCCGCGTCCTCGTTGCCCCGCGCCGTCGGCTCCCCGCGCGGACGATACACCACACGACGCTCTCCCGAAGGCAGACCCTCCGTACGCCGCGCCGGCCATTCCATTCCGCGCCGCGCGTGAACCCTCGAGCCGTCCGGCTCGCCCGCCGCAGCGCTTTCCGCCGCGGGCTCTCGCGTGTACGAGCACGCGCCAAGCACCACCAGCATCGCCGCGAGCGACACAACGCCCAGCCTCTCGATCACGCTTCGCATCGTGCTCGTTCGCTCCATGCCTGCCTCCGCCACACGGACTCTTCACATCGTGACTTCATCACCGGAACTCGATCACCGCACCATCGACTTCCGATGCCCACTTCGGCACCGGCGGCACCTCGATCTGCAAAAACCCATCCATCACGCACCCCAGCAGCGGCTGACTTCCCGGCGGCTTCTTCTCGCTCGCGTCCATCACCACGTCCTTGGCGATCCGCTTCTTTGCAAATCGCCTCAGGCGGTAGACCTGCCGACGATCCCAACGCCCCGGTCCGCTCACACCCGACAAAAACTCCTCCACCGCGGCAACCAAATGATCCGCAATGTCGCAGTCGCCCGGCACAAGGAGTAGATACGCCGCCGGCTCGCCGCGGAAGAGCACGCTCTTTGGAGCGGGAAGCCACAGTTCACCGCAAAGCCACAGTCGCGACACCAACTTCGCCGGGTCCAGCCCAACGACAAACTCTTCCTCTACCCGCCACTCGAGCCACTCCGACAGTTTCTCGCGGTTTTCCTTCAGTTCCATTGCCTACCGCCTCGCCTCGACAAACTCCACCCGCAACCGCTCGATCTCCGAAACCCACTTCGGCGCCAGCGACACTGCGCACGCCTGGCCGTCCTTCATCGCACACACCAGCTGCGGCTGACCGCCCGGAGGCACGGCGTCCGCATCGATCACCACATCCTTCACTATCCTGCCCGTCGCGAAATCCGTCAACCGATAGACCTGCCGGCGCTCCCCGCGCCGGGCATCGCCCACGCCCTGCACGAACGACTCGACAAGCTCGACGACCTCCATCGACGCCCCGCCGCTCACAAACGCCGCGGGCTCGCCGCGAAACAGCACGCTCCCGGGCGACGGCACATACACCTCGCCGTCAAACCCAAGCTCGAGCAGCTGCTCGATGAGCTCCGCGGGATGTTCGCCAACGATCCGCTCGGCCTCGACGCACCACTCAAACCCCGGCGATCTGGCTGAACCGCCCGATCCCTCGCCGGAATGATCGGTCTTCACCTCGCCCGCCCCAACATCGCCGGCGGCTCCGCCCGTTTCCTGGCCGCCCGCGTGCTCGCCTTCTGAACTCTCCGCGTCGTCAGCTGCGTCTTCGAGTCCGCACTCAGAGTCATCAACCTCTTCGGCGTACTCACCGCCGGACGCGAGGTCCCACGCCTCGCGCGCCTCGTCGATCAGTTCATCGATCTCCTCGATCCCCGTCAGGCCCTCTTCGAGCTCGGGGTCGTCGCAGTCCTCCGCGAAGCGTTCCACCAGGTTCGCCGCGTGGGTCTCGATCCCCAGGGCCGCCCGGTCCAGCGCCAGACCCTGCTCCTCTTCGCGCAAAAGATCGATCTCGCCCAGCGCGTGGGTGATCGCCTGCAGGCCGATCAGGTCCGGTACGCTCTTTCGCCATTTGGCGCCCTGGCTTGTCTTGGGAAACGCCACCGACGCCCGCGCAAGCTCCGTCCATTTGCCCAAGAGTGCGGCCCACGTCAGCACGCGCGTCGCGTCGTCGCGCCCACCGCCCCCACCTGTTTGCGTATCTCCCGAGCCGCCAGTCATTTGCTCAGTCTCCCACACTTCCCGCCCGCCCGCAACGCTCCTCGATCCGATCACTTGGCATGGGCTATCGTGCGGCATGGAACTCGACCCCGCCGCCCTTTCCATCCCCGATCGCTACAAGCTCCTCATCGGCGCCATCGTGCCGCGACCCATCGCACTGGTCTCGACCATCGACGGTCAGGGCCGAACGAATCTCGCCCCATTCTCCTTCTTCGCCGGCGTTGGCTCCAATCCCTTGACGCTGCTCTTCTGCCCCGCCAACAACCCCGACGGCTCCGAAAAGGACTCGCTCGCCAACGCCAAACCTACTTCGGAGGGAGGCACGGGGGAGTTCGTCGTCAACGTTGTCAGCGATGCCTTCGCGCGGAACGCGGTCGCCGCCAGCGAGCCGCTCCCCAGGGGATCGAGCGAGTTCGACGCCGTGGGCCTGACCACCAGCCCTTCCCATGTCGTCCGCGCCCCGCGCGTCGCCGAATCGCTCGTGGCGTTTGAGTGCCGGACCATGCAGGTGATCCGCACCAACCCCGGCGCCCCCTCGGGCGGCAACGTGGTGCTGGGCCAGATCGTTCATGTCTACGCCGCAGACGCGGTTATCAACAGCAGGCTGCACGTCGACCCGGCCGCTCTCGACGCCGTCGGACGCATGGGAGGCACGGGCTATTGCCATACACGCGACCGCTTCGACATCCCACTGGGATTGGCCGCCCTCAAGGCGACCTGAGTGTCCCTCTCGCTTCTCGCTTCTCGCTTCGTCACTCCGTGACTTCGTGACTTGTTCCAAAAAGACACGCCCCCGACACGAGGCCGGGGGCGTGCATCAGATCAGGTTGATCCGCGAGGCCGTATTAGCGGCGACGACGGAGGCCGACCAAGCCAGCCAGACCCGCGAGGGCCGCGGCGCCCGGAGCCGGAACGATGTTGCCGTTCACGAGGACCGCGACATCGCGCCAGTCGCTGCTGAAGAAGCCGCTGTTGCCGGCCGTGAAGAGCTGCACGAGGGCGCCCTCGAAGTTACCGGCGAAGGTGTCGAACGAGCCGCCCGAGGGGCCGTCGAACGTGCTGGCACTGTTCGAGAACTGAACATTCGAGAGCAGGCCGTCGAAGAAGTACACGCCGAAGCCGGGGGTATTCCAGGTGCCGCTGATGTCGCCGGAAAGCACGTCGCCGTCCGCGTCAACGATCGAGAACGAGCCAGCGCCATCGGCGGTGTTGCCGACCTTGTTGGTCACGTCGATGTTGAGCGTCACCGAGCCCGAGGCGAAGCCCGGGAGGTAGTTGGCCGTGCCACCCATGCCGACGAAGCTGGTCACGTCGCCGGACGTGGAGAAGGCATCGGTCTCGCCGTTGACGGCCGCGAACTGACCGGTCGTGTTGTTGTACGAGCCAACCAGGTCATTGAAACCGAACGTGAGGATCACGTCGGCGGACGCGGCCGAGCCAGCGGCAGCGACCACAGCAACAGCAGCAATACGGGCAAAATTCTTCATGTCTCGTCTCTCCTTATTCTCTTCTTCGTTTGGACGGAACAAATCGTCCAAGACTCTTCTCAAACCCGCGGAATGGGTCCGCCGGTCTCACCCGGCATCACCAATGTATCAAACGTAATCCGCGAGTCAATCGAAACTTGAGGCACATCGGCGTGGGAAACCGCCTGTGACGACTGCGACGCCGCTCGCCTTCGTCATCGAGTTCTCGTCTCGGAAAACAGGTCCCGGGCACTTGACGTGCCCGGGACCCGGAGAAGAGACGAGATCTCTTCAACGCACGCGTGGGTTAGCGCGAACGACGCCGAGCCGCCAGGAGACCCGCGACGCCAACGAGGGCGAGCGAGCCGGGGGTCGGAACGACGTTGGCCGAAACCAGCGTGGTCACGTTCGAGAAGCTGGTGTTGAAGAAACCAACACCGGTGCGGGTGAACAGCTGCACGAGGGCGCCGTTCAGGTTGCTGTACGCCGAGAAGTCGCTGGAGAACGAGCCGCCGCCGGGGCCGTCGAAGGTCCCGTCGCTGCTGTTGTCCGTGACGACGACGTTGCTGAGCAGGCCGTTGAAGTACACGATACCGAACCCGGGGGAGATCCAATCACCGGTGATATCGGCATAGATCGTGTCGCCGTTGGCGTCGGTGATGACCACCGAGCCAGCGCCCTGGGCGGTGTTGCCGACCTTGTTGAACACATTGATGTTCATCTGGTAGTCGGACGAGTCCGCACCCGACACGAACCCGTCCTGGAACAGGGCGGTGCCGGTCGTAGCCACCAGACGCGACACGTCGCCGGTCGTCTGGAGGTTGCCGTTGTTCTCGGCCTTGGCCGTGAACTCGGTCGTGATGCTGTTGTATGTGCCGTTGAGCTCGGTGAAGCCCCAGGTCAGGATGACGTCCGCAGACGCCGTCCCAGCCAGAGCAGCGAGCGCCCCGACAGCCAAAATGCCACGAATCTTCATAATGAGTCTCTCCTCTTCTTCTCTGTCTCGGCCTCTCTGCGTCCTCGGAAACACACGCCGGGCGCTCGGAGACCTCGGAAACTACGTCTCTCAAGAGTCAGAGTATCCAAAAACCCATTTGAGTCAATGACTTTTGTTGGTGGTAGGTTGAAATTTTGAGACGGTAAAATGGGTAAAGACCAATCAGTCGTTGCCATTTTCCCAGATTGACACCCATAACCGCTGGAAACACAAGTTATTGCGCGCCAAGCGTACTCGTCTGTCTGGTTCTCGGTCGCCCGATTGTGGTCGTTTTTTTCGCCAGAGAAAACCCTGGTGGCCGCGAGCTGGAATGCCCTTCCGAGACACAATCTGGAGGAAAAAAAAGACCCCCGGGCCGTGGTGGGCACGCCCGGGGGTTCAGGGAGGCGAGGCCGCGGGCGATGGGGTGGGTGGGAGTGCCCGGCGGCCCCGCAGGGTGGATACGTGAAGCTTCTTTATGCACAACGAGCAGCGGTTCGGGACGTCCGGGAACGTTGCGCCCGACCTGTTGGGGTTCCTTGACGCGGCCGACTTGGGTCGGCTGGCGCTCCATGCGCCTGGTGCGTGCTTCACCCCTGGCGGCGAGCAGAGTGGCGGGTCGGCCCGCTCCGCGGGTCCGGCCCCAGCCGGATTCCGTTCTCGTGCTGCCTCCCGTTGGTCCGGGCGTCGCCGTTCTGACGCTCGTCCGTGCTCGAAGCTTCCGTTCCAACACCTCCCTTCATCGCGCGTGCGTGCGGCACGCGCGAAGCGAATCCACTCACGCCCGATCGCGGGCGTGTCTCATCAGCTGCATCCCATGCTGGCGCCGCAGTTCAGGCACTTGTAGCAGGTGCCGCTGCGCACCGTGATCGTGCCGCAGACATCGCACGCCGGCGCATCGCCCATGCTCTCCATCGCGACCGAGAGCGTCGAGGAGATCACGACCACTTCGCTGGTGACGCCCGGGCCCGGCTTGGGCACGCCCCCACCGCTCACGGGTGTGTGCGTGTGCGGCGTCGCCGGGGCGTGATGCGGTTCGGTCGACGACGACAAGCCGGAGTTCTTCCAACGCGAGTCCTCCTGATGCGACGCCATGCGATTGGCGGGCGCGTCTTGCGCCGCGTGGATGGTGATGCGGGGCGTTTCAATGATCGGCGCCGCGTGCGTAGGCTCCGGCGCCTCACGCTTGGGGGCGTGGGTCTCGCGATAGCCCGGGATGAATTGCATGCCCATCCAGCGGAAGATGTAGTCGACGAGGCTCTTGGCGAAGGGGATGTCGGCGTTCTCGGTCATGCCCGCCGGCTCGAAGCGCTGATGGCTGAACTTAGTGACAAGGCTCTCAATGGGCACGCCGTATTGCAGCGCGACGCTGGTCGCTGTGCCGAGCGAGTCCATGAGCCCGCCGATGGTCGAGCCTTCCTTGCTCATGGTGATGAAGAGCTCGCCAGGCCGCCCGTCGTCGTAAAGGCCGACGGTCAGATAGCCCTCGTGCCCGGCAACGTTGAACTTGTGCGTGAGCGAGCGGCGCGTGTCGGGCAGGCGGCGGCGGTTGGGCCTGGGCGGTGAGGCGAACGACCTCTCAAAGTCCGTCGGGGCGCTGGAAGCCGCAGCCACCAATGTCTCCGCAACGGCCTGGGGGCTCGACGTGGTGTCCTTGGCCTCCAAGGTAGGGTGCGAAGAGGTCTCCGCCGGGCCGTCCTTGCTCTTCTCCTGGTCGCTGGTGCTGGAGAGGGGCTGGCTGAGCTTGCACCCGTCGCGATAGAGCGCGTTGGCCTTCAGGCCGAGCTCCCAGCTCATGCGGTAGCAGCGCCCGATGTCCTCGACGCTCGCCTTGTTGGGCAGATTGATGGTCTTGCTGATTGCGCCGGAGATGAAAGGCTGGGCGGCGGCCATCATGCGGATGTGGCCTTCGGGGGCGATGAACCGCTTGCCGATCTTGCCGCAGGTGTTGGCGCAGTCAAAGACCGCGACGTGCTGCGACGTGAGGTGCGGCGCCCCCTCGATGGTCTGCGTGCCGCACACGAGCGTGTTCAGCTCGTCGATCTGGGCGGACGTCAGCCCGAGGTTCTTGAGCAGGTTGAACGAGAAATCGGCCTTGGCCTTGGCGGCGTCGACGCCCATGCGGGCGAGCGCCTCGTCACCCACGCTCCAGGCGCCGAACGCGAACGAGAGCTCGAAGACCGAGGGGAGCGCCCCTTCGAGCGTCTTGATCTCGGCGTCCTTGAGGCCCTTGCTCGACAGCCACGCGCGGAGCGTGCCCTTGAATTTCGTTCCCGCGGGCATCGGCACGTCAAAGCTGAGCGAGCCGAGCAGATAGGTCATGATGTCCCTGATCTGCGACGCGGTGTAGCCCATCGCCGCCAGCGCGGGGGCGACCGATTCGTTGGCGATCTTGAAGTACCCGCCGCCGGCGAGCTTCTTGAACTTCACGAGGGCGAAGTCGGGCTCGACGCCGGTGGTGTCGCAGTCCATGAGCAGGCCGATCGTGCCGGTGGGCGCGATGACCGTGACCTGGGCGTTGCGATAGCCGTACTGCTCGCCGAAGCTGAGCGCCTCATCCCACGCGACCTTGGAGCGCTCCGCGAGGTCCTTCACGTTGGCGAGCGGCACCTTGCCCGCCGCGATGAGGGCGTGGTCGATCGGGACGGGGCGAATCTTGAGGTTCTCGTAGCATTTGCTGTCGCGGGCTTCGCCGTGGGCCGCCGCGCGATGGTTGCGGATGACGCGAAGCATGTTGTCGCGATCGGGCTTGAAGCCGGGGAACGGCCCGTGCTCCTTGGCCATCTGGGCGGACATGCGGTACGAACGCCCGGTCAGGATCGCCGAGAGGGTGGCGCAGATCGCGCGGGCCTCTTCGCTGTCATAGGCGATGCCCGCCTGCATCAGCATCGCGCCGAGGTTGGCATAGCCCAGGCCCAGCGTGCGATACTTGTACGAGAGCTCGGCGATCGGGCGGCTGGGGAACGCGGCCATCAGCACGCTGATCTCCAGCACGATCGTCCACACGTCGATCGCGTGCTCGTAGCGCTCGACGTCAAACTGGCGGGCGTTGGCGTCGTAGAACTTCAGGGCATTGAGCGACGCGAGGTTGCACGCCGTGTTGTCGAGGAACATGTACTCGCTGCACGGGTTGCTGGCGTTGATCCGGCCCGCGCTCGGGCAGGTGTGCCACGCGTTGATCGTCGAATCAAACTGCACGCCGGGATCGGCGCATCGCCACGCGGCGTAGCAGATCTCATCCCACAGACGCTTGGCCTCGAACGAGCGGGCCGTCTTGGGGCTGGTGCGCCAGGTGGTCTTCCACTCGGCGCCCTGATCAACGGCGTCGAAGAACGAATCGGGGATGCGGACGCTGTTGTTGCTGTTCTGCCCGCTGACGGTCTGATAGGCCTCGCCGTTGAAGTCGTAATCGAGCGTGAGCCCGAGCTTGTCGCAGGTCTCGGCGATGTCCTTGTCGCTCTTCTTCAGCACGCGCAGGCCCTCGACCAGCGCCTGCACCTTGATCTCCTCGCGCACCTTCCAGTTGATGAAGGAGGAGATGTCGGGGTGGTCCATGTCGAGGCAGACCATCTTGGCGGCGCGCCGGGTGGTGCCGCCGGACTTGATGGCGCTGGCGGCGCGGTCGCCGATGCGGAGCCAGCTCATGAGGCCGCTGGACTTCCCGCCGCCGGAGAGCTTTTCGCCCTCGCCGCGCAGGTGGGAGAAGTTGGTGCCGGTGCCCGAGCCGTACTTGAAGAGGCGGGCCTCGCGCACCCACAGGTCCATGATGCCGCCCTCGTTGACGAGGTCGTCATCGACGCTCTGGATGAAGCAGGCGTGCGGCTGGGGATGGGTATACGCGTCGTCGGCGAGAGAGACTTCACCGGTGCGCGGATCGACGACGAAGTGGCCCTGGGCCGGGCCCGTGATGCCGTAGGCGTAGTTGAGCCCGGTGTTGAACCACTGCGGCGAGTTGGGGGCCGCCATCTGGTGGACCATCATGTAGACGAGCTCGTCGTAGAACGCCTGGGCGTCGTCGGCGGTGTCAAAGTAGTTGTGTTTCTCGCCCCAGTGGCGCCAGCAGCCGGCGAGGCGGTTGATGACCTGGCGAGCGGACTTCTCTGGGCCGGACGACCCGTCGGGCATGGGCACGCCGGCCTTGCGGAAGTACTTGCTCACCATGATGTCGGTGGCGAGCTGGCTCCAGGTCTCCGGGACCTCGGCGTCTTTCATCTCGAAGACGACGGAGCCGTCGGGGTTGGTGATTTTGGAAGAACGCTTCACCCATCCGACGGTGGCGAAGGGGTCGCGTCCTGCGACGGTGAACTTGCGGGTGACCTTCATCTGAAAACCTTCGTTCTAGTGGTTCAAATTCCCGGCAATTCAACTACTGCCCGTTGATCAGCTTCTTGCTGATCTCACCTGCTACTGCTCCAAACACGGCTATCGACGCGGGGTGACTCAACAATCGAGAGAACAGAGACTTGACATCGCGCCTCTCTTCCGGCGAAACCTGCGCCGACTCAATCGCTTGAACTAGGAGCTCCAATCCCTGCGTGACGGTCTGGACATTTCCAGTGCCGACTTGCACGTTTGAGGAGTTGGAAATCACAATCCGAGATCGTGACTCCGATCGCTCGCCGATTGGCGCTCCGGTTGAAGTGACCTTGACGACTTGCAAACTCCAGCGACCTGGAATCTCTTGGAATTTCGCGCCGTAATGGGCGCTCTCAACGCGATATCGCTCTGTTCTTCCATTGGGCAAGTCTCTCTCCAGCAATTGGCCTTCTTCGAAGTGCGCAGACTCGTCGAAAACCGTCGACTTACCGTTTCCGAAGGTGCATTTGATCGGCGATCCCCGCTTCCCATCGGAGTCCACGACAAACACCACCTCGTTCGCGAGCTTCGCAAATTCACTTTCCATGACTAGTCAACCTTCGGCAGCGTCAAGCCGCCCTGGTCCTGATACTTCCCGCCCTTGTCCGCGTAGCTCACCTCGCACACCTGGTCGGCCTTCAAGAACACGAGCTGCGCGACGCCCTCGTTGGCGTAGACCCGCGCGGGGAGCGGCGTGGTGTTGCTGATTTCCAGCGTGACCTTGCCGCGCCATTCGGGCTCGAGCGGCGTGACGTTCACGATCAGGCCGCAGCGGGCGTAGGTGCTCTTGCCCAGGCAGATCACCAGCACGTCGCGCGGGATTTCGAGGTACTCGACGGTTTCGCAGAGCGCGAAGGAGTTGGGCGGGATGATGACGTACTGCTGGCCCTCGGCCTTGTGGCCCACGTCGACCTCGACCATCATCTCGTCGCTGAACTTCTTGGGATCGACGACGGCGATGTCGCCGGTGCGCGGCGTTGGGGTGAAGATCTTGAAGTGCGTGCCGACGCGGACGTCGTAGCCGTAGGAGGAGACGCCGTAGGAGATGCGCCCGGGGCGCTTGGTCGCCTTCTCGAATGGCTCGATCTTGACGAGCGCTCGGATTTGTCGGTCAGAGAGGACGCCCACGATTCACTCCCGCTGAACTTTCGCACGGACACGAAGACTCACGCCGCGCATGGCGCAGCGACGAACGGGCCTTGGCGGCGCGCGATCGAACGCGATCACGCGATTCGCCGTGGCGCTCGGACCTTTAGTGCTGTTTTCCCACCCAACGCGATCGGAGCGACGAGCGCTCCATCAACCCCTGCCCACTTTCGTTTTCCCGTGCCGCTCTGACGCACACCCATCGCATGCTCGAGCCCTCACGATCCAGCCGACCCACGCTCCGCGACGCGCAAAGCCCGCACGGCCCTGAACGCCGCCAACACACCACGCCGAGCACCAGACTCTCCGATGCCCTTTCAAGGCCCGATCATAATCCTATCAGATCTGGCTTGACTTGAACGAAGCTTCCCGACCGAGACTCGGTCGCCCTCGCGGCTCACTCACCGAGGGACCAACAGAATACCACTACAGATCGTACCTGCAAGTGGCCGAAACCACAAAATGCTGTTGACAGGGCTACCGACAGTTGCCGACAGTTTGTAAATCGAGAATCAGCGGCGACTTACGATCGAGCAAATCATTTCTTGAAGATTGCCGACCACGACAGGTAGTGTTGATTCAGGCGGAAGCCCCGAGGGGAACCCATATCCATTGTGGATAACTTGGCAAGTCAACGTCTGTTCGGGTCTTGCGCCGTACCCCATTGGTGATTCGCGGGTGTTTGGGACGGGACAGGGCGCAATGGGCCAAATCCTCGCACCCGTGGGAAGGCTGAACTTCGTACAGTGTGCCCCCTGGGTGTGGAGGCCGCGTCGGATGGCGCGCGAACCCGCCCACGTCCCCGGCGTCCAACCGGCCCGGGATCGGAGCAGCGCATGAAGGTTCGGCGGAGCGTGGTGACGCTGGGTGTGTCGTTGGTGGTGGCGATCGCCGCCGCGGTGGCTGGCGGGTGCGAGTCTTCCGAGCCGGTGAAGGCCAAGGAAGTGAAACCGCTGGTGGTGCGCGACGTGCCCGATCTTTTGCGCGAAACGATCGGAGCGCAATCGACCTTTGTGGGCGTGGACCCGACGCTGGTTTCGGGCTATGGGCTGGTGGTGGGACTGCGTGGAACGGGCGGGCAGAACCTCCCGGATCGCATCGCGGCGACGATGGAACGCCAGATGGGCCTGAACGGGGTGGGGCGTGGCAACGAGCTGCGCGGGACGCCGCTGGACGGCAAGTCTCCGAGAGATGTTCTGCGCGATCCGAATGTGGCGGTGGTGATGGTGACGGCGTCGATTCCGCCCGGCGCGCCGCTGGGGTCGACGTTTGATGTGTTTGTACAGGCCGTCAACGCGACGAGCCTGGAGGGCGGGACGCTGTGGACGACGGAGATGCGGCTGGGCCTGGCGAACACGTTTGGCCAGGTTCAATCGCAGAAGCTGGCGGAGGCCCGCGGACCGATTTTCGTCAATCCGTTCATCGACCCGGCCAAGATGACCCGCACGTCCGGCCGGGTGCTGAACGGCGGGCAGGTGACGGCGCCGTTCAAGATCGAGATCAGGCTGGATAACGAATCGCACGCGGTGGCGCGATCGATGGTTTCGTCGATCAATACGCGTTTTCCGGAAGGGCCCGGCGATCGCGAGCCGACGGCGCTGGGGAGGGCGGGGGACAGCATCGCGGTGCGTGTGCCGGCGGCGTATCGGGAGAAGACGGAGGAGTTCCTGAATCTGCTGCGGGCGGTGCGGGTGGACGACCGCACGCCTTTGGAGGAGATCGCGGCGCGGTACGTGCAGGGGTTCAAGAACCAGCCGGGCTTGTCGAACGAGTTTTCGCTGTGCATGGAGGCGATCGGGCCCAAGGCGCTGCCGTTCGTGCGTGATTTGTATGACTACGCGGAGCTGGGGCCGCAGTTCGGCGCGCTGCGGGCGGGCGCGAAGCTTGGCGACGCACGGGCGGCGGTGTTTCTGAGGCGGATGGCGAAGGAGGGGAATCCGTCGATACGGCCGCGAGCGATCACGCTGCTGGCGGAGCTGGATGCCGGGCCGACGATCGACGTGGCGCTGCGCGAGATCATCGCGGGGTCGGACGATTTATTGGAGCGGGTGGCGGCGTATGAGGGGCTCGCGAGGCGTGCGGAGGCGGCGATGCTTTCGCGATTCGTGGCCCAACTACGTGACCGGGAGGACAATCTGGCGGAGCAGATTCCGTTCGCGTATCTTGAGGCGAGGTCTCAACTTGTGCTTCCTGGCGGGGGGCTGCAGGGTGTGGCGCGGATTCCGATCCGCACTCGGGCGGGAAGGATCAAGTACTTCGTCGACGTGGTGCCATTCGGCAAGCCGATGATTTATGTGACGCAGGCGCGTGTGCCCCGGATCGTGCTTTTCGGCGAACGGCCGGAACTGAAGCGGCCGGTGTTTGCGTCGGCGTGGTCGGACCGGTTCATGCTGGACGGGGGCGGGGCGGGCGAACCGATCAAGCTCTACTACCTCGACGAGCGCACGGGCGAGCCGACCAAGGGGACGGTGGAGGCGTCGCTGGCACTCCTGACGGAGTACCTGGGCCGGGAGACGACGGCGTCGGACCCGAGGGCGGGGCTGGGGATGACGTACAGCGAGGTGGTCGGGACACTGTACTCGCTGCACAAGTCCGGCGCGACGCAGGCGGCGTTCGCGACGGAACAGGATCGCCTGATGAGCGAGCTTCTGTCGGCGCAGCAGGCTTCGCGGGTGAAGGATCGCCCGGAGACGGCGGACGACGTGCCGGAACTGACGGTGTTCGACACGGGAGCGGTGCGTCCGACCGGACTGGACGAGCAGCCGGACGTGAAGCCGACGATCACGCCGATCGCGCCGCCGAAGAAGGAGTAGCTCGGGCGGGGCGATTGAATTGAGACGGGAAAACTCGCGTGCCGCGGGGGTTTCCGCTACCATGTGGTACGCCCGCCTTGGGCGGGATGGCGATGGATCGCCTGGACGAGGATCGTCCCTTGGGCGACAGGAGGTTGCCGCGGTATGCGTTTGGCCAAGCTCACTCTCAACGGCTTCAAGTCGTTCGCCGACCCGGCCGAGTTCACGTTTGATCGCGATATCACCGGCATTGTCGGGCCCAACGGGTGCGGCAAGAGCAACGTCGTCGACGCGATCAAGTGGGTGCTCGGAGAGCGCTCGAGCAAGAGCCTTCGCGGGACGGAGATGCTGGATGTGATCTTCGCGGGCTCAGCGGCGCGCAAGCCGTCGGGCATGGCGAGCGTCACGCTGACGTTTGAGAATCCGGTGCTTGAAGAAAGCACTGGACACCTGACACTGGGCGATCCGGAAGAACAGACAGAGGAAAGCACCAGCCACTTGGCGCTCGGCACTGGGGAAGAGAAAACAGAAGAAGTCACCGGGCATCAGGCATCGGGCATCGGGAAAGAAGAGACTGGAAACGCGGAGGCGGAGGCGTCCGTCGTTGAGGCGCATGTTCGCGGCAAGCGCGGGCTGCCGATCGACGCCGACATCGTCGAGGTTGAACGCCGCCTGTATCGCGACGGGACGAGCAAGTACCTGATCAACGGGCGGGTGGCGCGTCTGCGCGACATCCGCGATCTTTTCCTCGACACCGGCATCGGCGCCGACGCGTACTCGATCATCGAGCAGGGCAAGGTCGACGCGATGCTCCTGGCGAACCCGCAGGAACGCCGCACGATCTTTGAGGAGGCGGCGGGCATCGCCAAATACAAGCAGCGCCGGCTGGAGGCCCAGCGGAAGCTCGATCGCACGCAGGTCAACCTGACGCAGGCGCGGGATGAACTCGACTCCACCGAGCGCCGCCTGCGCCTGGTGCGTGGGCAGGCGGCCAAGGCCCGCAAGTTCCAGTCGCTCGACCTTGAGCTTCGCTCGTGGCGCATGGCGCTGGCGTTCGAGAGCTACGACGATCTTCGCCAGCGTTTGGAGGGGTTGACCTCGCAGCAGGCGCACCTAGAGACAGCGCGGCAGGAAGTGTCGCAATCGCTGAGCGAGGTTGAGGCGCAGAAGCAGGAACTCGACCTGCGCGTGCATGAGGCGATCGAGGAACTGAAGAACGCCGAGCATGAAAGGCTGTCGGCAGAACACGAAAGGGTGCAGGCGACGCAGAGGCGCGAGATGACGCAGCGGGCGCTCGAAGGCGCCGAATCGCGGCTGGTCTCGGATGCACGGCAGCTTGAAACGCTGGCATCTCGCCTCGCGGAGACGGAAACCGCGACGGTCGAGCAGCGCGAGACGGTGGCGGCGATGGCCGAGCGACTCGGCGAGTGCGAGCGCGCGCTGGCGGCGGCATCAGGCGAGCGGGCGAAGGTCATGTCGGAGCTGACCGAACGGCGATCACAGGTCGGCGAGCGCCGCGCGAGGGCCTCGCAGATCGACCGCGAGCGGGCGGTGCTACAGGCCTCGATCCAGGCAGAGGAACGGCGTGCCGACGCGGTGCGCGAGCAGTGCGATCGCCTGGCGGCCAAGGGCGAGTTGCTCGGGACCGAGGCGGCGTCGATCGAAGATCAGGCCGTGCGTGCCGCGGCGCAGCTGGAGGCGGCTCGCGAGCAGATCGCTTCGTCGCAGAAGCAGCTCACGGAGCACGACGATCGGCTCGCGCACCTTGCGAGCGGGCGACGCGAGCGGGCGGCGGCGGTTGCGGAGCTTGAACAGGAGTCGGTGCGGCTGGAGTCGCGGCGTGCCACTTTGCGCGAGATGGCGCAGGCGCGTGTCGGCTATGCGCAGGTCGTCCGCGAGGTCATGGATGCGCGCGATCGCGGCGAGGCGTTTGCACGCGTCGTGGCGCCGCTGGCGGAGTTGATCCAGACCGAGCCGGGGCACGAGGCGGCGGTCGAGAGCGCGCTTGGGCCGCTTTTGCAGGCGCTGGTGGTGCCGACGCTGGCGGACCTGCCGCCGGCGGAGGAACTGGCGAAGCTGCGCGGGCGTGCGACGTTTATCGCGATGGAGTCGGTTGGCGCGGCGTGCGTGGTCGTCGCGACGGAATCGCTGGAAGCGCTGAGCGCGGGGCGGATGACACGTCTGCGCGAGATGGTAAAGCCGCGCGGCGACGGCGCGGACCCTGAGAAGATTGTCGCGTTGCTTGATCGCGTGCTGGGATCAACGCTGCTGGTCGAGCACGCGGACGCGGCGATGTTGCTGGGCGCGTCGCTGGGAACGCCGGCGCGGTTCGTGACGCGGGACGGCCTGGTGCTGGAGCCCGATGGTCGCGTGATCGCCGGGCCGCTCGGCGCGGGCGACGAGGGC
>JABWBC010000080.1 GCA_013360695.1 Phycisphaerales bacterium
AGCGAAGCCGACGCCGGTGCGGACGGCGAGCGTGCCCACGATCGCGACCGACGAAGATCGGACGGCCAGGCGGGCGCGCGACGAGCGGGCCCGGAACTTCGCGGACCTGGCGGATCAGAAGCTGGCGCCCGCGGGCACGGGCGGGGGCCGATCCAAGAAGGCGGCCGCTCCCACGGCCAAACCGGCCACG
Organism: Phycisphaerales bacterium; assembly: GCA_013360695.1. Lineage (GTDB taxonomy): Bacteria > Planctomycetota > Phycisphaerae > Phycisphaerales > UBA1924 > JABWBC01. The sequence goes on from JABWBC010000080.1 coordinate 191, forward strand.
ACGGAGGAATGAACGATGGAGGCGTGCATGAAGGCTCGCGTGGCGGCGGTGGTGCTGATGGCGGGGATGGCGGGGACGCTGCACGCGCAGAGCCTTTTCATGCGCGAGCCCGCGCCGCCGGCGTCGGAAAATGAGCTGCCGCGTGATCCGGCGGGGCCATTGGCGGGCGTGAGCCTGATGGCGGTGCAGGCGCCCAAGCCCAAGACCTACGCGGTCCACGACCAGATCACGATCGTGATCGACGAGAACAGCAAGCAGACCAGCGACCAGAAGCTGGATACGAAGAAGGACTATTCGATCAAGGCGGCGCTGGAGAAGTTCCCGAGCCTGGAGAAGCTGCTGGAATTGCAGGTGGAGAACGGCGACACGACGAGCCAGGCCGACCTGGGTGTCACCGGGAACAACAAGTTCAAGGGCGAGGGCAAGTACGAGCGCGAAGACCGATTCGTCGCCAAAGTGACGGCGAAGATCATCGACGTGAAGCCCAACGGCGTGCTGGTGCTGGAGGCGCGCAAGACCATCGCCAGCAACGAAGAGACGCAGACTTACATCCTCGCGGGCGAGTGTCGGCGCGAGGACGTGACGACGTCGAACACCGTGCTGTCGAGCCAATTGGCCAACCTGACGTTGATCGCCAGGAACGAGGGGCAGGTCAAGGACTCATCGACCAAGGGGTTCATCCCGCGGCTGCTCGAGGCGGTGTTCGGGTTCTGAGCGAGCCGAGGATGGCACGGGCGTTGCGTAGGCACGACACGGAGGTCGTGCCATGCACTCGCTGACGCCGGATCAATGTTGTTCAGATTCCGCACGCCAAATCGGCGCGATGGCGCGGGTTGTGCGGGCGCGGTTGGCGGACGCGATGGCGCGGCTGGCGGTGCTTGCGGCGGCGATGGCGTCGCTGCTGTTGATCGCGCCGAGTTCGGCGACGACGGTGCAAGAGTTGACGCGGCTGAAGGGGCACGGCGAGAGCGTGCTGCGCGGGCTGGGGCTGGTGATGGGCCTGCCCGGGACGGGCGACAGCGGGAAGGAGCTGTCGATGGCGCGCCCGCTGGCTCAGTGGCTGCGTAACAACGGCAACGAGCCGGGTGCGCTCAAGGAGCTGCAGGGAGTCAAGAACGTGGCGGTGGTGTCGGTGACGGTGGTGGTGCCCGCGACGGGCGCGCTGGCCGACGACACGCTGGATGTCGAGGTGGTGGCGATCAACAGCTGCAAGAGCCTGAAGGGCGGGCGGCTGAGCCTGTGCCCGTTGATGGGGCCGTACGTCGGCGATGAGCACTTCGCGCTGGCGGAGGGCGCGATCGACGTGGACGCGGCGACGCCGACGGTGGGGAAGGTTCGGCTGGGCGCGCGGATGGTTCGCGACATCCGGATGCCTGAGGTGAAGGACGTCTTTGAGATGATCATCCAGCCGCACTTCGCGGGCTGGCCCAGCGCGACGCAGATCGTGAGCACGATCAACGACCAGCAGCGGGCCAATCCGGGCGACGCCGAGCCGCCGGTGGCGGAGGTGGTGGACGACCGGACGATCCGGGTGACGATCCCGAAGGCGGAGCGGGCGCAGCGGGCGGCGTTCATCGCGGACATCATGTCGACCGAGGTGAACCCGCGCCTGCTGGGCTTGCCGGCGATGGTGATCTGCAATCGGCGCTCGGGGGCGATCATCCTGACGGCGGACGTGACGGTGAGCCCGGTGGCGATCACGCACCGCGACCTGACGATCACGACCACGACACCCCCGCCCACGCCGACGCCCCAGGACCCGCTGATCGACCGGGAGAAATGGATGAGCATCACGCCGCGCGACACGAGCACGTCGCAGGCGGCTCGTCTGGCGGACCTCCTGGCGGCGTTCAACCGCCTGGACATTCCGATCGATCAGCAGGTGGAGATCCTTCAGATGTTGGCCAAGGGCGGTCAGCTTCAGGGAAAGCTCGTCATCGACTGAGCGGAGGGAGCGCAATGGTGACGGGACCGATGATGATGAGCGCCGGGGCCGAACTGATGTCGACGCGCGCGTCGGGCGAGGCGTCGGGCGAGCTTGGGCGGAAGCAGTCGCAGTTTTCGCGGGTGCTGGCGGGCGAGCGGTCCAAGCCCGTGAGCGAGGACGAGGCGACGCGGATCGCGCGGGACCTGGTCGCGGTGGCGCTGGTGCAGCCGCTGCTGAAGGAGTGGCGCGAGGCGGAGCAGAGCCCGCCGCCCTTCGGGCCGGGCCCGGCGGAGAAGCAGTTTCGCGCGATGCAGGACGCGAACCTGGCGCAGGAGCTGACGCGGGCGCAGCGGTTCCCGCTGGTGGAACGCCTGACGCGCGATCTGCGGCGCGGGGTAAGCGCAGGGGTGACGGCATGAGCGGGAGCACGGCCATGAACGCGGACGCCGAGATGTCGAAGCTGGCGGAGATCCTCGCGGAGATGACGCGCGAGCACCAGAAGTGGCTGGTCTTGATCGAGCAGCATCGCGACGCGGTGCGCCACGCGGACCCGCGCGGCGTCGAGCGCGCGCTGGAGGCGCAGCGGCATCTCATGGCGAACCTGGCGGCGATCGAACAGACGCGGCAGGAGGTCGTGCGGGCGCTTTGGAAGCGCTTCGGCCCGGACGCAGGGAGCGCGGTCAACGCGCCGCTGCCCAGGCTGGGCACGTTGCTCGAGGTGCTGCCCGCAGCGCAGCGCGAGGCGCTCAAGGCCAAGGCCCAGGAGCTGCGCGGATTGATCGAGCGCGTGCGGCATGAGGAAAGCTCGCTCAAGGCCGCCACGGCGGCGCTGTCGGCCCACATCGAGGGGCTGATGCGGCATGTGGGGCGGCGGCTCAGCCACGCGGGGACCTACGGGCGGCGCGGCGTGATCGAGGCGACCCCGGCCCTGGCGGCGGCCGTCGATCTGGTCCGATGAGGCGAGCCCTGCGATTTCGCGCCGGCGGCCCGCGCCGGTGATGGGAGATAGCCATGACACTTTCCGCGGCGATGAACATCGGGCGCACCGCCCTCTCCGCGAGCCAGATCGGCCTCACGGTCGCCGGCCAGAACATGGCCAACGCCACCACCGCCGGCTACACCCGCCAGGTCGCGACGTTCTACCCGGTCGCGGGCGACACGACTTCGCTGAGCGGGTCCGTCGGTCGCGGCGTGGGAGTGCAGGCGGTTCGGCGCCAGATCGACATGGCGCTGCAGGGGCGCCTGTGGACGAGTGTCTCAGACGAGGCGGGTGCGCAGCAGGCGCTGGCGATCAATGCCGCCATCGAATCCACGATCGGCGAGCTTTCGGACTACGACCTTTCCAGCGAACTCACGGCGTTCTTCTCGTCGTGGTCGGAGCGCGCCAACCAGACCAAGTCGTCGGCGGTGGTTGTGCAGGGCGGGCAGCGGCTGGCGTCGTTTGTCACGCGACTGCGCCAGGACCTGGCAAACACTCGCGATCAGGTGGATACGGAGCTGGCGGCGAGCATCAAGGCCGCCGACGAGATGCTGGGGATGGTGGCGCGTCTGAACCAGGAGATCGCCGACAGCGAGGTGGCGGGTTTCCAGGCCGCGGGCTTGAGGGATCAACGCGACCAGGCGATCACCGAGCTCTCGAAGCTGATCGACGTGTCGGTGGTCGAGCAATCGAGCGGGATGGTGGACATCCTCGTGGGCTCGACGCCGATCGTGCAGGGCTCGACCTCGCGCGGGCTGGAGCTCGAAAAAGCGTCGGAGAACGGGCGCGTGGTGGTCGACGTCGTCGTCAAGGCCGACCAGGAGCACCTGCCCGTGACGTCGGGCAAAATCGGCGGCCTGCTGGAGTCGCGCGGCGCGACGGCGGACAAAATCATCGGAGAGTTGGACGACCTCGCGGCCCAGATCATCTTTCAGATCAACAAGCTGCATTCGACGGGCGCGAACGTCACCAACCCCGCGAGCGCCCAGGGCACACTGAAGATCGCGCTGGGCGATCGCTCGCTGGCGCTCAACGACCCGAACAACCAGACCTTCGCCGACCTGCCCTTCAAGTCGGTCAACGGCGGGTTCCTCGTGAACGTGAAGCAGACCAGCACGGGAACGATGAAGACCGTGCGGATCGACGTCGACTTGGACGGCAAGAAGGCGGACGGCACGGCGGGGTTCGATGATGACACGACGGCGGAGGACATCCGCGCGGCGCTCGACGCTGTCCCGGGCTTGTCCGCGAGCTTCACGTCCGACGGACGCCTGAAGGTCGACGCGGACGCCGGGTTTGAGGTGTCGTTCGCGGACGATTCGTCCGGCGCGCTGGCGGTCATGGGCGTCAACTCGTTCTTTGAGGGCACGAGCGCCCGCGACATCGCGGTGCGGAGCGACCTGGCGAGCGACCCGACCAAACTGATGAGCGGGCGCTATGTGAACGGCTCGCTGGTCGAGAACGGCACGGCGCTCTCGATCGTCAACCTCCAGGACCAGGCGGTCGGCGACCTGGGCGGGCGGACCATCCGGGGTGCGTGGTCCGACAGCGTGCAGGGCGTGGGAGTGGCCGCCAAGTCGAGCGAGTCGCGCGCCAACTCGACCGGCATCATCCGCCAGAGCCTGGAGGCCCAGCGGGCCGCGATCAGCGGCGTGTCGATCGACGAAGAGTCGGTCAACCTGCTCGATTTCCAGCGCCAATACCAGGGGGCGGCCCGGCTGATCTCGATCGCGGATGAACTAACGCAGACGTTGATCAACCTGTTGTAGGGCACCGTCGAAACGACGTGGCGACTTGGCGAAGTGGCAAAGCGGCGAAGTGAAAAGATGAAACGCCCTCCCTCGCAAGAAGTGCGAAGCAGCGAGGCAGACAGACAGCGGAGCAGCGGGACAGGGGGGAAGAGGAGAAGTGAAGCGGTGGAAGGGCTTGCGCGAGCGAGCAGCGAGAAGTCAGCCTGTGCATCCGCGAGCCGGCTCGTCCACCCGACCACCTTGCCACTTGATCACTTCCTGACTTTCCGGCACGCGGATTGCGAATGCACGAGTGAACCATGAGCGTCTACCCCGCCGGTCTTGCGCGTGTTCCCAACCTGCTGATGAAGCAGTTGACATTGGCCAACATCACCAAGACGAATCTCGATCTCTACCGCGCGCAAGTTGAGCTGGCGACAGGGCGGAGCGTGAACAAGACGAGCGACGACGCGGTCAAGGCCGCCACGATCGCGGAGTTGGATGATCGGATCGAGCGATCCACGCAGCGCCAGCGGAACATCCAGCACGCCGGCGCCTCGCTCGGGATGCTGGACACGGTACTGGGCGAGGCGGGCGACACGGCGCTCGACGCCAAGGACATCGCGCTCCAGCAGATCAGCACGCCCAGCGACGCGACCCAGCGGAAGCAGCAGGCCGCGATCGTGAGCTCGATGATCACATCCATCTACAACTCGATGAACCGCCAGGGGGTGGCGGGGTACATCTTCGGCGGTGCGACGACCAGCGTGCAGCCGTTCGTGGAGAAGAACGGCGCGTACCTGTGGCAGGGGCAGGGGGGCGGGCTCTATACCGAGCTCGGCCTGGCCCAGTCGGTGCCGATCACGCTCGGGAACGCCGAGGCGTTCGCCGCCGCATCGGCCAAGGTCGCGGGCAATGTCGATCTTGATCCGGCGCTTACAGCCGACACCAGGCTCTCCGACGCGTCAGGGGCGCGCGGGCTGGGCATCACGCTCGGCTCGGTCGAGTTCTCGTTCAACGGCGGAACCCGCGTCGCGGTCGATCTTTCCGGGGCCGACACCATCGGCGACGTGATCGACTCGCTGACCAGCGCGATCCATCAGTACGAAGCGGACAACAGCGTCACGGTGCTGGGCGCCGGCGGTATCGGCGTTTCGGACGGCTCGCTTTCGATCGATATCGCGACCGGCGGGTCGCTGCAGTTCTATGACCAGGGCACCGGCGTGACCGCCGAGGACCTGGGACTGGCGAACGCGGACGACTCGCAGGTCTTCCCCGCGGGCGCGACGGCGGCGCTGGGCCTCTCGCCCAAGCTGACGTGGCGCACGCCGGTGAGTGCGCTGGCGGGGCTGTCGCAGTCGCTGGGCTCGATCAAGATCTCGAACAACCGCGGGAGCGCGACGGTCGACCTCTCGGGCGCGCAGACGCTGGGTGATGTGAAGGGCTTGATCGAGGCCGCGGGCGTCGGCGTCCGTGTGGAGATTAACGCCGCGGGGACCGGGATCGACGTGGTGAACCTGCTGTCGGCGGGCTCGGCGGGCGCGCTGTCGATTGAGGAGACCGACGCGACAAACCCCACGGCGGCGAACCTCGGCATCCGCTCCATGACCGCGTCGAGCCTGCTCTCAGCGTTCAACTTCGGTCGCGGCGTGCAGATCAAGGATGGCTCGATCGACCCGACCACGGGCAACGCCGATCCGTCGCTGGACATCGATTTCACGATCACGTTGGGCAACGCGGGCCAGACCAAGATCGATATCGACCTGCGGCCGCAGGATGTCGTGAACGTGCAGACGCTCGTCGATCGCATCAACAGCCAGGCGGCGACGCAGCTGGCGGCGGCGGGTCTGCCGACCGATGCGCTGGTTGCCTCGCTGGGCGCGACGAGCAACGGGGTCGTGCTGACCCAGGACGCGAGCTTTGCCGGCGCGATCGCGGTTTCGCCGCGCAATAACTCCGAGGCGGCCGAAGACCTGGGCTTCATCAGCGGGCGCTACGTCGCGAGCAGCGCAAGTTTCGTCGGTGAAGATCGCGCGAAAGTGCGCGTGAGCGGGATTTTCAGCGACCTGATCGACCTGCGGGATGGATTGGAGCATGACGACACGGTTGGCATTGGCATTGCTGGGAACAGCCTGGGAACGTCCATCGACCTCTTGGCGGAGACTCGCGGGGTGGTCGGCGGATATTCCCAGCGCGTCGATTTCGCCCAGCGGGCCGAGGAGGACCGCACGACCTTCGACGAGCAGGTGCGCAGTTCGCTGCGGGATGTGGATTACACGGAGGCGGCCAGCCGCTTCTCGATGCTCCAGACGCAGCTTCAGGCGGGGCTTCAGGCGACGGCGATCAGTTCGAGGCTGACGCTGCTGGATTTCCTGAGCTAGCCGCGGTCTGGCGGACGGGCGGAGGCCCGGTCGCCGGGGTGGAACCAAACGCCGTCGGCGTCTCGGCCGCGCCGGCGTGGAAGACAGGACGTCGCCCGCGCGTGGACGCGCGGGAGTCGATCCCTTCGGGGTCGGGCCGAATTGCGGAGCGCACCATGGAAGTGCGGACGACACGCTTCGGAGTGATCGAGATCGCGGAGGACCGCGTGATCACCTTCCCGAAGGGACTACTCGGGTTCTCTGGCCACACGAGGTACTGCCTCCTTGAACCGGGGCAGGACTCGTGCTTTTTCTGGTTGCAGTCGCTGGACGAGCCGAGCCTGGCATTCGTGGTGACGGACCCGTCGCTGTTCGTGCCCGATTACTCGGTGCCGATCCGCCCGGAGCAGATGAGCGAGCTGTCGCTCGGGAAGCTTGAGGATGCCCAGGTCTTTGTCATCGTCAACAAGGTTGACCAGACGCTGACGGGCAATCTTCAGGGCCCGTTGATCGTGAACACGTTGAACCGGGTCGGCGAGCAGGCCGTCCTGGCCGAGAAGCGGTGGACGACCCGTCACGCCCTCGTGAAGGTCACCGCGGCCCGCGCGATCCCCGCGTAGGCCGGTTCCCGGCGCTGGGCCGGGGATCGCTCTCGACCGCTTTTCCTGCTCGTGTGTTCGACCCCTTCACCGGACGAAGCGCCGGCGCGGACGCAGCGTGCGTTCGACGCCCGCCAAGGAGTTCTTTCATGCTCGTCCTTTCCCGTCAGCGCGACGAGACGATCATGATCGGAGATGAGATCGAGATCACGGTCGTGGATATCCGCGGCGACAAGGTTCGCCTCGGGATCACGGCCCCGACTCGGATCGCCGTACACCGCAAGGAGGTGTACGAGGCCATCCGAAGGGAAAACCAGCAGGCCGCACGCATCGCCCGCGAGGATGTGACGGCCCTGGGGTCTTCGATCTCGCCCGGTCCGGCCAAGTTGCGGAGCGAATCACGCTCCCGCCTGGCCTCCGCCGCGCCACCCATCCAGACCACCACCGCCCGCGCCGCCGATGGCACGCGGTTTGCGTAACTCGTCTCTGGTCACTCACCGCCGGCGCGGATAGCTCGCCGGCCTGTTCCTCGGCATTGGTTCGCCGCAATCACGGAGGATTGCCATGGCCCGGATCAACAGCAACATCCCCAGCGTCGTCGCGCAGTCGAACCTGTCGCGAACGCAGAAGGAGCTCTCGCTCCGCCTGGAGCGGCTCTCGACCGGACTCCGCATCAACCGCGGTGCCGACGACCCCGCCGGGCTCATCATTTCCGAACGCTTGCGCTCCGACATCCAGGGCGTGAACACGGGCATGAAGAACGCGGAGCGCGCCAGCGCGATGATCTCGACCACCGAGGCGTCGCTGGCCGAGGTCAACGACCTCCTCAATTCGATCCGCTCCCTCATCGTCGAATCCGCCAACACCGGCGCGAATTCCGTCGATGAACGTAACGCCAACCAGCTCCAGATCGACTCGGCCATCGACTCGATTACCCGCATCGCCAACACCGCCACCTTCGGCGGGCTCAAGCTCCTCAACGGGAGCCTGGGTTACCAGACCTCCGCGATGCACGTCAGCGCCATCGCCCAAGCCACCATCTGGAACGCCAGCCGCGTCGGCAACAACGTCCTCTCCGTCGACGTGGACGTCGTCGCCAGCGCCCAGACCGGCGCCCTCTACTACAACGGCAACACAACCCCGGCCGGCGTCACCCTCTCGGCCATGACCCTGCAGATCACCGGGCCCAGCGGCGTGCAGGAGATCACCCTGCCCTCCAACCAGACCCTCGACAAGCTCGTCCAGGCCGTCAACAACCTTTCGGCCCTCACCGGCATCGAAGCCGAACTCATCAACGGCAACGCCGCTTCCGGCGTCGTCTTCAAGTCCGCCGAGTTCGGCTCCGACGCTTTCGTCTCCGTCAAGCGCCTGGGAGGCCCATCCGACCCCAGCAACGACGGCTGGGCCACCTACAAGCTCGACGGCAACGCCGAGATCGACATGGGTCCGCCCTTTGACTGGTCGAATACGGCACTGGTCGCCTCCCAGCGCGATGAGGGACAGGACGTCGCCGCCCTCGTCAACGGCACGCTCGCCTCGGGCAAGGGCCTGCGGGTCAGCGTCAACTCGACCTCGCTCGGGCTGGAACTGCTCCTCACCGAGGACTTCGCCACCGATCCCACCGCCGCCAACTCGACCTTTGATATCACCGGCGGCGGGGCGCTCTTCCAGATCGGCCAGGACGTCACCGCCCTGCAACAGGCGAACCTGGGCATCCCCTCGGTGGCGGCCTCGAATATCGGCGGCACCCAGGATTCCACCGGTGCGCTGGCCTTCCTGTCCTCCCTCAAAACCGGGCAAGGTAACAGCATCGCCGAGAACGTCGCCAGCGGCGACTTCACCATCGCCAGCTCCATCCTGGACCGTGCGATCGACGAGATCTCGGTGATGCGCGGGCGACTCGGCGCGTTCGAGAAGAACATCCTGCAGACCAACGTCCGCTCGCTCCAGTCGTCGTACGAGAATCTGTCGGCCAGCCAGTCGCAGATCCGCGACGCCGACTTCGCGCAGGAAACGAGCATGTTGACGCGGGCCCAGATTCTCTCCAGCGCGGGCACCACAGTGCTGGGCCTGGCGAACCAGCAGTCGCAACAGGTGTTGCAGTTGCTCGGCTAAGAAACTGGGTAGAGAAAGAACGTCCGAATAACCGCCGCACCCCCAGGGAAAGTCCTGAGGGGTGCGGTCGTTTTTGCTGGTTCCGCGCGGGAAAGTGGCGGATTTGTTGCCAAAACGCACCGGGGAATCTCTCCCAGAGTGAATTGAGCTCTTCATCGCGTCGATGCGGAATCGTCCATGTCGAGAGTTCGGCATGGGCACGTCGGGCCCGGGACGGAATCCGGGCGCGGCGCGGACCGGCGTTCTCGGCCGGTCCCCCCGTCGGGGCGTGGGCCTCGGGGGCCACAGGTCGAGGGCGGACCCGCGACGAGCGACCGCCGGAGCAGTTCACGGAGGATCCTCAATGAGTCGGATCAATACGAACGTTCAGTCGCTGATTGCCCAGCGCGTGCTGGCCCAGAACTCTTCGGGCCTGAGCACCGCGCTCGAGCGACTCAGCACGGGCCTGAAGGTGAACCGCGGCAAGGACGACCCGGCGGGTCTGATTGCCTCGGAGAACCTGCGCTCGGAGCTCAAGTCCATGAACGCCGCGATCAGCAACGCCGAGCGTGCCGATCAGGTCGTGAACATCGCCGAGGGCGGCCTGCAGGAGGTGTCGAGCCTTCTGACCGAGCTCCAAGGCCTGGTCACCACCACCGCCAGCAACGCCGGCCTCTCGCGCTCGGAGAAGGAAGCGAACCAGCTGCAGGTCGACTCGATCCTGCAGACCATCGACCGCATCGCCGGTTCGGCCAGCTTCCAGGGCATCAAGCTCCTCAACGGCAACTTTGACTTCAAGTCCTCGGGCGTCGTCGCGGGCGTCAGCGACTACCGCGTCAACAGCGCGAAGTTCAGCGGCGATTCGCTGAACATCGACGTCGCGGTCACCGCCTCGGCCCAGCAGGGCGGTTTCTTCCTCTCGATGGGCGCCACGTCCATCGATCTGGGCGGCGCCACCTCGTCGTTCGTCGTCGAGATCGGCGGAAACCTCGGCTCTCGCGAGCTGACCTTCGCCTCGGGCACCAGCCTCAGCAAGATCGCCGACGCCATCAACAGCTTCAGCGACGTCACCGGCGTCGAGGCCACGGTCTCCGGCACCGGCATCGTCCTCAACAGCTCCGAGTTCGGCTCTGACCAGTTCGTCTCGGTCAAGGTCATCGACGACGGCGGCATCGCGGTCGCCACCAACGAGGGCATCTACAACCTCGAGGACGACGACTTCGCCGACGCGCAGGGTTCCGCGCTCGCCCAGTGGGACGATACCTCCGCCGGCAACGGCCTGACCGACAGCGGCCAGGACCTCGCGGCCACGATCAACGGCATTTCGGCCGTCACCCGCGGCAAGACCGCCCGCATCAACACCGACTTCCTCGATGTTGAGGTCACGCTCGACACCAGCACGTCGCAGTCCCTCGGCAACGTGGGCACCTCCGGCGGCCCGGCCTTCACGATCACCGGCGGCGGCGCTGACTTCCAGCTCGCCGGCCGCGTCGACATCGCCGGCAAGGTCGCCATCGGCATCGGCGACGTCGCCACCCGCAAGCTCGGCAACACCGACGCCGGCGGCTACCTCTCGGCCCTGGGCTCGGGCAAGGGCATGAACCTCGTCAGCGGTGACCTCAACGACGCCCAGAAGGTCGTCGAGGCCGCCATCGGACAGGTCTCCACCCTCCGCGGCCGACTGGGCGCCTTCCAGCGCAACACCGTCGGCGCCACGATCCGAAGCCTGAACATCGCGGCCGAGAACACCGCGGCGGCTCAGAGCGTCGTTCGTGACGCGGACTTCGCCTCCGAGACCGCGAACCTCACCCGTTCGCAGATCCTCGTGTCGGCGTCGACCAACATCCTCTCGCTGGCCAACAGCCAGCCGCAGACCGTCCTCCAGCTCCTCGGCTAATCCGAGGCTGAGATAGGACAACCTCCGTAGCTCCGAGCCCGGGTCGCCCACGCGACCCGGGCTTCTTTCTTTCCGGGTGCGATTTGCCGCGGACGTTCCGGGCAAGCGTCTTGGTTCGTGGATCACGCCTCAGTAGACTGGCCTTGAGCACATGAGGGAGGCGTCCATGCCACGACTTTCACGCACGTTGTCCGCGGGCTCGCGCCTGCTTGTGAGCCTCGCGTGGGTCTCGGCCGCGGTGTGGGCCGCGGTCTGGGTCACGTCGTCGGCCCGGGCCCAGGTCTGGACTGAACTTGGGCACACGCGGAGCGCGGTCTCTGGTTATCAGTACGTGGGGCGTGTCTCCGCGGTCGCGTGCTCCAGGTCGAATCCGAACTTGATCTACGCCGCCGGGGCCGACGGCGGGGTATGGAAGTCGGCGGACGCGGGAGGCTCGTGGGCGCCTTTGACGGACTTTGAGGCGACCACCGCAATGGGCGCACTGGCGATCGATCCCTCCAATGAGAGCATCATCTACGCCGGCACGGGCGAGGCGAATTTCGCCAACCACTCACGCCCGGGCCAGGGCATCCTGAAGTCGATGGACGCGGGCGCAACTTGGACGCTGCTGGCGCAGGGCACGTTCGCCGGTCGCTGCATCTCGCGGATTGCGATCAATCCTGCCACACCATCGGTGCTGTACGCGGGCGTGACGCGAGCCGGCGGATTCCCCGCGCCCGCGGCGGCCAAGGGGCACCCGCTGGCCAACGGCCCGCGCGGCGTGTTCAGGTCGACCGACTCAGGCGCGACCTGGACCCAGCTCTCCGGCGGCCTGCCGCAGTTGGACTGCACCGACCTAGTTCTCGACCCCGCCGACCCGACCGTGCTCTACGCCGCCATCGGCTTCATCTTCGGCGACGCCAGCAACGGCATCTACAAGTCGATCGACTCCGGCGCGACTTGGATCAAGCTCGCGGGCGGCCTGCCTGCGGCGCCCGGACGGATCGCGCTGGCGATCGCACCCACCAACCGAAACCGGCTCTACACGCTGATCGCCAACCCCGCCGACGCCGCGGGGGGTTCGGCCTCGACCTTGGGGGCGTATCGGTCCGACGACGCGGGCGCGACCTGGAACAACCTCAACATCGGTTCGATCCAATCCAGCTACGGCTGGTTCCTCTGCACCATCGGTGTGTCTCCCGTCAACCCGAATCTCGTCTACGCCGCCGGGCTCGAGCTGTATGTCTCGACCAACGCCGGCGCGTCGTGGTCGGGCACGAACATCCCGCACGTTGACTGCCACGACATCCAGTTCGACGCTTCGTCGCGCCCGGTCGTCGGCTGCGATGGTGGGCTGTTCCGTCGCGAGGGCTCGGCGTGGGCCAACCTCAACACCGGCCTGCGCATCATGCAGTACTACGCGGGGCTCTCGACCCACCCCTCCAACACCGACATCTTCCTCGCCGGGAGCCAGGACAACGGCACGCTGCTCCGCACCGACACCTCGATCTCGTGGAGCCACCGCGTCGGCGGCGACGGCGGCTGGACCCAGATCGACCAGGCCGACCCCAGCATCATGTACGCCGAATCGCAGGGAACCGGGAGCATCTCGAGATCGACCAACGGCGGGGCAAGCTTTTCGTTCATCGGCGGCGGGATCAGCGGGCGGAACTGTTTTCTCCCGCCATTCCTGATCGATCCCGCGGACCACAACCGTCTCCTGTACGCCACCGAGCGCGTGTGGGAGTCGCTCGACTCCGGCACGAACTGGCACACCCTGTCGGTCGACCTGACGGCGGGCGGCTCGGCGGCCATCCGCGCGCTGGCGATCGCGCCCTCGGATTCTCACTACGTCTACGCCGCCACGAATGACGGGCGCGTGCTCGCGTCGTCGGATTCCGGCGCGACGTTCACGGTCATTCGCCAGAACAACCCGGGGTGGCCGCGAGTGACGCGCGAGCTGTTCGTCGATCCGGGCGATCCGCGCACCCTGTACCTGGCCGTGGCGGCGTATGGCGCTTCGCAAGTGGTGCGCACGCGCGACGGGGGCGCGACCTGGGAGGCGCTCGACGCGGGGCTGCCCGATGTGCCGGTAAACGTCGTGGCGGTCGACACGCGCTCTGCGCTGCCGCGGATCTTCGCCGGGACCGACGCGGGTCTGTACGTGTCGGTTGACGACGGCGCGACCTGGACGCGATACGCTCGCGCCCCGGGCTCGCTGCCCAACGCGTGCGTGATCGATCTGCGACTCGAGACGGCCCGGCGCCGTCTTGTCGTCGCAACGCAGGGGCGCGGCGCGTGGACGGTGCCGATCTATTGTCCGGCGGACGTTGACCAGAATGGATTCGTCAACGGAGACGACTACGACTTCTTCGCGGAGGCGTTTGACACCGCGGGTAAGGCCGCGGACTTCAACGGCGATGGGTTTGTGAACGGCGACGACTACGACCTCTTCGCCGGCGCGTTTGATGCGGGGTGCTGAGAGAAAGGCATCAGGCATCAGGCATTAGGCAACGGGCATCAGGCATCGGTCGTAGAGCGTTGGAATTGGCCAATGGTCATCGGTGCGCACATGCGGCTCGCCGGGCGACAGCGACCTGAGCATGTCTGGCCCGCGCTGGCCGCACACTTTGCAGCGGAGTTCTGCCTGTCCATCGGCCCGCCAACAATCGGGCGTGCCGCGCCGAATCGTCGCCTCGCGCGAGCTGGCGACCCCAAGCCCGCCTCCTCTTCCCGAGCCTTCGCTGAAAGCGCGTGAGGCGTTTGTGGCGTACCTGCGAGTGGAGGTGGGGGCGTCGCGTCACACGCTTGACGCCTACGCGCGTGATCTTGACGGGCTGCTCGCGGACCTCGCGGAAGCGGGCGTGAGCGACCCGGTCCACACCACGCCGCGGCATCTTTCGACGCACGTCGCGTCGCTGCGCACGGCGCGGTCGCTGTCGCCCGCGTCGGTGGTTCGCCACCTGGCGACGATCAAGGTCTTCTATCGCTGGCTCCTGTCGCGCGGGCGGATGGAGAAGGACCCGACGGAACTTTTGGAGCGCCCGCACCGCTGGAAGTCGCTCCCCGACGTGCTCTCGCCGCGCCAGCTGCGCGAGCTGCTCGCGGCGCCGCGCCCGCCCGAGAACCCCAAGAACGGCATCGACGCGCTGCTGTGGATCCGCGATCGCGCGATGCTGGAGCTTCTGTACGCCAGCGGGCTGCGCGCCACCGAGATCACGCGCGTCGAGCGTCAGGACATCGTGGGCGAGATCGGCGTGGTCCGTGTCGTGGGCAAGGGCGACAAGGCCAGGCTCGTGCCGATGGGCTCGCCCGCGCGCGCCGCGATCGCGCGGTACATCGACGAATGCCGCCCGACGCTGCTGCGCCCGGACGGTCGCGACAAGGGGAAGCTGTTCCTTTCGCGCACCGGAAGGCCGCTGGGCCGCGACAGCGTGTGGAACATCGTGACCGACGCGGCACAGCTGGCGGGCCTGCGCGGCGTGCATCCGCACACCCTGCGTCACTCCTTTGCGACGCACCTGCTCTCGGGCGGCGCGGACCTGCGCGTCGTGCAGGAGATGCTGGGGCACGCCGACATCGCGACCACGCAGATCTACACCCACGTCGACAGCGCGCGCCTGCGCAGCGTTCACAAGAAGTTCCATCCGCGCGGATGACGACGCGATCACGGCACGATCAGTCTCGCCATCAGGAAACTCACGCCGAATTCGCACACGCCGCCGAGAATCGTCACGACCGTGGCCGCGAGCGTGAATCGTCCACGCCCCGCCTGCCGCGCAAACTGCCCGTGATAGCTCGCGGCGTCGACCGCGCCCATGAACGCCGTCGCAAAGGGGAGATAGCACGCGACGACCGCGGCGGCGACCAGCGAGGCGTCCTTGGGCATCAGCATGCACAGACCGGCGATCACCACGATCCCCGCGACGCCGATGACGTGCGGGATCGCGAGGCGCAGGACGAACTTGGAAAGCGGCGGGAACAGAGGCCGCGGCACGAGCTCGCCCTTGTCGAGGTATCGACCGCATTCGGGGCACATCACCTCGCGGGCGCTGGTGAGCCCCGCCATGTCATAGCCGCACGAGGGGCAAAGGACGGCGGTGGGGGAGTCGTTGGACACGTTGAACTCACGAAAAGACCGTCAGTCGCGCCATGAGCATGGAGCAGATGAACGAAGCACCTGTTCCAAGGGCGATCACCAGCCATGTCCAGGCCCTGTACCGGCGCGGGTGCGCGCCCCGCGACGCGTCCGACCAATACACCCGCGCCAGCGCCATCGCGACCAGAGCAACCGACGGCGGCCAATAGCAGCCAAGGAAAGCTCCGATCACACCGACGGTGTCGCGCCCTAGAGCGTCTTCACCCCAAATCTAGCGCAGTACGGCGCTTGTGAGGTTGCGCCCAGATCGTGGTTGGTGTAGCGTCCGTTGCGTGTGTCCGTGGACG
>JABWBC010000081.1 GCA_013360695.1 Phycisphaerales bacterium
CCTTCGTCGCGGGTGTCGGCACCGGCGGCACGGTCATGGGCGTCGGCCGCGCCCTCCGCGCCCGCTGGCCCGGCACGCGCGTCCATCCCCTCGAACCCGCCAATTCGCCCACCCTCCGCACCGGCAACAAAGTCGGCGCGCACCGCATCCAGGGCATCAGCGACGAGTTTGTTCCCAGCATCGTGAAGCTGAGCGAGTTGGACGAGATCGTCGACGTGTGGGACGGCGACGCCATCCTCGCGACCCAAAGGCTCGGGCGCGTCGGACTTGCCCTCGGCATCTCCTCCGGGGCCAACTTCCTCGGCGCCGATCTGCTCCTCGACGAGCTCGGCGATGACGCGATCGTCGCCACCATCCTCTGCGACAGTAACAAGAAGTACCTCAGCACCGACCTCTATCGCAACGAACCCGTGCGATCCGAGTACGCCGCGCCCAACATCGAGATCCTCGGTTGGCGCGCCATCGGCTGCGAGGCCTGCTGCGGCACGGGCTGCCGGTAACGCCCCCGGGCGGACTCACCCGATTCTCGCGCCTTCGGTGACGCCCGCGCCCGCACCAGCCCGCACGTTCACCCGGTACTCCGCCGGAACCAACGCCTCGATCACGTCCCGCGCGTGATAGCTCAACTTCTCAGGCGTGATGAACGGCCGGATGCAGTCCAGATCGTTGCCCGCCGTGAGAAGCGGCGGCTCCTCGTACGTGTCCGGCCGGCGCTGGCCCAACCCCAGATTCGCGACCAGCGCGTTGCACAAGCACTTGCGCCCGACCGTGTCCTCCAGCGCCCCGCCCTTGCTCACATAGTCCTCGACCGGCTCCGCCGGGCAGCGATAGTCCAGCGTGCCGTCAGGCTTGCGGCATGCGCGGCGCAAATACCCAAGGTCACACAGCCGCGGGCGATCCTCGTACACCCCCGCCTCCGAAAGCGAATCCCCCATCGACGCCACCTTGAACGGAAAGTTCGTCGGCGACGCGAGCGGGTCGGTGAACACATCCGCCTCGCCGCGAAGGAGCCGCGCGAGGAATCCGCGCCGAAGCTCCGGGTCCAGCCCCGATTCATCGCAGAACGCGAACGCCGTCCCCACCTGGATCCCCCGAGCCCCGCCCGCGATCGCGGCCGAGAATTGCTCGCGCGACGCGCATCCGCCCGCCATCCAGAACGGCGAGCCCAACGCCGCCATCTGCGCCATGTCCACCACGTCGCGCTCGCCATAGATCGGCTCGCCGCGCACCGAAAGCTGCTGAACGCCGCGCGGCGGGGCGTTGTGCCCTCCCGCGATCGGCGCCTCGACCACGAACCCGTCGATCCCACCCGGCGCCTTCTTCAGCAGCGCTCGCGCCAGCGTGGCCGACGACACAATCGCCAGAAAACTCGGCTTGCGCAGCTCGGGCGGGCGCCGCGCCGCACAGCCCATCTGCTTTCCTTCCCACACCGCCCGAGGATCAAACGTGAGCGCGTACTTCTGGTCCCCCGCGTCCAGAACGTCCAGCCAAACGCTCGCCGCCTCGTGCCGGCTCAGGCTGTCGATCACCGGCGGGATGTCGCCCGGGATGCCCGCCCCCATGAGCACCACGTCGACGCCCGCCAGCATCGCGCCGTACAGGCTCGGCAGAGTCGGAAACTGCACCTTGTGCAGGTAGTTGATGCCCACCACCCCGCCGTGCCCCTCCTTCGCGAGGTACACCTCGACGAAGTTGGCGAGCACGAGCAGCCACTCCCGCTCCGGCGTCGCCTTGGCCCTGAGCATCGACGCGAGCTTGAAGCGCTGGCCCGGCTCCGGTCCCGACGCCAAGTCCGACCCACCTTCATTTGCGCCCGGGCTTGAAGCCGGCGCCGCGTCCTCCGCTCGCTCGCGGAAGTACCGATCGAGCACCCGCGCCGCGACCTCCGGCACCGGAAACGCCGCCATCGCCCGCCGCAGGTGCCCGCCCGGATCGCCCATCGCCAGCCGGCGCACCAGAAGCGTGTCGATCACCGTGCCCGAAACCACGCCCAACGCCCCGTGCCTTGACGTTTCTCGCGCCAGCGCCCATCCGGAGACGCCCACGCCCATCCCTCCCTGGATCAGTCGTGGCAACATCACGGGGCGCTCCCATCGCTCGCCCTCTGCCATCATGCGGCATCAGTTCGAACACATGACTGTAGGGCGCACGCCCCTCGCACCCGACCATAAACCGCCGGATGCCGAGATTTTCACGCTCCACGACCAGCACCTAAACCTCCGCGCTTCGGCGGCTCGCCTCTCCGAGGCGGGGGTTCTCGCCCAAGAAGGACGTTCTACGCACGCTGACATCCTCATGCGGATACACCAGAGGTGGGACGGCTCTTTTGGCCGCAAGGTGCCTTCATCGAGCCGTGGCACGAATTGCACAAGGGCACCAAACGGGTCTGCACCACCCTCCGCCACGCCAACAGGCCGGCGCCGGGCTCAACCATGCGCCGCGATCGACGCGTCCGTGAATCCCAGGCTCTCGTACAACCGCTCCGCCGCCGTGTTCCCACGGGTCACCGCCAACTGCACCCGCGCGTGCCCCGCCAGCGTCAGACGTTCCATCGCGCGGAGAAGTCCACCCCTCGCCAGCCCCAGCCTCCGCCACGCCGGCAGCGTCAGCGAAAACGCGATCATTGGCAGCCCCTCGTAGTGCGTGACGATCGTGCCCGCGACCACCACGCCTTCGCGCTCGATCACCTCCGACGCTTCGAAGTCAAAGGCGCCGTAACCGCCCGTGAGTGTCTTCACCACCTCGCCCCTCGCATCGTCCAGCGTCTCGCCGCCATCGTCGATCGTGCCCCGATACGCCTCCAGCATCAGGACGCCGAGCGCCTCCGCATCCTCCACACGGACCCGCCTCGCCCCCGCGTCGACCGGCGCGTGAGTCCTCGAAACCGCAAGATCGGCGGCCAGCTTTCGCCTCATTTCCTGAGCATAAGCCCCGCCGCCCGTCGGCAAAAGCTAGTATACACTAGCTCATGCACCGCCCCGCCCACACGACCAGCCCGTCGCCCTCCGAATTCGCACGCTCGACGCTCCCGCCACGCCCGCACGCCGCGTTCACCGCGATCCGCTGGCTCGCAAAGCTCAGCTCCCTGGCCGTCGGCGTCACACTCATCTTCATCCTCTTTGCCTCACGACAGCAACCCAAGGGCAGCGAGTGGCTCGGCGTCGCCTTCTTTCCGCTCGGTGTGGCGTTCGGCCTGCTCCTCGGGCTTTGGCGCGAGCTCCTCGGTGCCGTCGTCGCCATCTCAAGCCTCGCAACCTTCTACTTCATGTTTATCGTGGTCGGGCAGACCGTGCCCAAGGGCCCGTACTTCGCCATCCTTTCCTCGCCCGCCCTGCTCTTGTTGATTTCAGGTCTGCTCGCACGCCGCACGCGCCGGGCATGAGCCCCGCTCGCAACTTGTTCGTCGGTGTTTCCGCTCCGATCGCTCACATGATCGTTCCGACATTCGGGCGATCATCCGTGTCACGAGGTTTCCGTTGAATGCGATGCCGCGCCGACTACCGTCTTATGTGGTCCCGCTCTCGCGGCCGTCGCCCCTTGGCGAGACCTCCCTCAAAGGGTCTCCCCATGCTGACCGCCCCCGAACCCAAAGCCAGTTCCTATCGCCACGGACACGCCCTGCTCGACAACCCGTTCCGAACGAAGGGCACCGCCTTCACCGAGGAAGAACGCTCCGAACTCGGCCTCACCGGCCTGCTCCCGCCCCATGTCGAAACACTTGAGGAGCAAACCGCCCGCGCGTACGAAGCCTTCGAGACCCGCGCCACCCCGCTCGACAAGCACATCTACCTCCGCGCGCTCCAGGACACCAACGAAGTCCTCTTCTATCGACTCCTCCTCGACCACGTCGAGGAGATGATGCCCATCGTCTACACGCCACACGTCGCCGCCGCCTGCGAGCAGTTCTCCCACATCTACCGGCGCCCGCGCGGCCTGTTCATCTCCTATCCCCTCCGCGATCGCATCCCCGAGATGCTCGCCAACCGCTATGGCAAGGACATCGACGTCATCGTCGTCACCGACGGCGGCCGAATCCTCGGCATCGGCGATCAGGGCGTCGGCGGCCTGGGAATCCCGATCGGAAAGCTCTCGCTCTACACGCTGATCGGCGGTATCCGTCCCGATCGAACGCTCCCGATCGTGCTCGACGTCGGCACCAACAACGCCGATCGCCTGCGCGACCCGCTCTACCTCGGCTGGCGTCACGAGCGCCTCACCGGCAAGGAGTATTTCGACTTCGTCGATCAGTTCATCCAGGCCGTCAAGACGCAACTCCCAAACACCTGCGTGCAATGGGAGGACTTCCCCAACAGCATCGCATACACGCTCCTCTCCAAGTATCGCGATCAGGTGCTGAGCTTCAACGACGACATCCAGGGCACCGCCGCCGTGACGCTCGGCGCCATCCTCGGCGCCATCGCGGTGACCGGCCGCCCGCTCCGCGATCAGCACGTCGTGATCCTTGGCGCCGGCTCCGCGGGCATCGGTGTGGCGGACTATCTCTGCCGCGCCATGGTCGAGGATGGCCTGCCCGAGCGTGAGGCCCGCGAGCGGTTCTACATCGTGAACCGCGGCGGGCTGCTGCACACCGGGCGAACCGACCTCTCGACCGAGCAACGCGCCTTCGCTCAGCCCGCGGAGCGTCTGGCTTCCCTGCCGCGTTCCGCCGCCGGAATCGTTGGCCTTGAGGAAGTCATCAAGGCCGTGCCAGCGACCGTGCTCATCGGTCTCTCCACGCTCGCCAACGCGTTCACCGAGCCGCTCATCCGAGAGATGGCCCGCAAGACGCCGCGCCCCATCATCTTCCCGCTCTCCAACCCCACTTCGAAGTCCGAAGCGACGCCCGAGGACCTGATGAAATGGACCGACGGGCGTGCTCTCATCGCGACCGGATCGCCCTTCGCGCCCGTCAATGTCGGCACCCAGACCGTCCCGATCGCGCAGTGCAACAACGTCTACATCTTCCCCGCCGTTGGGCTCGCCCTGGCGGCGTGCAAGGCAAGACGCGTCTCGGACGGCATGCTGCTCGCCGCCGCCCGCGCCCTGGGCGAAAAGTCGCCAGCACTCCGCGATCGCAACGCGTCGCTCCTGCCGAGCCTGCGCGACCTTCGCGCGGTCGCTCGTCACATCGCGCTCGCCGTCGCGATCCAGGCCCAGAACGAGGGGCTCGCCGCGCCGATGAGCCGCGAGGAACTGACCCGCAAGATCGCGGCGACGCAGTGGGTGCCTGCGTATTCGTGACGCGAGCGCATCCTGGTTCACCGCCTTTGGACGCCGGACCTGACGAGTCCATGAGGAAGGTCCGAGCAATTCGTCGCGAGGCGAAATCGCGCCGCGTCCATTCCTCGCTCGCCCACCTAAACTCTCCCGCAACCGAAAGGACGCGGCATGCAGAATTGGTGGGTGCTCAACGCCTGGGAGGCCGGCCCGATCTTCCTGGTCGCGTGGGTCTTCTGGGTGATCTTCAGCATCGTGCTCCACGAACTCGGGCACGGCTGGGCCGCCATCCGTCAGGGCGACACCACCCCCATCGAGACCGGGCACATGACCTGGAACCCCCTGGTCCACATGGGACAGATGAGTCTCATCTTGTTCGCACTCGTCGGCCTGGCGTGGGGACAAATGCCCGTCTCGCCGTCACGCTTCCGCGGCCGATACGGCGACGCCTACGTCTCCTTCGCCGGACCGTTCATGAACCTCTTGCTCTTCATCGCCTGCTCCATCGGCGGCATCATCTATCTCCGCTTCCTCACCGCCGCGCCCCAGGGCTTCGCCTACAACCTCCTCGTCTTCCTCGAGCGCGGAGCGGTCCTGAACCTCGCCCTCATGCTCTTCAACCTGCTCCCCGTCCCACCCCTCGATGGCTCGCGCATCCTCGCCGACTTCTGGCCCCGCTACAACGAGATCATCCAGTCCGAACGCGGCCAGATGTTCACCTTCATCGCCTTCGTCGTCGTCTTCATGTACGCCGGCGGAAAGATCTTCTCCTTCGCCGCCGCGTTCAACACCGAGCTCTGGCTCATGTGCGTCCGCCTGCTCGGTGGCATGACCCCCTAACCCACGCGCTCCTGCACGCACCCGCACAGCTTGTAAAGCAGCCGCGCCCCAACGTTCGCGTCCCACTCCGGCTCGCCCTCGACCGTCCCCGGCGCAACCTCGACGAGATCAAACCCGACGGCCCTCCGCCCCGAACGCCACAGCGTCTCCAGAAGCAGGGCCGCCTGCGCGAACGACAGCCCGCCCGGCACCGGTGTCCCGGTGTGCGGGCAGAGCGACGGGTCCAGCGCGTCGATGTCGAAGCTCACGTACACCTTCTCGGGGAGTGGTTCGATCATCTTCGCGCACAGATCCCTCCACGCAGCCCCGTTCAGCATCTCCTCCGCCAGGTCGATGTCCAGGTAAACATCGACCTTGTGCAGCTCCGCGAACTTCATCTCGCGCTTGCCAAAGTCGCGGATGCCGACCTGTACGAACTTTCCGAGCCCCTTCACGCGATTCAGCACGTTGTGCATGATCGACGCGTGCGACCACGCGAACCCCTCGAACGCATCGCGCAGGTCCATGTGCGCATCGACGTGCAGCACACCCATGCCCGGGTTCGCCTCCGCGCAGGCGCGGATCGCCCCAAACGGCGTGGAATGCTCGCCGCCGATCAGCCCCGGCACCTTTCCCGCCCTCAGAACGCTCTTCGTCTCTTCATACACAAACTCGTCCAGCGCCTGGCAGATCGCGTTGATCTTCGAGAGCGGCACCGAGAAGTTTCCAATCCCGCCCGCTTCCACGATCGGGCGAGCGAGTTCCGAGGCTTCCCGGTTCCACGCCGCGATCCGCGGATCCTCGTCCTTCATCCAGATTCCCTGCTCATACACCCTGCCGAAGCGCGAATCGAACAGGTCGACCTGCATCGACGCTTCCAGGATCGCCGACGGCCCGCCCGCCGTCCCCGGCCGATACGACGTCGTCGCGTCAAACGCCACCGGCAACAACACCACTCGGCTCGCTGATTCGTCGAACGGCAGCCCGTAAATCCCCGATCCCGGCGTCGCGGCGGCATCGGGATCAAACGCGACGTGACTCATGCTCCATCTCCTCCAAACAGCCCGCGATGCTGATGCTCGCGGCCCCGGACGCCGGACCTGGCGAGCCCGCGACGCATACCCGGTTCCACTCGACCCCAACGCGAATGCCGCGCCGAGCCAGGCTCAATATCATTTCCCAGCCAGACCGCCAGCATAGACGCGCCGACACGGGAGCGACATCATGCCCGACATCAAGCCACTCCCAGACGACGCCGAACCCATCGGCATCGACGCCGCCCGCGCGGCCCAACCCGCGTCATCATCGCCCTCGGGCGGCCAAGCCTCCAATCCCGCCGCGCCCGCTCCCGGCGCGACCGATTCCCAACTCGGCCCCAAGCTCCTCGACGCCTTCGACGACGATGCCGACTTCTCCAAGGACCCCGAGGTCGAGGCCGCCCGCAAGGGCAAGCCCGCCTCGTCCTCTCGCCCCAAGCCCGTCCAGCCCGACGCGACCGATGACGCTCCCCAGGCCGAGCCATTCATCACGCCCGCGCTCGGCCCAGCCAAGCTCTGGCTCATCCTCGGCGGCCTGCTCCTCCTGGCCGCCACCATCGCCTCCAGCGTCCACGCCCCACGCCCGTTCGTCAGCGCCCTCCTCACGGTCTACAACGCCCTGCTCCATACCGCCACCGGCGTCGGCGCCATCGTTGTTGCCGCCACCCTCGCCCGCAAACCCATCGGACCCTGGGACCTCGGCGCCGCGCGCATGCTCGCCGCCGTCGCCGCCTTCCTCCTGCTCTTCAACCTCAACATCCAGCTTGTCGGCAACGCCAAGTGGGAAGAGACCATCCTCGCCGCACTCGCCTACCTCGGCGTGGTGGGCCTCACGTTCCGACAGACCCGCGAGGTCCACGCGATCCTCGTCATCAGCCACTTCTTCCTCTGGCTCATCATCCAGCTCGGCTCGCAGCTCGCCGTCTGGAGCGCCGCCAATCCCGCGCCCGCCACGCCGTGATGCCGTGCCCGCTTCAAGCCCTTCCGACCGACTCCCGCCCCTTCCTTGCACAAACCCCGCCCTCCCGACTCCCACCTCCGTTTTCCGATACCGTCTCTCCGATGCCCTGCACGGACCAACCTCCCCTCGAGCGAGCCATGGCGGCCTTCCGCGCCCGCTTCGCCCGCGACCCGCGCCGCATCGCCGCCGCACCAGGCCGCGTCAACCTGATCGGCGAGCACACCGACTACAACGACGGCTTTGTGCTCCCGATCGCCATCGACCGCCGCACTGTCGTGTGCATCGATTGGTCCCCAGACTCGACGTCCCACATCCACGCCGCCGACCTGAACGCCTCCGTCGATCTCCCCGCGCTCAACTCGCTCCGCCCCGACGCATCCATCAACATCAAAGTCGACGCCGACGCCGCCCGCATCCGCACCGGCTCCTGGGTCTCCTACGCCGCCGGTGTGCTCGCCAACCTGGCCGCGATCGTCCCGCCGCTCGCCGCCCGCGGCGTCGACCTCACCATCGCCAGCAGCGTTCCCTTGGGCAGCGGCCTCTCAAGCTCCGCCAGTCTCGAAGTCGGCGTCGCCACCGCCGCCGCCGCGCTCGCGGGTGCGTCGATCACGCCCCGCGATCTCGCCGCCCTCTGTCGCGACGCCGAGCATCGCTTCGCCGGCGTTCCCTGCGGCATCATGGACCAGTACATCGCCGCCATGGGCCGCCATGACCACGCCCTGCTCATCGACTGCCGCACCCAGGCCGCCGAGCTGGTCGCCATGCCCGGGGCGGATCGCGCGGAGGTCGTGGTGATGGACTCGCGCGTGAAGCACGCGCTGGCCTCGGGCCAGTACGCGGAGCGCCGCGAGACTTGCCGCGCCGCCTGCCGCGTCATGGGTATCGATTCACTCCGCGACGCCTCGCCCGAGCTCCTGACGCTCCACGCGCCCGGCGCGCGATCTCCCGCCACGCTCTCGCCCGTCGAGCACGCCCGCGCCCGCCACATCATCTCGGAAAACGCGCGAACCCTCGCCGCCGCCCAAGCCCTGCGCGCCGGCGATCTCGAAGAAGTGGGGCGGCTCATGCTCGCCTCCCACGCCTCGCTCCGCGAGCATTATCAGGTCTCCTGCCCAGAGCTCGACACGTTGGTCGAGCTCGCCGCCCAGGTCCCCGGCGTCTTCGGCGCCCGCATGACCGGCGGCGGCTTCGGCGGCTGCGCCATAGCCCTCGCCACACCCCACGCCGCCGATCGTCTCGTCCGCGAAATCCCCGCCGCGTACCGCGCCCGCCACGCACTCCCCCATGGACTGGACGCGCGCGTCTTTGTCACCACCGCGTGCGATGGCGCGAGCGTGATCGCCTGAATCGTCAACCCCGCGGCGTCCCCCGATCCACCATCAGTCGTTCGTATGGCGCAGCAGCTTCTTGAGCAGCGGCGTGAACAACAAGATCACCACGCCCGCCCCGATCGACGTCACCACGAACAGGAAGAAGTAGTCCGCCTGCCCGCCGAACTGCTTGATCGAGTACCACGGGAGCTTCATTTCGCCGCTCTCGATCTTCTCGACCGTGGACGCGATCAGCCCGCCGCCGAGGTTCGCGATGAAGCTCGAGATGAACCAGATTCCCATGAGCAGCGAGACGAACCGCACCGGCGCCGCCTTGGTGACATACGACAGCCCCGTGGGCGACAGGCAAAGCTCGCCGACCGTATGCCAGAAATACGTCAGAAGGATGAGCAGCATCGACGCCTTCGCCGCGCCGTCCTTGGCGATCAGCCCCGCCCACACCATGAACACATAGCCCAGCCCGAGGAAGATGAGCCCCAGCGCGATCTTGACCGGCTGGCTGGGATTCGCGTTGCGACGCCCGAGCTTCGACCACAGCCCGGCGAACCAAGGCGCCAGGATGAAGATCAGCCCCGCGTTCACCGACTGGAACCAGGTTGCCGGAACCTCCCATCCGAACAGCAATCGATTGGTCTTCTCTTCCGTGAACAGGTTGATGCTCGATCCCGCCTGCTCGAACGCGATCCAGAAGAACGCGTTGAAGAACATGAAGATGAAGATCGACGCCGTCGGCCCCTTGTCGCCCGGCTTCTGGATCGCGACAAACCAGCCGATCGTGGTCAGCACCACGAGCAAGAGCCCGATCAGCACCGCCCAGCCGAGCCCGCCGGTCAGATGGCCCATTAGCCCGGTGTACGCGTTCTGCAGCGTCTTGGTGTGGTACGCCAGCCCGAACAACGCCGAGAAACCGATCGCGAGCAGCAGGAACAGCGGCGCCGTCCCCCCCTTGTTCCCCGGCGGATCGCCGATGGTGCCCAGGAGCTTCGGGCGGGCGGCCATGTACAGCAGCAGGCCCGCAATCATGCCCACCGCCGCCGACCCGAATCCCCAGTGCCAGCCGACCTTCTCGCCCAGCGTCCCGCACACAAACGCGCACAGGAACGCGCCCAGGTTGATTCCCATGTAGAAGATCGTGAACGCGCCGTCGCGTCGCGGATCTCCTTCCTTATACAACTGGCCGACCATGACCGAAACGCTCGGCTTGAAGTGCCCCGTGCCGATCACGATGATCGCCAGCCCGAAGATGAAAACCGACATGCCCAAGTCGTTGTGGGCCATGTCGCCGATGCCCGAGATCGCCAGCACGATGTGTCCAAGCGCGATGATCAAGCCGCCGAACAGCATCGATCGATGCGTGCCGATCAGCTTGTCCGCGATCACGCCGCCGATGATCGGAGTCAGGTACGCCAGGCCCGTGTACCAGCCGTACAGCGTGCTCGCCTCGGCCTTGCTCCACCCGCGCCCGGGGTTGAAGCCTTGCTCATCTCCCGTCGTCGCACGCACGAGATACAGCACTAGAAGCCCGCGCATCCCGTAGTAACTGAACCGCTCCCACATCTCCACCATGAACAAAAGGAAGAGACCCATCGGGTGCCCAAAGAGGGTTCGCTCGCCGGGCTGGGTGAACTGCGTTGGCAATGTCGACATGCGGGCTCCTTGCGACTCTGAACCGTACAGCATACAGCCCCGCCGGGCCCCGTGCGAGGCGGCCTTATACTCAACCCACCATGCCCGAGCCCGCGCCCGCCAAACTTCACGCCGACCCCGGCGCGAACCCCCAAGCCGCCCGCCTTGCGGACCTCATCGCTTCTCGCCGAGCTGTCGTCGGCGTGGTCGGCCTGGGCTACGTCGGCCTGCCCATGGTCCGTGCCGTGCACGACGCGGGCTATCGCGTCATCGGCTTCGACGTCGACCAAACCAAGGTCGACCGGCTCCGCCGCGGCGAGGCCTATCTCAAGCACCTCGGCGACGACCTCACGCGCCAGCTCGCCGCCTCCGATCGCTTCGAGCCCACCAGCGACCCCAGCCAGCTCGGCAACGCCGACATCATCGTGCTGTGCGTCCCCACGCCGCTCGGGCAGCACCACGATCCCGACCTCTCCTTCGTCGAGAACTCTACCCGCCAGATCGCGCGTGTCCTCAAGCCCGGCGCGCTGGTCTCGCTGGAATCCACCAGCTATCCCGGCACCACCCGCGAGGTCTGCCTCCCGATCCTGGAGGCCGCCGGGCGGCGCATCGGCCACGACTGCTTCCTGGTCTTCAGCCCCGAACGCGAAGATCCAGGTCGTCAGGGCGTGAGCACCCGCACCATCCCCCGCCTCGTCGGCGGCATCGACGCCGCCAGCACGCCGCTCGGGGTCGCGTTCTATCGCAGCGTGGTCGACCAGGTCTTCGAGGTCGAGAGCGCCGAGGTCGCCGAGGCCGCCAAGCTGCTCGAGAACATCTACCGCGCCGTCAACATCGCGCTGGTGAACGAGCTCAAGCCCGTGCTTTCTGCGATGGGCATCGATGTTTGGCGCGTCATCGAGGCCGCCTCCACAAAGCCCTACGGCTTCCAGCCCTTCTATCCCGGCCCGGGCTGGGGTGGTCACTGCATCCCCATCGACCCGTTCTATCTCACGTGGAAAGCCCGCGAGGTCGGGATGTCGACACGCTTCATCGAACTGGCGGGCGAGATCAACAGCCGCATGCCGCGCCAGGTCGTCGAACGCGTCGCCGAGGCGATCAACGACGACGGCAGGTCGCTGCGCGGCGCCGACGTGCTCGTGATCGGCCTGGCGTACAAGCCCGACGTGGACGATGTCCGCGAAACCCCCGCGGCCGAAGTCATCGATCTTCTCAACGAACGTGGCGCCAAAGTCTCGTACCACGATCCGCACGTCGCCGCGTTCCCGCGCATGCGCCGCCACTCCTTCGACATGAAGAGCGAGCCGCTCAACCCCGAGCGCGTCGCCCGCGCCGATTGCGTGCTCATTATCACCGACCACCGCGTGATCGACTGGGCGATGCTGGGCGAGCACGCCAAGCTCATCGTCGACACCCGCAACGCGATGGCCCGCGCCGGAAAAGTCAAGGCCCGGATCGTCAAGGCGTAGGCACGTTGCGGGCGTGCGTTTCGCCCGTTGCTCTGCGCCAATCGAGGAGTTCTCGTGCGTTCGATGACAGACATTCTCGGAAAACCGCGGGCGCTCATCGGCATGGTGCATGTGGGCGCGCTCCCGGGCACGCCGTGCGCCGCCGCGTCGATCGATCAACTGATCTCGGGCGCGGTGGCCGACGCCAAGGCCCTCGCCGGCGCGGGCTTTGACGCGATCATCCTCGAGAACATGCACGATCGTCCGTACATCCACGCCGAGCACGGCCCGGAGACCACCGCGATCATGACGCGGGTGGGTATGGCGATCCGCGACGCGGCGCGCTCCACGCCCCTGGGCATCCAGGTCCTGTCGGGCGGCAACCGCGAGGCGCTGGCGGTCGCGTTCTCGATCGGCGGGTCGTTCATCCGCTGCGAGAACTTTGTCTTTTCGCACGTCGCGGATGAGGGGCTGCTCCCGCGGGCCGAGGCGGGTGGGCTCCTGCGCTATCGCCGCTCGATCGGCGCTGAGTCGATCGCGATCTTCGCCGACATCAAGAAGAAGCACGCGTCGCACGCGATCACCGCCGATCTCTCGATCGCCGACGCCGCCGAGGCCGCCGCGTTCTTTCAGGCCGACGGCGTGATCGTGACCGGGACCGCGACCGGCAAGCCAACCGACCCCGCAGACCTGGCCGCGGTCCGGCGTGCCGTCAAGCTGCCGCTGCTCGTCGGTTCGGGCGCGACGCCCGAGCAGCTGCCGTCGCTGTTCTCGCACGCGGACGGCGTGATCGTCGGTTCGTGGATCAAGCGCGATGGTTCCTGGGAGAATCCCGTCGATCCGGCGCGGGCGGCTGCGATGGCGAGCGCGTTTCGGTCGATGAAGTAGCACGCGTTGCCGGCGCGGGCGACGCGCCCGCACGCCGGAGGGGCCGCCGCACCACGCATGTCGCAGTTCCTTGTCATCGTCGCCTTCCTTTGCCTGAGCGCGCCGTCCCTGGCGGACCTCGTCGGCGCGCCGACGGACATCCGTGCCGCCGCGATCGCCGCCGTGCTGCCCCAGGTCCTGCTCGTGCTCGTCGTCTGGCTGGCGATCTCGGCGTGCGGACGAACCATGGACAAGCGGGGCTCGCTGCGTGCGGCGTTCATGGGCGATCGCATCGCGCGCTGGGGGCGGCTGGCTTCCACGACGCTCCACGCCGTCGCGTGCGTGCTTTTCGCGTGGCCCGACGGCGTTCGTCAGTCTCTGGGCGAGCTGGTGCTGGTCGACGAACTGGTCGCGCTCGCGCCGGTCGTGCTGACATGGCTTGCGATCATGTGGGTGCAGGAGCCGATCGATCGACGGTTGCGCGAGGCGGTGATGATGCGCCGTCTCGACGAAGGCCGCCCGATCTACCCGTTCCAGTCGCGCACCGCCACGGTCTGGAGCCACTTCCGATCCACGATCCTGGTGATCCTGGTTCCCATCTTCATGGTGGTCACGGCGTCTGAATCGATCGAGATCGCGCTCACGCGATCCGGTCATGACCTCGGCACCGAGGACGGGCAGGCGCTGCTCGGAACGCTCCAACTCGTGGGTGTTGGTTGCGTCTTTCTCGCGGCGCCGCTGGTGCTGCGCTTCGTCTGGGACGCCGTGCCCATCGGCGAGGGCGAGCTTCGCAGCGCGCTCCTCAAGGTCGCGGAAGACTCGCGCGTCCGACTTCGCAGCCTTTTCGTGTGGCGCACCGGCGGCATAATGATCAACGGCGCCGCGGTCGGCATCCTCCCCGGCCTGCGCTTCGTGCTTCTCACCGACGGCCTGCTCGACCATCTTACCCTCGACCAGGTCCGCGCCGTTGCCGCCCATGAGTTCGGGCACCTGCGCCGTCGTCACCTCCTCTGGCTCGTCGCCTGCATGGCGGCGTGCGTCTTCTCGCTCAGCATCGCGCTCACATGGCTCGACCGCTGGATGCAGGCGCTGGCCCCGAGTTTCCAGACGATGAGCGAATTCGGTGCTGGCGGTGCCGCGATCCTCGCCGGGCTGTGGGTATTCGGATTCGTGAGTCGCCGATTCGAGTGGCAGGCGGACGCGTTCGCGGCCCAGACGCTGTCGCGCGCCGGGGCGGGGCTCGAAACGCCGGCGATCACGCCCGAGGCCGCCGGCGCGATGATCGGGGCCCTGGACGCGGTCGCTGATCTCAACGGCATCCCGCGTCGCCGGCGTTCGTGGCGTCACGGATCGATCCACACCCGCCAGACCCGCCTGCGTGCGATCGTCGGCTTGCCCTTGGAAGGGCTGGCGATCGACCGCGAGTGCCTGCGGATCCGCGTCGCTTCGCTGGTGGTGCTGGGGCTGTCGATCGGCGCGGTCGCGATGGACCACCTGGCGCTGCGCTGGTTCTCCGAGCTTGTCCGATAGCGGTCTGGCCGTCATGATGAGCCCTCCACCCAAGGGGCGGACGGACACTCTGGTGCGCACCGGAGTGGATGTAAGCAGGCACTAGGCACTGGGCACTTCGCACTAGGAAGGGCCATAACACGAGGCCGTGCAGAGAGTTGCGAGCGGCGATGGATGGCGCGAAGATTTTTTTCAGGAATCTCGAAAGAGGGAGAAAAGACGGACACTTTGGTGCGCACCAAGGCGGTGATAAGCGGCTGCTAACCACGGGGCACGTCGCCCTGAAGTCCGTGAAGCCCGTATCGGAGGACCGCCCGGGGAATCATCGATCGTGGTTGGCGAGTCGTGCGTCGACGTGGGGGGGCGCCCCCGGCGGTGGCCTGGACGCGGGCTGGCCCGGGTGCTCGGCGGCTCCAACGATCGCGGCATGGATGAAGAGTCCGCGAGCATGCCCGCGACGCGCCACGCCGCGAACGAGGAAAAGGTTCGTGATTTCATCGCGTCTCGTCGCGCGGCGCTGCTCGCGGACCTGAAGTTGCAGGTCGAGACGCCGACCGGCTGCGGGTTCAAGGCCGGGCTGGATCGGACGCGTGAGCATTTCGCGAAGCGGCTGCACGCTCTTGGCGCTTCGATCGAACTGGTGCCGGGCGAGCCGCGACCGGGCTGGCTGTACGGCGGCGCGGGGTCGGCCGACATTCCGCCGGTGCTGGTGGCGCGACGATCGGGGCCGGCGGTTGGTCCGCGGGTGCTGATCTCCGGGCATCTCGACACGGTCCACGAGCCCGATGGGGCGTTCCGCTCGCTTTCGATCAGCGCAGACGGGAAGACCGCCACGGGGCCGGGGTGCGTCGACATGAAGGGCGGCCTGGTCATCGCGATCCATGCCCTGGAGTCGCTGCACGCGCTCGGCGTTGACGGCCCGTGGAGCGTCGTGCTCAACAGCGACGAGGAGACGGGGTCGTATCACTCCGAGGCGGCGCTCCGGGCGGCGGCCCGCGACGCCGACGTGGGGCTCGTGCTCGAGCCCGCGCTCCCCGATGGCTCGCTGGTCGTGGAGCGCCCCGGGAGCGGGCAGTTCGTGTTCGAGTGTGCTGGGCGCGCC
>JABWBC010000082.1 GCA_013360695.1 Phycisphaerales bacterium
CCCCACCGCACCGACCACGCTCCGCGCCGCACGCGACGGCACGCGCACCTGCAGGCCGCCCGCCGACCCCTTCGGCGCCGACGCCGTGATCTCCACCAGTTGCTTGGCCCCGACACCCATCACGCCGCCCACCTTGTGCGAGCGTGTGTGCAGGATGACCGCGTCGCCGCCCAGGGCCTTTTTCACTTCGGCCAGGGCCTGCGCCATCGTCGGTGCGCGAAAAGTTCGAAGCTCGCTGGAGGCCATCCGTGGCGTCCTTTCGAGACGGAAAACGACAAAGCGGGCGACGTCCTGTCACCCATCACCCCGAGTATGGCGTGCGTTGGGTGCGGTTGTCAAGCCGCCCGCCGGACAATCCACGAATCTTCCACCAAAGTTCGCGCAACGCGTCGTTCACCGCCACACCCTCCCGATCCCGTGCGATCGCGATGCACACCACCATCCGGCCCGCAGAACCAACACTGGCGGACTCCTCTCCCCCCTCGTCTCGCTGCCTCGCCGTCCGGCACTTCCCGAATGCCGAATCGCGAATGCCGAATGCCGCTTCTTCTCTTCCCCTGGTGCCAAGTGCCCGGTGCCTCTTGACTCCCCTCACACCTCCACGTCATAGCACAACGCGCCCTCCGGCTCGCTCACCCGATCCACCCACGCCTTCCAGGCGGTCTGGCTCGACGCCTGCGCCGCCGGTCGGTTCTTGTCAGGCGCTTTCGCCTCATGGTCCGCGCTCAGCACCCGCCCCTGCGTTCGTTGCATCAACCGCTCGACCAGTTCAAGCTTGGGAATCTTGTCCCAGCCGCTCTTCTCGGCGTGCACCTTGTCGGTCGACAACAGCGCCACCAGGTCGCGCGAGGTCATCTTTTCCAGCCCCTCGCCCTTCATCGTGCCGTTGTGCGAGCCGTGGTGCCCGACCTTGTACACCACCGTCGCGCCGAGCAGGTCGTCGCTGGTCACGACGCCGTTGCGATCGCGATCGGGCGCGCTCCCGCTCACCGCGAATTTCACATCCTTCCACGAGCGCCAGTTGCCGGGCTGCGCATCACCCGCAAAGAGCAGCACCTTGCCGCTCTTGACGTGCTCGAACGCGAGCACGAGCGACGTGTTGTTGGTCGCGTTCTGCATCTGCAGCGCCAGCGACTCGCCCGCGCGCAGCCAGCTGGCGTCGATCCGGCGCCAGTCGTAGCGCTTGCGGCGTTCCTCGGAGTTCTTGGCCGAGCTCCCGAAGTACTCGCGCGCAAAGAAGCCGTGCCTGGCCGCCGCCTTCTCGTCGATCGCGTACGCCTTGTCGATCGGGCGCAGCGTCTCGGCGTTCCCATCCGACAATGCGCCGATGAACCCGACGAGCGCCGCCTGCTCCGCCAGGTACGCCTCGTTCTTCTCCGGCTCGGTCTCCTTCAACTTCTCCTTGCTGTACGGCGGGCCCATCACGTACACGCGCACGCCCTCGATGACATCGTCGATCACCCGCCCGGGCTTGTAGCACTCGCGCTCCGCCGCCAGGCTCACGCCGATGGCCAGCGCCTCCTTCGTCGTCGGGCTGAAATCCTCTTTCGCGCCGAGCAACTCGCCGTCGAACGACAGGAACTGGCGCAGGCGGCTCGAGCCCTCCTCATCCGCCGCCGCCCTGAGCTTTACCGCCGCGGCACGCAGGGCCTTGAGTTGCTGCCCATACTCCTCGTGCAGCGACTTGGCGAGTGAGTCCTTGGGGTCCTGCGTCCAGGCCAGCCACACGCGATCAAAGGTGATCTTCTTCAATTCCTGCTCGGCGAACTTGAAGCCGCACACATGGTCGTAGTGCTCGTGCGTGATGACCAGCACGTCCACGTGCCCGCCGGTGGCGGCGTGGATGCTCGACGCGATGCTCTTCATCGTCGCGGGCTTGCCCGGGGCGGCGTACACAACGCCCATGTCGATCATCACGTAGGTCTGCGCGCCGCTCTCGCCGCCGAACGCGAGCAGATAGCAATCGCCGAATCCCTGGCGGTACATGCGGATCTTCATGCCGCCCGCGGGCGCCTTGAACGTCCCGCCCGGCGTGGTGGCTTTCACGCTCGATGCAGCACTCCCGCCGCGCGATGTTCCACCCGCGCGCCGCGTCGACTTCTTCGCGACCTTCTTGGCCGTCCTTTTCGTGGTCTTCTTGGTCGTCTTCTTGCGGGCCTTCGCCATGATTCACGTCCCCCGATTCATCCGCGGTGTTTGATTCTCGGCGCGTCGATGACTTCCCAATCCGCCCTCATCAGAAGCCCGACCGTGAGAGAGAGCTTGTCTTGCTTTTCGCTTCGTCTCTTTGTCTCTGCGTCTCTTCCTCATGCGTTCCGATGCAGCATCGCGAACGGCTCAGCGATCCGCATGTCCGCCTTGGCGCCGACGTCCGCGCCGCCTGCCCGCCAGCGGCGCAGTTCCTCAAGGCGTTCCTGGCTCAGGATGCTCTTCTGCACGCAGTAGCGGCACTGGCCCTTCTCCATGTCGATGAGCAGCGTGCATCCGCCCCGCATGATGAAGTCGTAGCCGACCGCGTTGCCGTTCGCGTCGCGCCCCGGGCCGTCCACATCCGCGACGTGCTGGCGCTCGTCGTCCATGTAGCAGTAGCGATCCTGCGTCATCTCAACCACCAGGTCGATCACGGTGCGCCCGTCCTGGTGAACGCGCCGCGCGGGGCGCACCGAGCGAACGCGGATCGACGGCACACCCTCGTCCGTGTTGTCCGCGCTGCGCCGGCGCACCGTGCGCGGCGCGCCGGCGCCCAGCGCCAGGCCCAGCAACGGCCCGACTTCCGGGTGATCGTGCAAACTCGGGCGCCAATGCCGCCCCAGGCGACGCGCGTAGGTCTGGGCCCGGATGAACTGCATGAAGCGATCGACGCCGGAGCCGAAGTCGCGCTCGGGGTCCATCGGCTTGTCCTGCTTGCGGATGTACTCGCGTTCGTCGTCGCTGGCGAACTCGTCATCGTCGACGACCTCCTGAACCAGCCCGTTCTTGAAGAAGTCCATGCCGGGCAGGCTTGCGGTGAAGGGCTGCCAGGCGACGGAGCGGACCATGAGCGATCGCGCGCCGCTCGGGTAGATGCCGCGGGTTCGAAAGGCGTCGACGAACGCGATGCGGTACCCGTTCTCGTCGTTCGGGAACGCGTCCATGTCGGCGGTGAGCAGGGCGCGCAGGTACTCGCCGAAGGTGAGGTCGACGGGCGGGCAATAGTCGAGGGCGCGGATGCACATGCGGAGCACGTGGCGGGCGCTGGTCGCGGCCTGGGCCGCCAGCTCGCGCACGAGCAGCTCGGAGATCCGCCCGGGCGGGAGCTCGCCCGTGCCGCCCGTCGCCAGTCGCACGATCGGCTCGGTGCGGTTCTCGTAGATCATGAGGAAGGCGTCGAAAACGGCGGCGACGAGAATGGAACCTCGCGCGTGGGGCGAGAGTTCTCGCTCGAGCGCCGAGGGATCGGGCTGGCTCCCGATCGCATTGCGGAGCGCACCGCGCTTGCTGACGGCCTTGCCGAACTGCTGGGCGAGTTCGGCGAGGAGATTCTGCGTGCGTAGCACGCCGCGGGTCTTGGCGATCTGGTGCTCGAGGGCTTCGGGGATCGAAAAGTGATGGAAAAGGGCGACGATGTCGGCGAAGGCCTCGTGGAAGGCGCGGACGTCGGGGTTGGAGGCTTCGAGGTAGAGAGGGTGAACGCCGTCGAGGATCGCGTGGGTGGTTTCGTGGGCGATGATGTCGTGCGAGAGGCAGGTGAAGACGGTCGCGCCGGGGAGATTGACGGGGTCCTTCGGGCCGGCCTGGAAATAACCGAAGAGCAGGGCTTTCAGCTCCGGGCTGTAATAGGCGTTGGCCTCGCGGAGCGCGTGCGGATAGATGCGCAGGCGGCGAACAAACTGGTCGGCCCAGGAGCGGCGGACGTTGGGATCGAACTCGCGCGGCGACCAGAGCACGCGGCGCCCGAGGGCGTCTTCGAACGCGTTGATGACGCGCATGGCGACGGCGTAGCACATCTGCTGATGGAACTGAGGATTGGCTTCGTCGGGGAGCAGGCCGTCTTGCGCCAGGAGACGCGGGTCGTTGAGATCGATGGGTTCATAGAAACAGCCCGTGCCGGGGTCGTGGTCGATGACCTCGACGTAGTCGCCGATCGGGCCGAGCGTGAGAGGCTTCTTGCCGGCGGAGTTGTCGAGATTGTCGGCGGAAGGCGGCGGCTCCCAGGGGACCTGGATGGTGGCGGTGTTGATGGCCGCGAATTGGAATTGGGTGGCGAGCGAGGGATCGAAGGCGAAGACGCGCAGGCGACGCTTTCCGGGATCGGGGATGGGTGGCGCGGCGGAGGGCGGTGGCGCGATGGGCGCGAGGTTGGCCCGCTGGGTGCGGCGTTTGGCGATGCGGGTCTGCTTTGGTCGAGAGGAAGATCGCGGCATGTCGAGCCTCCGGTATTGCTGGACAAGATTACTTCGCGGGGCGTGACTTGTTGCGTGCCGCGGGCGCGGATTGTGGTACATCCACGAAATTGCGCAATTCGGCGGTGATGCGCTGTGGACGGTGTTGAGAACGTGTGGACAAAGACGGAAAGACTCAGGTAGCCGAGTCACCAAATCACCAAATCGCCAAGTTGCCAAATGGAGGGGAGGAGGAAGAGGAGAAGAGGAACAAAGAGAATCAAAGAACATCGACCACATGGGCGTGGTCGGCGGCGCGAGCGGAACGGGGTATTCACGTCTCCAAGGCGTCAGGGTGGAGCGTCGGATGGT
Organism: Phycisphaerales bacterium; assembly: GCA_013360695.1. Classification (GTDB taxonomy): domain Bacteria; phylum Planctomycetota; class Phycisphaerae; order Phycisphaerales; family UBA1924; genus JABWBC01. The sequence goes on from JABWBC010000082.1 coordinate 4,734, forward strand.
GGGCCGCCGCTTGGCCTCGGTGAGGGCGCGGGGTACACGCGCTCGCTCTCCACAGAGGGGGCGAACGGACATTCTGGTGCGCACAGAGGCGGTGATAAGCGGGTACCAACCGGGAAGAGCGGGGTCGGGAATGGGGTGTGGGGAGTCGGAGAAAGGGAAGCGTGGAGACCGAGGAGCTCGCGGCACGTCCTGGCGGTCGGGCGACTGGTTGAGAAGCGGGGCGTCAGTAGGTGAAGTTGGCGTTGGGATCGGTGGAGCCGAGCGTGCCGGCGTAGGTATTGCCGGAGACGGGGACGGCGTTGGTGCTCGCGGAGACGATCGGTGCCAGGGCGTTGCCGGCGACGATGTCCCAGTTGGTGGTGTTGCCCGAGCAGGTGTTCTTGATGATGATGCAGCCGGCGAAGTCCACGTCGATGCCGCGATCGGCGCCGGTGCAGTTGTTGGCCTCGATGCGGCTATCGCCGCCGAGGGCGTGGATGTTGGCGCCGTCGCCGCCATTGCCGTTGCCCGGAGCAGGTGTTGCCGCGAGCGGTGCAGTTCTCGACGGTGCAGCCACCGGTGACATTGATGCCGTCGGCGGAGTTGAAGGCCGCCTGGCAGCCGGTGAACGTGCAACTGGTGCCGCTCGCCAGGAACCCGTTGCCGGTGTTGTTGGCCGCCGAGCAGCCGGTGAGCGTGCAGCCGCCGCCCGCTTGGATCCCGATGCCGGAGTTGCTGGTCGCCAAGCAGCTGGTGAGGGAGCAGCCGGGTCCGGTGACGATGCCGTTGTTCGCATTCTGGGTCGTGGAGCAGTTCGTCACCGTGCAACCAGCGCCGGCGGCGATGCCGTTGCTCAGATTCTGGGCCGCGGCGCAGTTGGTGATCAAGCAGCCGTCGCCGATGCCAAAGCCGTTGCCTTGGTTGGCAACCGCCGAGCAGTTCGAGATCGTGCTGAAGGAGCCGACGAAAATGCCGGTGCTGATATTGCCGCGGGCGCGCACGCCATCGACGCGGCAATTGGTCGCGGAGTCCCCGAGGTCGATGCCTTGGCCGCCCCCGTTGCGGACCGTGCCGTTGACCACGACGATGTTGGCCCGACCTGCGACCGTCGCGCTCTCGCCGTCGAAGTTGCCGACGTCGGGGACGCCCTCGAGGTCAAAGCCGTTGAGATCGAGCGTCACGCCGGAGGCGGTGATCTCGATGCCGTGCTTGCCGACAACGTCGGGAAGGTTGCCGGTGAGGTAGTACGACCCGGGCTGGGTGATCTTGAAAAGGCTGGGCGTGGCGTCGTTGTCGCCGGGCGTGTTGGTGGCGTTGATCGCGATCTGCGGTTCGACCTCGGTGAGGGTCTTGTATGAGCCGGCGACCGGGCCGGCGGGCGGGTCGAGCGGGCCCCGCCGTCACGCGAGGCGACACGATCGCCGCAGGACCCAGGATGCCCACGGTCGCGATCGTTGTGCAAGCCAATCCCGTTCGGTTCATGGTGGTCCCTCCCGGTCTCGGGAGTCGCAAGTCCCATGGACGCGCGTATCAGTACGAGAAGTTCACGCTGGGGTCCAATGAGCCGGGCCCGACGCCCCCCGAGCTCCCGATCACGGCGCCCGACGTGACGGCGTCCACGACCACGCACGCGTTGCCCGCGACGACGTCCCAGTTGTTCGTCGAGTTGCCCGACGCGGTGTTCCTCAGGAGGATGTTGCCGGCGCTGTCCACGTCAAAGCCGATGTCGTTGTCGGTGCAGGTGTTGTTCTCGATGCGGCAATCCCCAGATGTCACATGGATGCCCGCGAAGACGCCCGTCACGCCGTTGCCGTCGCACAGGTTTCCACGGATCTGGCAATCGTTCGCGACGAAGATCCCGTCGGTCCCGTTCGAGTTCACGCTGCAATCCAGCACGCTCGAGTTGTCGCGTGCGTCGATGCCCACACGGGAATTCTGACTCGACTCGCACCGCTGGACCTGGGAGCGATTGGCCGCACTGATCCCGTCGAGCGCGTTGAGCCGTGCGACGCACTCCACGACCGAGCTGCCGTCCGTCACGCGGATGCCGATCCCCGAGTTGCTGGTTGCGACGCACTCCGTCGCGATCGCGCCGTCATCGAGCGTGAACCCGTTTCCCGTGTTGGAGTGCGCGACGCACCCGCGCACGGTCGAGGGGCCCTCCACCATGATGCCCGCGCCGCCGTTGCTCGTGGCGACGCAGCTCTCGATGACGGCCAGATCGCGGACCCGGATCCCCGCATCGCTGTTCGCGGTGGCGCGGCAGCCGCGCACGGTCCCCCTGGGGGCGAAAATGCCGTTGCCGCCGTTGCCGATCACGTGCAACGACTCGATCAAGGCGTCCGGGGTAGACGCCAAGGAGATGTTGACGCCGGCGCTCCCCCACCCTTTGACGACGCCGTTGCGGATCGTCACAGTACTCACGGTGCCCTCGACGGCGACCCCCTGCAGCGAGTTCGCAACGCCCGCCAGAACGTGCCCCATGAGATCGACCGTCACGTCGCTGGCGGCAACCTCGATGCCGTCCTTGAATGCCACCCCGCTGATGTTCCCGGTCAGGTAGTACGAGCCGGGCTGGGTGATCCTAAACAGGCTGTCGGCGTCGCCGGGCGTGTTCGTGGCGTTGATGGCGATGCGGGGCTCGACCTCGGTGAGGGTCTTGTAGGAGGAGGAAACGGCGCCGGCAGGCGGATCGAGGGGACCGGCCACCAGCAGCACCGCTCCGCCCGCCGATCCGAGAACCACTGCCGACACAATCGCCACGCGTTTCATCCCGAATCTCCCTTGAAATTAGGCCGCGTCGAAAGAACGCGGCTCGGCGAGTATACCACGGCGTGCAGCGATCTCAAGGCCCAAAGACGCCCACGCGCGATCGATCGCGGATCGGGTTTGGGCGTCGGCTGGTGATAACTCAGCCTGAAGACATGAGGTGCCGCTGGTCTGGCGCTCGAAGATGCGACGGAGGCGGGACCGCCCGGGATGGCGGGGCATCGAGAGGGCCGAGGTTGCGGGCGTCAGTAGGTGAAGTTGGCGTTGGGATCGGTGGAGCCGAGCGTGCCGGCGTAGGTATTGCCGGAGACGGGGACGGCGTTGGTGCTTGCGGAGACGATCGGTGCCAGGGCGTTGCCGGCGACGATGTCCCAGTTGACCGTGTTCCCGGAGCAGGTGTTCTTGATGATGACGTTGCCGGCGGTATCCACGTCGATGCCACGGTCGGCGTTGATGCAGTTGTTGCTTTCGATGCGGTTGTCGGTGCCGGTCGTATGGATGCCCGCGCCATCGCCGCCAAAGCTGTTGGTGGAGCACGCGTTGCCGCGGATGACGCAGTACGACAGGCAGAGGATGCCGTCGGAATAGTTGTATTGAACGGTGCAGTCGGTAACGACGCTGTAGCTGGTGACCACTAGTCCGATCGCGTCGTTCCCCTGCACAACGCAGTTCGAGACGTTGCAGCCGCCGTCCGCATCGACACCGCTCTGGGAGTTGTCGCAGGCCGAGCAGCCGGAGAGCGTGCAACCAAACTCGAGATCGAAGCCCGTGCCGGCGTTGGTGCTGGCCGAGCAGTTGGCGAGCGTGGAGGACCGACCCACGTAGAAGCCGACGCCGTCGTTGGAGGTTGCCGAGCAGTTGGAAGCGGTTGACCCGTCATCGATGAGAAAGCCGGCGACCGAGTTGTTCCATGCGGAGCAGTTCATGAGGGTACCCGCCAACGCGGTGCGGATGCCTCCGTAGCCGTTCTCGTACGCGGAGCAGTTGACGAGGGTGCTTCCTCCGCGGGTGTCAATCCCGAATCCTGCATTCTGCACGCCGGAGCAGTCCGTGAGCGTGCAGGCGGCTCCGGCGTCGATGCCGGTGCCCGCGTTGTTGCTGGCGCGCACACCTTCGATGGAGCAGTTCCACGCCAAGTTCGACGCGAGGTCCACTCCCTCGCCTCCCCAGTTGCGGACCGAGCCGTTGCGGATGGTGATGTTGCGAAGCGAGGGCGCAGCGGTGCGGATGCCGGCGTAGTCGGGGAAGGCGGTGCTTCCGACGAGGTCGAAGCCGCTCAGGTCGATCGTGACGCCACTGGCGGCGATCTCGATGCCGTGTCGCCCGAGGACGGCGGTGATGTTTCCGGTGAGGTAGTACGAGCCCGGCTGGGTGATCTTGTAGAGGCTGTCGGCGTCGCCGGGGGTGTTGGTGGAGCTGATCGCTACGCGGGGCTCGACCTCGGTGAGGGTCTTGTAGGTTGATGAGACCGCGCCGCTTGGGGGATCGAGCGGGCCGGCCCAGACGAGGGTGGAGATCACGCCGCCGATGGCGACGAGTGCGAGAGCGACGCGGGCGAGGGTCCTGGTGTTTGGGGCGGACATGCGTGGATTCCTTTTCGGGGTCGGTGTGTGCGTCGATGGCGCGGGCGGTGGAACGCGCCAGCGCGGCGCGGCTCGGGGTGCGCTCAGTAGGTGAAGTTGGCGTTGGGATCGGTGGATCCGGGGGCGGTGCCGCCGGTGTTGCCCAGGACAGCGCCTGCGGAGGAACCCTGGACCACGAGGATGGTGTTCCCCGCGACGACATCCCAGTTGGTGGCGTTCCCGGAGCAGGTGTTCTTGATGATGATGTTGCCGGCGGAGTCGACGTCGATGCCGCGGTCGGCGTTGATGCAGTTGTTGCTCTCGATGCGGTTGTCGGAGCCGGTGGCGTGGATGTTGGCGTTGACACCGCCGTTCCCGTTGTCGGAGCATGTGTTGCCGCGAACGATGCATCCCCAATCGCAGACGATCCCATCGGCGAAGTTGGTGGAGACGGTGCAGTCGATGACGGAGCTGCCGCCATTGGCGTATATCCCGTTGGCGGAGTTTGCGATCGACGTGCAGTTGGTGAGCGTGCAGGCGGCGCTGGCGTAGAAGCCGCTCTGGAGGTTGGCATAGGCCGAGCAGTTTGAGAGGTTGCAAGCAAAGCCGACATCGAAGCCCGTGCTGCTATTGGAATAGGAGGAGCAGTTGGTCAGGGTGGAAGACCATTCGATGATGAAGCCAGCGCCACTGTTCGTTGTTGAGGAGCAGTTGGAAAGGGTGGACCCATCGTCGATGACGAAGCCGGCGAGGCCGCTGCTCTTGGCAGAGCAGTTCAGGATGGTGCAATTCGAACCGGTGCGGATGCCGTAGTCGTCGTTATAGTGCGCGCAGCAGTTGAGGAGCGTGCAGAGATCGCCGGTGTTGAAGCCATTGCCGGCGTTCAGAAGCGCGGAGCAATCCGTGAGGGTGCAAGCGTGTCCGGCGCGGATTCCGATGCCCGCGTTGTTGCTGGCTCGCACCCGTTCGATGGAGCCGCTCCGTGCCGCGTTTGAGCCGAGGTCGATGCCGTCGCCGCCCCAATTGCGGACCGAGCCGTTGCGGATGGTAATGTTGGTGAGCGAGGACGCGGCGGTGCGGATGCCGTCGTAGTCGGGGAAGGCGGTGCTTCCGACGAGGTCAAAGCCGTTGAGGTCGATCGTGACGCCACTGGAGGCGATCTCGATGCCGTGCTTGCCGAGAATGGCGGTGATGTTTCCGGTGAGGTAGTACGAGCCGGGCTGGGTGATCTTGTAGAGGCTGTCGGTGTCGCCGGGGGTGTTGGTGGAGCTGAGGGCGATGCGGGGCTCGACCTCGGAGAGGGTCTTGTAGGTTGATGAGACCGCGCCGCTTGGGGGATCGAGCGGGCCGGCCCAGACGAGGGTGGAGATCACGCCGCCGACGGCGAGGAGCGCGAGGGCGACGCGGGCGAGGGTTTGCTTGGTGGTGATCATGTGTGAGTCCTTTGCGAGTCAGCGATACGAGTCGAGTCAAAGGCGGCCGCCGACGCGCACGCGGCCAAGGACGCGTTGGCCGGCACCCGCCACCCCCCGCTCGATGCCACACTCAATTTACCCCTGCATATCCGCAATTGGAAGGAGAATCCCACGAGTTACCACCGATCAGCGCCGTGTTCGTCTCGCGTTCTATCCTCGAACGATCGTGCCTTGAAATCCGAAGAAAGGGCGAGGCCCAACAAGGGCGGATTGAAGGGGACTCATGACCTGGATGGAGATCCTGGCCGCGTGCATTGTGCTGTTGCTCGGGATTATCGGCGTGGGGCTGACGCTCTTGACGCTGCCGGGCGCGTGGCTGACCATCGCGGTGGCGGTGGGCTGCAACGTGTGGCAGCCGGGGCTGATCTCGTGGTGGACGATCGGGGCGGCGGTGGCGCTGGCGGCGATCGGTGAGGCGCTCGAGTTTTTTGCGTCGGCGGCGGGCGCGAGGAAGTTCGGCGGAAGCAGGCCGAGCGCGGTGGCGGCGGTGATCGGGTCGATCGTGGGCGCGATCGTGGGCACGCCGTTCTTTCCGCCGATCGGGACGGTGGGTGGCGCGGTTTTGGGCGCGGGGGTGGGCGCGCTGATCGCGGAGCGGGGCGTGACGAAGAAGGGGTGGCGCGAGTCGGCGCAGGTGGGAACGGGTGCGGCGGCGGGGCGTCTGGCGGCGACGATCATCAAGACGTGCATCGCGGGCGCGGTGGCGGTGACGTTGGTGGTGGCGGCGTTTGTGAAGTGAGTGTGAAGGCGGTGTGCGGCGCGTGGTCGACGGGGTTGACCACGCCACCCGGAGCCCGAGAGGAATGCTGCGCATTCGTCTTGGCGATTCGATATGCTTGGGCGGGTGGGAGGTGCCTTTGGGTGGGGCGTGCCGGCGCGACCGGCCGTGCCCTGGGAGCGAGATGTCGACGACACGCCAGCAACCGGCTCAGAATCAGGCGACCGCCGCGAACCCCGCGACGGACGCGAGCGTGAAGCACTTCGTGCTGGACACGAACATTCTGCTTCACAACCCCAACGCGCTCTTCGTGTTCAAGGAGCACCACGTCGTCATTCCCTTTGCGGTCATCGAAGAGCTCGACAAGATGAAGCGCAAGGAGGATGACCTGGGGCGGAACGCGCGCGAATGCATCCGGCACCTGGACCGCCTGCGGAATGTGGGGAGCCTGACGCACGGCGTGTACTGGGGCGAGGTGGCGCCGCGGGTCGGCGCAGGGGCGGCCCTGGGCCCGGGCGGGCAGACGGGCTCGATCCGCATTGACGTGACGGTGTACGACCGCCCGGGCGCGATCGCGCTCGACATGCCCGACAATCGCATCATCGCGGTCGCGTGGCACCTGCACCAGCAGGGCATCCGCTCGGTGTTCGTGTCCAAGGACCTGTCGGCCCGCATCAAGTCCGATTCGCTGGGCATCAAGACCGAGGATTTCGAAAACCAGAAGGTCGACGCGGAGCGGCTCTACACGGGGTACCTCGCGGCGACGACCGACGGCGAGTTGATCGACGATCTGTACAAGGACCGTCTCGTGCCGGTCGAACGGGTGGCGCCGTTCCTGGTCGCCAAGGACAGCGAGGGCGTTGAATACCCACGCGAGCTGTTGCCAAATCAGTACGTGGTGCTGAAGGATCGCGACGACGAGAACCACACGGGGATCGGGCGGCGGCTGGCGGACACGGACCATGTGATCCCGGTGACCGGGCCGCGGAAGCCGGTGTTCGGGATCATGCACCGCAACGTGCAGCAGATGATGGCGCTCGATCTGCTCATGGACGACGACGTGAAGCTGGTGACGCTGTTGGGCTCGGCGGGCACGGGCAAGACGCTCCTGGCGCTGGCGGCGGGGATGGCCAAGGTGTTCAGCGAGGAGCGGTACGACAAGCTGCTGGTCGCGCGCCCGATCATGCCGCTGGGACGGGACATCGGATACCTGCCGGGCGACAAGGACGAGAAGCTCGGCGCGTGGATGCAGCCGATCTTTGACAACCTGACGTACCTGCTCAGCACACGCGGCGCCAGCGGGCAGGGCCCGGAGAGCCACACGACCGAGCAGCGGGTGGAAAAGCTGGTCGCGGACGGGAAGCTGGTGCTGGAGCCGCTCACGTACATCCGCGGGCGGTCGATCCCGCACCAGTTCATGATCGTGGACGAGGCGCAGAACCTCACGCCGCACGAGATCAAGACGATCGTGTCGCGCGTGGGCGAGGGGACGAAGCTGGTGCTGACGGGCGACATCGGGCAGATCGACAACCCGTACCTGGATCAGTCGTCGAACGGCCTGTCATACACGGCCGAGAAGATGAAGGGCGTGCGCCTGTTCGGGCACATCACGCTGGCCAAGAGCGAGCGCAGCGAACTGGCGAGCCTGGCGGCGAGCAGGTTGTAGTAGAGGAGCGTCTGCAACGGCACGTTCTATGCGTCGCCGATGGGTTGGCCACGGCACCCAAAGGACGAGCACGGACCCGAAGTCAGGTCCGTGGCACGTTTCACAACGCGCTCTTTCACCCGCCCATGCGATTGGTGCGGGCGCGGGGGTCGGAGGCGCCGACGCCCGAGAGGCGCGCGCCCGGGCCGCGCACGCCCACGGGCTGGAAGATGAACCCGAAGCTGGTTTCGTCGGTGGTGTCGTTGAAAGAGACGCCGACGCCGAAGATGGCGGAGGGGAAGCGCCGGCGGATCTCGAAGGAGATGGTCTGAAGCCCGCCGTTGGTGAGGTCGAGGACCGCGTCGGCGCCGAGGGCGTACTTGGAAGTTAGTTCATATTGCGTGCCAAGGTCGAGGAACTTGGAATCGAGGGCGTTAATGCCGCGGTATTCCATGTAGCTTCCGAAGCCGGGCCAGTGCTGGATGGTGAATCCGCCGCTGGTGCGAGCCGGCTGGTTATATTCGAGGCTGTAGATCTCACTCCCGACGAGCGAGAAGGAGTCGGTAACGAGCCATTCGCCCTCGGCGGTGAAGGAATCGCCGACGTTGGAGAGTTCGGGGCGGTAGAAGATGGTGCGGGAGATGGGGGATTCGATGTTGGCGTCGTCGGATGTGATGGTGAGGTCGGTGCGGAGCTTGAAGACATCGACGGAGTGCCAGCGGGCCGGGCCGCCGCGCTGCGTCTGCCAGACCTGGTCGAGACCCAGGGTGGCAATGGAGCCCTCGGCGATGCCCTCGACGGTGTCGTCATAGACGGGGAGATCGACGTTGTCGACGTTGGTGCCGATGGCCCACACGCCGAGGCTCGGGGTGACAAGGTGGCGCACGCGGTGGAGGTCCAGGGCGCGCGAGTCGACGCTGTTGTCGATGTGCTGGAGCGTGGTCGAGAACTGCGCCCCGGCGGATCCCCACAGGCGGGTGTGGTCGTCGTCGGCGGGCGAGTATTGATCGAAGGAATCGTCGTAGTGGGTGGCGCGGCCGGCCAGGCTCGGCGTGAGATTCCAGTCGCCCAGCATGAGCGGCGCGACGAACTCGTGGCGTGTGTCGAGGCGCGTCACGGAGCCTTCTTCAAGGCCGGCGGTGCGCAGCCGCTCGGAAATGGACTGGTCGGCGTTGATGCCGAAGGCGCGCTGCGCGAGGAAGTTGTTATTGAAGCCGCGGTCCTTGGCGAGCGGGTCGTCGAAGTTCATGGCGATCTGGCCGGCGCGATACTCGCTGAAATAGCTGACGGCCCCGCCCGCGAGGTCGTCGGCCAGCCGGACGTAGGAGCCCTCGGGCATCTTCTCGACGGAGTAGCCCTGCGACTGGAGCAGGTATTCGTTGGCGATGAAATCGTTAAAGGTGCCCTTGGCGTCGAAGGCGAGGATGGAGTTGTCCTCGGCGCGGCGGAGGTAGGCACGGTTGGTGAACTCGCGCCGGTTCTCGCCCATGGACTCCATGAACGCATCGACAAAGGACTCGTCTGAGATGTATGAGCCTTCGAGGTAAATCTTCCAGGACTCGTCGAGGTTCTGGATGTGGTCGGCCGCGACGATGCCGCGGGTGTCGCTCTCGCGCTCGACCTCCGTGCCCGGCTTGAGCACGTCTGTTCCGTCGTCCTTGATGATGGTGTAAGCCAGGAGGCTGCCGGTGGAGTCGAGGTCGTTCCATTCGAGCTGCGTGCCGATCGCCGGGCCGCGCTCGAGGTAGACGTCGGCGAGCAGTTCGGCGCCGAATCCCTCGGGTCGGTCGACGCCGAGGATGCCGGGGATATCCCACACGGTCTTGATCGCGCTCCCCGAGCCGGAGGAGTTCTCGACGCGCAGGTCGCGGAGCGGGATCTGCTCGGGGTCGCCGGAGAAAACGGGGAAGTAGAAGAACGGCAGCGGGCCGGCGCGGAGCGTGATGTTCCTCGCGTCGACGAGAGTCTGGGTCGAGCGCCCGGGCTCGCCCGCGGCGCGTTTCTGCTGGGTGATCGTAATGTTACTTGCGCCGATCGAGAACATCGGATCAAAGAACGCCGTGTTGGTCAGCGTCGCGTGCTCGGCCACGAACTCCTGCTGCGATTGCTGGCGGATCGTCTCGGCGCGGACGTAGAGCGGCAGGCGGCGCTGCTGGTCGTAGGTCCAGAAGACCGAATCGATCACGACGGCCTTGCCGGTCTGCACGTCGTAGTAGGCCTTGGGCGCGCGAAGCGTGTACTTGCCGTCGGTCGCGACCATGTCGCCCTCGAGGTACACGCCCAGCACCTCGGAGGCGTCGAGGCGTCCGAGGTTCTTGAGCGGTCCCGGCGGGAGAAAAATCACCGCGCGCTGCGCCGTCATCTGGAGCGAGTTGCCCTTGGCCAGGTCGGTGTACTGCACCACCACGCCGCCGGAGACGATCACGCTGTTGCGATCGGCGCCGGAAACGAGCGTCACGTCGCTGGAGGAAACGGAGATGATGCCGTTCTTGGCAAAGATCGGCTGGGGCGCCTCGAGCGCGGGCGGGAGATTGCGGAGCGCGTCGCGGATTTCGGCATCGGTGGGTGTGGGCGCGGCGGAGAGGTTCCGTCCGGGCGCGTCCGGGTCGCCCTCGTCCAGGGGCAACGTCTCCACGCCGCCGGGGCGCGTCGGCAGATCGGGCGTGTTCGCGGGCGTCGGCGCGACCATGGAGCGC
>JABWBC010000083.1 GCA_013360695.1 Phycisphaerales bacterium
CCGGCCAGACGTGCTCGCCGCGCGGTGTCGCCTCGAGCGTCGCCCGGAGTGCCTCAGCGATGTCGGGCCGCAAGGGCTGCACGTCGCGCCGGCGTCGCTTCGAGTACGACGCCTCAACCGTCACCGTCGGCGGGTCGGCGTCGAGGTCGAACGATCGGGTGGTCAGCGACTGGATCTCGCCGAAGCGGAATCCCGTCGAGGCCGCGAGCAGATAGAGGGCATCCCGACGCGGGATGGCGAACGTCCGCGTGCCCAGGCGAATCTCGCCTTTCTTCGGCCCGACCTTCCGCTTGTAGCGCTTCGTGATGGTCACCGACTCGCTCGCGCCGGCGACCGCGAGCAGGCGGGCGAGTTCGTCGTCATCGAGCGCCCGTCGCTCGCGCCGACGATCGGTGCTCACGTTGAGCATTTTCACGCCAACGAGCGGGTCGCGAGCGAGGCGGTGGTTGGTCATGAGCCAGCGCGTGAACCCCTTCACCGCGCGGAGGTGGTGGTTCATGGTCGCGTGGCCTCGGCCACTGGCCCGCAGGCGCTCCACGTGCAGGCTGAGCGTCGCGGCGTCGATGTCCGCGATGGTTTTCCACCCCGCGTTCTCACCCGCCTGCTCGATGCGGGCCTCGGTCAGGTCAACGTGCTCTTCTGTGCTGCCCTTGGCGGCGAGGTAGACGCGGTAGTCCGCGACGTGGTCGGCCAGCGGGCGACGCGAGTGGTCGGCCATGCGCTCGGCGGCCGCGTCGATCGTCCCTTCGCGGCGTGCCCGTGCCGCGTCCTCGAGTTGGCGGGCCAGCCGCTCGCTGAGGGACTTGTCGGTGTACCCGCGGCGGGTGCGCCGGTGGCCAAACTCGTCGGTCCAAGCGACCATCCAGCGGACGTTCTTCTTCGTGCGATCCGACGCGGTCTTGTAGACGGTGGGCATGGGAAACTCCGTTCTTTGCGGCCGTCCTGGGGCGAGGGCGGCACCACAGTGAGGGGCGGCACTTGGCACGGGTCAAGTCAGGGATCAGGGGACGGAATGGGCGAAGTTGCCGGGCTTTGGCGGGTGAGCGCCTTCGGCGGGATGCCGGATCGGGCGGCCCGTCGAGGGGCCGAAATCCGCCTGATTTCGCCGAAGATGCTCACCTGGCCCGAAGGTGCTCATGCTCACGGGGAGTGCTCGGCATGAGCGCCTTCGGAACCGCTCGGCGGGGATGCGTCCGGCAGCACCCAGCACCATCCCGCCTTCTCGCCGAACCCGATCTTGCGGGCGACGATGCCGATGGCTTCCTTGGCCCTCCTCACCGAGGCCCACTTCACGCCTGCGGCCTTCGCCTCGACCTTGATCTGCTCGCTGCCGACGGGGCCGTTCTTGAGCAACTCACGGAGGAAGCCCGCTGCCTTCGCACGGGCCGGAGCGGGGTCCAGCACTCCCTCACCGCGCGGCGCGCCGAGCACATCATCAGCGCGCACGCTCAGCGGCTCGCTCTCCCATTCGATTCGTCCGACGCCCGAGAGCGCGGCGAGCATGCCCTCCGCGGACGGGCTCGCGATGCGATAAGCCATGCCCAGCGACTCCAGCCCGATGTTGTTCTTGAGGCACAGCAGGAGCCGTCGTTTGTCGTCGTCGGGGTCGCGGATCACGGCCCACGCCGCACGTGCAGCGGCGGCCCATGCGATTGACCCGATTACTCGGTTGATCGCTTCGCCGACGCCCTTGTTCAGATGCGTGACCAGCACGATCGCCACGCCCGTCTCGTGGGCCAACTCAGCGAGCGGGCGCAGGAGCCCGCGGACTTCGGAGTTGCGGTGGTCGTCCACCTGGCCGATGTACGCGCTGACCGGATCGATCACGAGCAAGCGCACGTCGGGCGTTGCCTCGATGTGATCGCGGAGAAGCCGTGTGTCGCGGGCCAGTTCGAACGGGTCGATCTCGCCCTCGCGCGTCGTGTCCACGCCGTCGATGAAGTGAACCTTCGAGACGTCCGCGCCTGCGGCGTCGAGCCGTGGGCGGATGGTGTCGGACGGATCGTCTTCGCCGTTGAGGATGAGTACCTGTCCTTGCGGGCACGGGTCGCCAACGTCGGGCCACGGCAACCCTGCCGAGACTCGGGCCGCGAGGTCGCAGGTGAGGAACGACTTCCCAAGTCCTGGATGGCCCGCGAGCATGGTGATCTTGCCGAGCGCGATGCGCCCGGGCCAAAGCCAGCGAATCGCGGTCGGCTCAACATCGGCGAGGCAGCGCACGCGGAGGCGGCGCACGGCCGCACCCGCTTCCGCATTCGATGGAACCAGGACGGACGGTGCGGCCTTCTTGTTATCCGCATCCCGCAGCCAGCCGAAGGGCTTGTCGTGTGACTTCGCCGCGGCGTCGTCGATCTTGTGCATGAGTTCCTTGTTCGACCAAGGGGGCTGGCAGCGCGGGTTGTACCGATCGCGGAGCAATGCGAGCGCAACCGTGGGGTCGAGCCCGAATCCATGCACCATCGCCGTTGCGGCTGCGTAGGCCTGGCCGTGTCCGCCCGAGCCGGAGATGGCGGCCGGGATGCGGTCGAGGTACGCCGCGGCACGTCGCTCGACCTCGGGCGACGATTCCAACCACGTTCGCGGCGGGATGGAGGTCACCGCTGGGGCCGGTGCCGGGCAGGGAAAAGCGTCGAGTGCGAAGCGGATCGGACTACACGCGATGATCTCACATGGGCGCGGCGGGTCGTACTTATGGTTCAGCGTGCCAGGAAAGCGCATCACTCGGGGCGGGTCATGCACGACGGGATCAGAGGCCAGGACTCCGATCAGCGCCTTCTGCCTTGCGGTCCAGATGTCGAGGTCGTCAATCGGCTCGGCGAGTCGCCAGTAGACGTGAACACCCCCGCCGCTCGACACAATGGCGGATGGATCGGGCAGGGCCGTTGCGGCGATGCGAACCATCGCCTCGTCTGCGGTGACATTCTCGATGTCCACGAACAGGCAACGGGCCAGCGCCACATCCGCGGTCGTGCCGCCCTTGCGTCGGCGCGGGTTCGGTCCGAAGTGGACGTTCCGCGCCTTCCATCCCGGGCTGTGGAACGACGGCAACTGCGAGGCGAGGAGCCAGCGACGTTTCACGGGCTCGGGCACCGTGCGCAGTTCGACCAGGTCATCCGGCTCGAAGAGCGCGGTGACGAGTTCGACCAGGCTGAGGGCATCATCGGGTGCGCTCATTGGCGCACCCCCGCGGCCTTGCGGTCGAGATGATCTCGGAGGTCGGCCAACCGCCAGCGAACGACACGTTCGCTCAGGCGGATCGGCGCGGGAATCTCGCCCGTCTGCGCCATGCGCCAGACGCTGCGGACGTGCACGCCCAGCAGGTCCGCGACCTGGCGGACGGTGAGGAGCGTGACATCTGCCATGTTGTTCTTGATCTCGTCCATGAGTGCGCACCCATCGCGCCGCCGCGATCGGCGCGGCCTGCGTCATTCGAGGTTGGAGAGAGAAAGGCCGGGGGCGCACGAGCCGCCCCCGGCCGACTCAAGAGGGTCCGACTACGCCTCGCCCTTGCTGCGCACCGCCGCCCGCGGGTCGCACAGGGCAGCGCCGAAGTCGAAGTAGACGCGCCACGAGACGGCCAACTTGTTCACCGTCTGGTCGAGCCCGAAGAACTCGACCGTCGGCGTCTGTTGGCCGTTGAGGAATCCGACGATGAGCGGGCTCGCCGCGGGCGCGGCGAACAGGTACCAGTGCTTCGTCGAGGCCTTGTTGCCGTACTTCTTCGTGTTGCTCAGGCGCGGCTCGACCTCAAGCCCGACGGCGTTCTTGAGGCTGTTGCCGGTGGGCAGGTTCGTCTGGGCGGCGATGAACTCGCTCTCCAGAACCGCCCGCGCCGTCGTCTGCAACTCCGGCGGCACGACCAGCACGACGGGCCGAAGGTCCAGGTCGTTGCCCTCCGCGTCGCGCTGGGTGATCATCGCGGCGATGGCCCGCCCCAGCGAATCGGGGCTGAGGTTGGTGTCCGCCCCGGTGATGTAGTTGCCGTTGCCCGCGGCGAAAAACGCCCCGGCGTTGGTCAGCAGCGTGTCGTAGGTGAGGTCGGACAACTTCCGCATCGCGGCCTGGCCCATCACGCGGGCGACCGAATCGAACAGGCTCAGATCGTCGTTGATGAGGTCGCGGCGGTCGATCGAGAAGATCTTGCCATAGGTGTCTACCTTGTACTGCGTGGTCGCTTCCTCGGCCCCGCCGTGCTTGAACTCGCCGCCGGGCGGCAGTTGCTGAAGCGAGCCGGTGAACGACGGGCGGATGGCGGTCGCCGTCTTGAAGTCCGGCACCGACCGCACGCCCGCGAACGCCCGCCAGGTCGCCGGGCTGTCGCGGTAACCGTCGAGCAGAACTTTGTTCACCGCGCTGCCGAGGGCCTCGGTGAGCGTGTGCGTGGTCAGCGATGCCCGCACCATGCCCTCGCGGTCAAGAGGAGCGTCGATCCCCTCGTGCTGCAACGCGGCGCGGCAGAGGTCCAGCGTGTGGGCCACACGCAGGTCGTCGGCCGCCTGCATGCACGCCGGGCCGAGGGCCTTCTCGGCGAGCACGGCGAAGCCCGCCCGCTTGAGGATCGCCGCCTCGATGATCCGTGCGCGAGGGATGTGGCCCGCCCCGTTGTCCCGCTGCATGCCTGAGTAGACGGGCCGCGAAGCACGGAGCACCTCAAGGACACCGGCGCGCAGGTCGGCGACGGTGATGTCGCCCGCGATGGCCTTGGACCGCAGGTCGTCCACTCGCTTCTGTTGCGCACCCCAGTCCCGCTCGCCCATCGGGCGGCAGGTCAAGTCGATCTCCTTCAGGCGATCGCGCTCGTCGGCGCGAATCTGATCTTCGTTGGCGATGTCTGCCATGTTCGTCCGTTCTTGACGTGAAGCCGCGATGGCCACGGACGTTTCCGCGTCGGCCCCCAGCGGCGTGATGCTGACTTCCCGCAGTCGCCCCTTGCGCACGAGCGTGAACCCGCCCGGCGACGACAGCGACCGCCCGTTGATCTCGACCGACTGGTTCGGCTTCACCCGCTCGTGCTCGGTGGGCGCGACGCCGACCGATGCCTGGAACTGGAAGCCGCCCCTGGCCATCTCCACGACGTGCCGCGCGGGCTCGCCCGCGCCGCTCACGACGCCGCTCACCATGAGCCGTCCGTTGGCGACGGCAGGTTCGCCGTGGCCGACGACGCTCCCGACGCTGGCATCATGGTCGGCCAGCAGGGGCACCTGGCCGCCCGCCTCGAGGCCCGCCAGGTCGATGGCGATGTCCCCCCAGCCGGGCACGCGCATGATGCGGCCGGTGTAGGCGACGACGCTGATCTTGGGGCGGGCATCCTTGCCCGCAGCCTCGATCTCGACCTCAGCGGCCGACAGGATCATGTCGTTTGTCGTGCTCATCGCGCCACCCCCTGCGAGGCGATGTACTCGCGGGTCAGCGAGACGGCCTTGGCGATCGCCGCCTCATCCCATTCGAGCGGATCGGGCATCACGCGGTTGCAGGCGTCGGCCACGTCGGGAATCGTGCCGCCCGCGGCGTCCGCGACCTGCTGCATGATGGCGAGGCGCTTGGTCCGCACCTGCTTCTGAACCGCGGCATGCTCCGCGAAGGACAGGCCCTGCTCGCGCCGGTAGTGAGCGTCATAGGTCAGGCGGTTGGCCTGATCCAGGTCTTCCGCGACGGCGTCGATGTCGTCGGCGAACCACACGAAGTTGCGCCCGATCTGACGGAACTCCTGGGTGACCCGGCGCGACAACTGGTCCGCGTCAATGCGCAAGCCGCGGCGCTTCAACTCCTCCGCAGCCTGCTCGGTGGACTTGGGATACCGTCGCGCCATGACGCGGGCCACGGCTGCGGGGTCGCTGGGGTGCGCCTCTTCCAGCCGGTCGCGGCAGTCGGCGTCGTACTGCTCGCGGGTCATCAGGTACTTCGACAATGGCATGGGAAAGCCTCCTGCCCGGGGCCCGGGCGCAGTTTGCGTTTGACCGCGACGCCGCACGGCGTCACGGGACTGGCTGGATGGATGGGTCGATGGCTGGGTGGGTGGTTGGCTTGGTGCGGTCGAGCCGCACCTGGTTCATCTACGCGAAACGCCCGCGAAGTGGCGAGGGGTCGTGCAGATTCCGTTCCGTCGGTGCTTCGTCATCCTCGTACCCCCTATATCTGCGCGACCCCGCCAAAGTGTCGCGCCGATTCGTGGCCCCTTCACCCTTCTCCTAACCCGAGGGGCGTCGGGTTGTCGCCTGCCTCCTGCATGTCCTCTATCTGTACCTCTCGTCATCGGGCCGGTCGATGTCGCGATGGTTCGGCGATTTTCCTTCACTTCACGCCATGTACCGACACGGCGGGGCCGGGCCTCTACTGGTTCCCTATGCCACGGGCGGCCTACCTGCCCGCCCCGGTGGCCAGATTTGCCGTCGGGTCGGTACTTCCCGCTCCATGCCTTTATGCAAAACGGGACCGGGTTGAAGGGTGGAATTCGGGGCGTTGGCCCAAGCCCTAGACATCTTGGTGGCCGTTGGGGCATGGACGATGGTGCGCGGGCTCTCCGTTGCTGCAGAAGTCACTCGGTTCGGGTACCATCAGGGGGATGTGTCATGGAGCGACGCCAATGAAAGCGATGGAGCAACTCGGGGACGACTCAACAACGGTGATCTGGGGTGATGCGCTGTCAGCGCTGGATGTCCATGTCCCCGATCGCTCTGTTGATCTCCTCTTCGCTGACCCGCCGTACAACATCGGAAAGCGATTTGGAAACACCCGCGACCGGTGGCCCACAGACGAGGCGTATTTCGGGTGGTGCCGTGAGTGGCTGACGCGCTGCCTAGCGAAGTTGAAGCCCACCGGCTCGGCGTACATCATGGCCAGCACTCAATCCATGCCCTATTTCGACCTGTTCCTGCGGGACCGCCTGACAATCCTGTCGCGGATCGTCTGGTCCTACGACAGTTCGGGCGTGCAGGCGCGACGGTATTTCGGGTCGATGTACGAACCGATTCTGTTCGCGGTCGTGGATGCGAAGAGCTACACCTTCAACGCGGACGCCATCAAGGTTCAGGCGAGAACCGGGGCCGTGCGGAAGCTGATCGACTACCGGAAGGCCGTGCCGACGCCTTACAACGATGAAAAGGTGCCCGGCAACGTGTGGTCAATTCCCAGGGTTCGCTATCGGATGGATGAGTACGAGGAACATCCGAGCCAAAAGCCCGAAACACTGCTCGAGCGAGTCATCAAAGCGAGCAGCAACCCTGGGGACACGGTGCTTGATCCGTTCTCAGGCACCTTCACGACGTCCGCCGTGGCGAAGCGACTCGGCCGGAAGTCGATCGGTATCGAGTTGGAGGAGCAGTTTGTCAAGATCGGTCTGCGGCGCCTCGGGCTCGCCCATGAGTGGCGCGGCGAGGCGTTGAAGCCGCTGGACAAGACCTACGAGCGGAGGAACGGGGTTTCGGCGCGGGCACGGGGCGCGAAACAGTCGGGCGTCCTGTTTGAGGCGGCCCAATGACCCACGAGTTCACCGCGCAGATTCTGGCGATCCTCACCAAGCAGTTCGGCGACAAAGCGCAGGCCGTTTTTGACGCCAGCCCGCTCCTGCAATACCTGAACGTCAAGACCAAGTCGGCGAATCGCGGCTCCAAGTCCCGGTCGTCCTTCGCCAACCTTTACGCGGTCTACGTCCTCGTCGAAGACTACCTCGCCAAGGGCTACGGCAAGAAGCCGGGGTACAAGGACTACGAAGGCGCGAAGTTCACCGTGCTGTTCAAGCGGCAGCGCGAGTTGCCGTTCGGCCAGAAGTTGCAGAACCACGCCCTGAACAGCCGTCTGAACGAGGAGTTCAAGAAGTACAACCCGACGCTCGACGCGATCCCCATCATGCGCGACCTGCAAACCGAGCGCTACTGGGTCAACGAGAACCTGCTTCGCGTCAAGGTCGGCAAGGAGACGGTGAGCATCGCGGAGGCCGTCATCGCGATCATCAACGCCTACGTCGGCGCGAAGAAGGACGCCTTCCAGAGTTTCATCGCCGACTGCGAGCGGATGGCGAAGTTGAAGCAGGAGGGCGCGAAGGAGAGCACCGCGTTCGTCGCGGGGCTGGTCAAACCCAACGTCGATGCCCGCGTGTTCGAGATCGTGAGTTACGCAGTGCTTCGGGCGCACTACGGGGCCAAGTCGGTGTTTTGGGGCTGGACCCGCGATGAGCTGACAGAGGAGCCTCTGGTCCTCTACAAGACGGGCCGCACGAACGCCAACGACGGCGGGATTGATTTTGTCATGCGCCCGCTCGGTCGCTTCTTCCAAGTCACTGAAACGGTGGACGCGGGCAAGTACTTCCTCGACATCGATAAGGTCCAACGCTTCCCGATCACGTTCGTGGTCAAGTCCGAGCAATCGGTCGATGCGCTCAAGGCCAGCATCCGGGCGCAGGCCGAGGGGCGGTACTCGGTCACGAAGGTTGTGGATCGCTACATGTCGTGCGTCGAGGAAGTCATCAACATCCCCATGCTGCTCGGGCTGTTCGACGCGGTGGTGAAGGCGGGCAAACTCCAGGAGGTGCTGGACGAGATCGTCCGGCAGAGCAAGATGGAGTTCAACTACGAGGAAACATGAGCCTTGGTCGGAGGGGTGAGACGGGGCAACTGTCACGGCATGACGACGCTTCGCTCAGGGCGTTGTCGCGCTCAGGAGCAGTTGGCGGGCGAGCGCCTTAGTGACCTGCCAGAACATACTCGAATCGTTGAGTGCAAGCACAACCCCGTGCCGCCGCTCCTTCTCAGGATGGATGTAGTTCCGGTACTCCTTGAGCACGTCCGCCACATCCTTCGCGGACTCGGTGATCCACCTCAACTCGTGCGCGACCTTGATGTAGGAATCGAGCATCCAATCCTGATAGTTCTGAACTCTGCCGGTTGCCTTGTCCTTGGGCGCGGCGGCTGCGCTGATCAGCGGTTTCTTGTCGGGCATCTTGTTGGCGCGGGCCACGAATAGCGCTTCGAGCAGACCGCCCATCATCACGATCGCGGCCAGGTGGGCATTGGCTGCGACGCACTTGCAGCATTCGTGCCATCGGCGCGTCAGAATGTCCCTCATGTCCTGATTGCCGACGAGAGGCGAGAAATCAGGCGGCAGGTCATCCGTTGGCGATGCTGCAGGGGACACGGGCGCGGTGAGCACACCGCCACGAGCGGCCACCAGCAGGTCCTTCCCCGCCTTCAGCGCCGAGAGATAGGTTTGCTTGGCGGCGTGCTTCTCCGCGGAATCCAGGACAATCTGGTATTGAGTGTCGATTGCGGCAATGTCCGCCGCACTTACCGCTTGCGCCGCCACGGGCCGATGAGACTTGAACCACGCGTTCGCCGTCGATTTGAGCGATGCCACCTCATCGACGCCCCGAACCTGCTTGGACTTGATCTTGGTGACGCGGGTTCGTGCGCCGGTCACTTCCTGAATTGCGGCGTCAAGGGCTTCGGCGGGTGTTGGCATCGGCGATTACTCCTCTGGCAGGTCGGAGCATCGCGTCACCGGCTGCGCCTCTTTTTCCTCGTCGAACCCGGCTTGCGCCCAGGCTTGGCGCGACTTCGGCCCCGCCCGATGCTGCCGCCTTCGCCTCCGTTCCCGGGCAGCGTGACGGCGACAAGGTTTTCGCCGACCGTGTTGATCTTGAAACTCCCTCGCTCGGCGGCATCGAGGTATCCAGCGTTCTTGGCGTTGTTCAGTGTGACCCGGTGGGGGCGCTTGCGACCTACCTTGCGGGCGGCGTCCTTCAGGTCTTCGGCGTTGATTGCATCCTTGCGCTCGGCTTCAGGGGCGACGAACCGATGGAAATACGCGACCACAGCGGCGAACTGCTGGTCGCTCTTGGGCGCTTTCGACGCGGTGAACTGCTTGATATCGGTGGCCGTGGGCACGGAGATGGTCGCGGGCGTAAGGGGCGCGCTGCCGCCGTGCGAAGCCGCTCCTGAAACAGGCGGTTGTATTTCGAGGGCTTCGCAGGCGAATTTGATCGCGCGTGCCTGCTGCTGCTTGTCGAGGCCTTTGAGTGTCTCCACGATCACCTTGGCCGCGTCAAACTCGTTGCTCGCCTGCGTCTGCTGGGCTTGGTGCGACATCTAGCGCTCCATTCATGCTGAATGGTCCAAGCATATCGCCCAAACATTCGCCATGTGGCCTGTCGCCCGGCGATGTCCGCTCGCGGGGGTGTTATCCGCCCACCGTCACCGGCTATGCGGTCCCCGGACATCCGAAACAAAGTCAGTCGATACCCGCGGCTGTTCCCGCGGGCGTCACATCGGCATGCCCGGCGGGAAGGAACCACGCCATCCCCTGTCATCGCGTGGCAACCTGCACCATCGCCGCGATGCCCGCGCGGACGGCGGGCGGGAGCGCCGGCCATGCCGCGACGACGGCGGCCAAGTCGGGGGGCAGCGGGGGCTCGGCCGCGGGCGCTGCTCCCGGCGCTGCTGGAGCGGGCGGGATGTCGCGCAAGTCCGCAGTTTGTCGGGGGTTCGGGCATTCGCCCCGTTGACTGTCGATCCGGTGGTTGCGGGTTCGAGTCCCGTCCGCCTCGCTTGCGTAAGCCTCGGTGTAGCCGAGGCTTACTGCTTTTTTGAGGCAGGGACGGTGGAGGTGGTATTGGTCGCTTTCGGCCCACATGCGTCCGACATGCGTCCTGAACTCGGGGCTCCGGCATCTTCGCGTGTCATCGCCTCCAGCGCCTCATGTGCACGGTCAGCAACCGGCGTCTCGGCCGCCAGGTCGTACTCCTGCGTGGTCGTAATTTTGGCGTGTCCCATGTACTCGTTGAGCACGTGCATGGGGATGACGCGCGCCATCCGGGTTCCGTAGGTTTGCCGGAGGTCGTGCGGGATGCCGAGGTCCCACCGAACCTGCTCGGGTTCGACGTCACGCTCCCTTGCGAGGAACGCCCGGGCCTTTTTCTGGATGAGATCGAAACGGGCCTTGAGGTTGTTCGCGAGTTCGTAGTTATCAGGCTGTTGAAGAACGAACCCCAAGGGCGCAACCGGGGTGGATGCTGGTGCGAACACTTGGGGATGAAGGGCACACCGGACCGTCAGGCGGCAGTTTACCACACGTTCAACGTCGAGGACCTGATCGAGGCGGAGCACCCGCTGCGGGCCATCAAACGCATGGTGGATCGCGCGTTGGCGGAGATGTTCCGCACGTTCAAGGCCGCGTACAGCGATCGTGGCCGACCGGGCATCCCGCCTGAGACGCTGCTCAAGGCGCTCCTGCTGCAGTGCCTGTACACGACCCGCTCGGAGCGGGAGCTGTGTCGGCGGCACAAGACCGACCTGCTCTTCCGCTGGTTTCTCGCCATGCAGCCCTCCGCCGAGGTCTTCGACCACTCGGTCTTCACGCACAACCGCGAGCGTCTGGCCGAGCACGGCATCACACGCAAGTTCTTCAAGTCGGTGGTGAAGCAGGCGATCGAGGCGGGGCTCACCAGCGACGAGCACTTCACGGTGGACGGCTCGCTGATCCAGAGCCATGCCAGCCTCAAGAGCCTCAAGAAGATCGAGCGTGAGGCCGCGAAGAAGGACGGCGATGACGACGCCGGCGGCGGCCGCAACCCGTCGGTGGACTTCAATGGCGAGCGGCGCGGCAACGCCACACACCGCAGCACGACCGATCCTGAGGCGAAGCTGTACAGGAAGGGCGACGGCGTGGGCGCGTTCAGGTGCCACTCGGGCCATGCGCTGACCGAGAACCGGCACGGGCTGGTGATGGGCGTGCGTGTGGACGAGGCCAGCGGCACGGCCGAGCGTGAGAACACGCTGGCCATGCTCGACCATCTCGAGCGTCGGCACGGGGTGCGTCCATCGACTCTCGGGGCCGACAAGGCGGACCACTCGCGCCTGCGCGAGATGCTGCTGTGGACCCGCGGCATCGAGCCGCTGCGGCCACGCCGGGGCAGCAACGACGACACGAGCCTCGGGCGGCTGCGCCGGGTGGTTGAACGCACCATCGCATGGCTCCACCAGTTCCGAAGGCTCAGAGTCCGCGACGAACGACGCGCCGACATCCACCAGGCCTTCCTCCCGCGGGGCTGCGCCGTCATCTGCTTCAGGACGCTCGAAAGGCCATACTGTTAGAGGCTCTTAATCTCTGGTCACAGGCTGTTGCCCGCGTGGTGCCTCGCGCGGGGCAGGATGCGTTCGTGATTCCGGCGGAGCGCATGGCATCCTCGATGCACGCCACCCTGCTTCAAAGTGGAGCGATCGCCTCAGCCGTTCTATAGTTTGGAAAGCGTAAGTCCTGCCCCGCGGCACTTCTGCTCGGCAGGCACGATGTTCACAGGAAGCCGAAGGTGCTCCATGGATGTTTCTCGTCGCATCGATCTCCACTTGCGGTGCCGGATCGTGCCGGGACGCCGCGCGGAGTTTCTGGAGTTCTTGCGTAATGCGATTCCGTACTACGAGTCGCCGGGTGGAATTTCGGTTCGTCTGCTTCAAGACATCGGCGATGCTGAACGGTTCATCGAAGTCGTGCGATATGAGGACGAGGCCACATATGTGCGTGATCAGGAGCGTGTGGCGAACGACTTGACGATGAAGTCCTACCTGACGCGATGGCGTGCCTTGCTCGCCGAAGACCCGGTGGTCGAAGTGTATCGGCTCACCTCGCCGTGACCCCCACAGCTGATCTGTGAGATCCGACGGCACCAATCACGTTCCACGCCTCATGCGCGGGGCAGATCGACGGTCACAGATGGCGAGTTCACGTTGATGAGCGAATCCGCAGCGACGGGCACCTCCAGAACCGCCCGCCCCGGTACCGCCGTAGCGAGCCGGTATTTCCCGCGCATGAGGCAATCGGAGAGGACCGGCAAGCCCGCGGCAGCGTAGAACCCGGCGCATGGATGGGGACGGTCGGTCGCGGCCAGCACCGCCAGGCAATCAGGCCGTTGTTCAGCGGCGCAAAGGATGCTCCACCCGTCGATAGCCGCAAAGCTCGGCATGTCTCCGGCCAGCACGAACACTGGCCCGCACCAGTGCAGAAGCGCCGACACGATCCCGCCCATCGGTCCGACACCCGGGTGCTTGTCCGGGATCACGCCGTCGGCGAACGGGACGATGCTCGGATCGCACTCGCCCACGAGTTTGACGCGGGGGCCGAAGATCGAACGCAGCGTCTCGATCGGGCGCTGCACCAGCACCCTGCCCGGCTCTCCCCACGGCTCGCGCAGCTTGTCGCGCCCGAACCGACGGCTCCTACCGCCGACGAGTACGATGGGCTGGACGCTCGCGAGGAACTCGGGCGACACAGTGGCGCGGTCACCGCTCATGACGGATGACCTTTCCGGTTACGGCGGCGGCTTCGGGGCGGCCGTCATCCTGCACTTCGCCACGGAGTGTTTCAACGGCGTGCGGCAGGATGTCCAGCAGGGCTTCGAGGTTGTCGCTGGAGCCGCGCCCGGAGCCCGGGAGCGTGAGGATGAGCGTGCGGCCGACGGTGCCGGCCACGCCGCGGGAGAGGAATGTGCGCGGGGTTTTGCTCATGCATCGCAGCCGGGCAAGTTCCATCAGCCCGCTGTGCTCGCGTTCGAAGACGCGCTTGGCCGCTTCAGGTGTCACATCGCGCGGCGCAAGACCCGTGCCGCCTGTGCTGAGCACCAGATCGATCCTGGCCTCGGGTCGGCTCCACTCAACGAAGCAGGCGGCAAGGGCGTCCATTTCGTCGGGCAGGCAGCGCGTCGCGACGACGATGGCGCCAAGCCGCGACCGCAGCATCTCGCACAGGCCGGGCCCGGAGGTATCCACCGCATCGCCGCGCGAGCAACGGTCGCTGACGGTGAGCACGGCGGCGCGGATGGGTTCCTCGGTGTTGCTCATGCGCGGGCCTCCGACTCCGTCGCGGCAGCCGAGTATGAACCACTGCGCCCGCCGTGCTTCTCCAACACGCGTACGCCCTCGATCGCCATGCCCTTGTCGATGGACTTGCCCATGTCGATGACCGTGAGGCACGCGACGCTCACGGCGGTGAGGGCCTCCATCTCGACGCCCGTGCGCGACTGCGTGCGGACCGTCGCGGTCACGCGCACGCGACCATTTTCGAGCGTCGCCAGCACATCCACCGCGTCCAATGGGAGCGTGTGGCAGAGCGGGATGAGTTCGTCGGTGCGCTTGGCGGCGAGAATTCCGGCGAGGCGAGCGACCTCCAACACCGAGCCCTTCTTGACCGAGTTCTCGCGGATGGCCCGCGCAAGCTCCGCCGAGACGCGGACGAACCCCTCGGCGGTCGCGGATCGCGCGGTGATCGGCTTGTCGCCCACATCCACCATCCGCGCGGCACCGTCGGGCGCGACGTGGGAGAGCGGGACGGTCGCGGGTGATCCGGGGCTGTTCGTCATCGAAGCATCCTGTCGTCGAGGGAGCGTGTGGACCGGTGAGCGGGGCGCGCCCGCGAGTAACTGCTGGTGCCGTGCACGCTACATCGGCCACGGATAGAAGGGTACGAGCGTGGGCGTGGACTGTGCGGGTGCGGTTGCGTGCGCGGCGGTGTTGGGTGGCACCTCGATGAAGCCATCGCTCCGCCCGCCCGCGATGATGTCCCCCGAGCCGCGTCCGTCGATAAGCTCAGCCTCGTCCAATTCGTTGATACGCACCAGCCGGTGCCACCACAGGTCGAGCGTCTTGCCGTCGGGATTGGCGAGGCGCACGAGCCGCGGCCCGCCGAGTCCCGCCGCCGTGCCCGCGAGCGAGGCGAGCACCGGGAACACGATCCTCGTGCACGCGACCATCGCCGAGATCGGGTTACCGGGCAGTCCGAAGACGGGCACCCACCCTGCGGCGTTCGCGCCACCGTCGCGGCGGACCACCGCCCCGAGCATGGGCTTACCGGGGCGCTGTGGCAGGCCGTGGAAAACAACTTCCACTCCGCCCCCGCCCGCCGCCCCAACGCAGCGTTCCACCGCCGCGCGTACGGGGTCGCGGTGTCCCATCGAGACGCCGCCGGTGAGCACAACGGCATCGGAGTGCCTGATCGCGGCTTCGAGCACCGCGTCCAGCGCACCGTCCTCATCGCCCGCGCGCATGATCGAGCCGTCCGAGCGCGTGACAACCTCGATCAAGGCGTGCGAGTCGAGCACCGCGCGGATGGCCGCCGCGTTGCTGTCGCGGATCTGGTATGGGCCGGGCGTCGCATGCGGGGACACGATTTCATCGCCCGTGGTGATGACCGCCACACGCACTCGCGGATGCACGCGCGGCCACACGCACCCGACCGCCGCGAGCGTGCCGAGCGCGGCCGCGGTGAGCACGGTCCCCGACGTCAGCACCGTCTCTCCTGCGCGGGCGTTCTCGCCGCGATGGCGGATGTT
>JABWBC010000084.1 GCA_013360695.1 Phycisphaerales bacterium
CCCGCCGCGTCCGCGCCCGCGCTCGCCGCGTCCTTGGCCGCCTGCACGCGATCCGGAAGCGTGCCCACCGCCTCGCGAGTCGACGCCGGCGCCGCCTCGTTGGTTGTGATGAGCCGGAGCTGCCGCGTCAGTTCCGCGAGCTGGTCAAAGATCGGCCTGCACGCCTCCCGCACCTTCTGAGACGCCCGGTCCGTCGCTGGCACCGGTACCTCGCCGATCGTGGCCGCGAGCGGCTCGCCCAGCGTTTCGACCGCGCGCGACAGATCCTGCGCCGCCAGCCGCGCCGCCGCCGCCCGCTGGTCAAAGAACGTTCGGAACAGTTCCTTGTCCGCGGGCGTCGCCTGGCGGAGCCTCTCCATCTCCGGCGCCAGCTCCTTTTCCAGAAACCCCGCCAGCGTCTTCATCGCGCCCGCCGCCCCGTTGATCGCGTTCACCTGCGCCTGCAGGGTGTCGTGCTCCGCATCCGCGAGCTGCTGGACCAGGGCGTCGAGCGCTTTCGGCCCGTCGGCGCGTCCCGTGTCGATCACGTCGCTGGCAATCCGCCCCGACGCCCTCCGCAACTGGTCCATCACGTCGACCACGCGCTCGCGCGCCCGCGCATCGATCCGCGACAGGTCCACCGCCACCACCAGCCGATAATCGTGCGTAAGCGACCGCAGCATCGCCGCCGTCCGCGCCGAGAGCTTGTGCTCGCCGGTCGCCGTCACGTCGTAGCGATGCGAGAAGTGCTCGCCCAGGATGTTCGCCATGATGAGCGAGCTGGTCGCGCACGCCAGCGCGATCGCGCCGAGTAAACCCGCCCGGAACCGGCGCGGCGAAGAGGTCTTCATGACCACCTCCGCGATTGCAGCGTCACGATCGTCAGCAGCACGAACCACGCCGAGCACGACGCGAAGAACACGATGTGCGACGTGTCGATCACGCCCTTGGCAAAGTCCGCGATCCGCGGCGTGAGAGCCGCCGCGTAGACCAGCGGCCTCATCGCCTCCGGCAGCCGGTCCGCCCCCAGCGTCGTCGCCAGGAGCAGCAGCAGAATCGCGAACAGCGTCCCCAGGAACGCCAGCGTCTGGTTCGACGTCAGCGACGAGATAAATAGGCCGATCGAGAGGTACAGCATCCCCA
Source organism: Phycisphaerales bacterium (assembly GCA_013360695.1). Lineage (GTDB taxonomy): Bacteria > Planctomycetota > Phycisphaerae > Phycisphaerales > UBA1924 > JABWBC01. The sequence continues at coordinate 1,123 of JABWBC010000084.1, forward strand.
GAAGCACCAGGCTCGCGTAGCCCGCCACGATCGGCCCGGCGTCCGGCGCGGGGGTCGACACCCACGCCAGTACGCCCACATGCGCCAGCGTCGGTGCCAGCATCAGCAGCATGAACCAGAGCGCGCCCAGGTACTTGCCCACCGCAATCGCCGCTTCGCTCACCGGGCTCGTCAGCAAGGGCTCGATCGTCCCGCTCCGAAACTCCTCGCTGAACAGCCGCATCGAGATCGCCGGGATCACCGGGAGCATGAGCCACGCGCTCACGGAAAAGAACGGGCGCATCGTCGCCGCCGTGCTTGGGTTCAGGATCATCAGCGAGAACACGCCCCCCGTCAGGAACAGGTACAGCGCGATCGCGACCCATCCCAGCGGGATCGCAAAGAACGACGCCAGCTCGCGCCGCGCGATCGTGAGCGTGCCTCTCATGCCCCGCCCCCAACCCCGACCGCACCCGGCCGCTCGATCAGCTCCGCGAACAACCGCTCCAGGCTCGGCCGATCGATCGAGAGCTCGCGCACCGCAAGCCCCGCCCCACGCGCCGCCGCCGCAAGCGCTTCGCGCAGATCGCGATGCCCCGCCCGCGGCGTGATCCGCACGCGCACCCACCCTTCGTCCGCCAACGCCTCCAGCTTCGCGTCCGCCACGCCCTCGACCTTCCGCAGGATCGGCAAGGGGTCCGGCGTCCGTGCGCACTCAATCACGTGCACCGGGGTGAGCGACGTCTTCTCCACCAAATCGCCCGGCGTGCCGTCGGCCCGAAGCTCCCCGCCCGCGATCATCACGACGCGGTCGCACACGCGCTCGACCTCGCTCAGGACGTGCGACGAGAAGAGCAGTGTGCGGTCCTTGGCCAAATCTTTGATGAGCGAGCGCGCCTCCCGTACCTGCGTCGGGTCCAGGCCGTTGGTTGGTTCGTCGAGCACCAGCACGCTCGGCCCGTGCACGATCGCGGCCGCCAGCCCGACACGCTGCTTGAAGCCCTTCGACAGAACGCCCACCCTCCGCGACGCGACCGCCCCAAGCTGGCATCGCTCCATCGCCTCGCCCACCGCCCGCTCCCGGCCCTGCCGCGCCACCCCGAAGAGCGCCGCCCGATGGGCGATGAACTCCCGCACCTTCATTTCGGGGTAGTGGGGGGCCGACTCGGGCAAATAGCCGATCTTCGCCCGAGCCCTCGCGGAATCCCGCGAAACGTCCAGGTCTCCGATCATCACCCGCCCGTCGTCCGGGGGCAGAAAGCCCGTAATCATGCGGATCGTGGTGGTTTTTCCCGCCCCGTTGGGCCCCAGCAAACCCACCACCTGCCCCGGGCGAACCTCGAAAGACACCCCCCGGACGGCCCGGATCGACCCGAACGATTTGTGGACGCCCTGCACTGAAAGCATTTCAGAATCACAGTACCACGATCCATCGAACCGATGTGAAGTTAGGGTTGCATTAGTCCCCGCCCCGCCAACCCCATTCATCGGCGAGGCGGTCGATTGTGCGCCAACCCCCTGGGCCGCTACGCTAGACGCCCGAGGAGCCGGAGGTTGCCCGATTCAATGACGCAAAGCCGTGCCAAGCTGCTGGTGACCGGCGGCGACGCGTCGTTGAACGACGAAGTCCGCCGCCTCTTGGCCGAGCGATTCGGCGGTCGCGTCGAATTGGTCCCCGCCGCTCCCGGCTCCGAGGCCGCCGCGCCCCTGGCCATGCTCGCCGCCGACGCCATGCCCGACGGCGCCGCCCTCTTCTCCGTGACCGGTCAGGTCTTGTGGGCCAACGCCCGCTTCCACGCCCTCGACGCCGGCACCAAGTCCAAGGTCGCCACCATCGCCGCCGCCGCCGTCGCCTCCTGGAACGCCGACACCGGACGCCCCGTCACCGATCTCCGCCACGAGGTCTCGGCCTCCGATCTTTCCGCCGAGTTTGAGATCGTCCTCTCGCGCCCCGCCGCCCCTTCCGGCGCCGCCCCCTTCTCCGGCGCCGTCGTCGTCGTCCACGACATTACCGCCGCCAAACGACGCCGCTTCAAGATGGAAGCGATCGAGCGCGCCGGCGGCGACCTCCTCCGCCTCGACGCCGACGCCGTGCGAAAGCTCAACGCCGTCGAACGCCTCCGCGCCCTCGAGGGAAAGGTCGTCGCCTACGCCCACGATCTCCTCCACTTCGACCACTTCGGCATCCGCCTCCTCGACGAACGCAGCGGCAAGCTCGAACTCGTCATGTCCGCCGGACTCCCGCCCACCTACGCCGACATCGACATCTACCCCCTCCCCGAAGGCCACGGCATCAGCGGCTACGTCGCCGCCACCGGCCAGAGCTACCGCTGCGACGACGCCGGCAACGACTCCATGTTCCTTCCCGGCCTGACGGGCGCCCGCTCCTCCCTCACCGTGCCCCTCAAGGTCCAGGACCGCGTCCTGGGCATCCTCAACGTCGAGAGCCAGCAGCCCGCGGCCTTCACCGACGAGGATCGACTCTTCGCCGAGATCTTCGCCCGCGCCATCGCCATGGCCGTCCACACCCTCGACCTCCTCGTCGTCGAGCGCTCCACCGTCAACCGCAGCGTCAGCTCGCGCGTCGAGGACGAACTCGCCGCGCCCCTGGCCGACATCGTCCGCGAGCTCGAACTCCTCCACCACAGCGTCCCCGCCGAGCCGGAAACCAAGCTCCACATCACCCGCATCGGCGCCGACGTCGAGTCCATCCGCGAGCGCATCCGCGAAGTCGCCGCCGGACCCACCACCCTCCTGGGCGTCGAGCGCGCCATGGCGTCCAGCACCCGCGACGCCGCCCTGGCCGGACGCCACGTCCTGGTCGCCGACGACGAGCCCAAGATCCGTCGCATCATCGGCGACGTCCTCCGCCATCGCGGCTGCGAGGTCACCGTCTGCGACTCCGGCGTCAGCGCCATCGAGGCCATTTCCGCCAGAGCCGCCGCCGGCCAACGCTACGAACTCATCATCTCCGACATCAAGATGCCCGACCGCAACGGCTACGAAGTCTTCTCCGCCGTCCGCCGTCTCATGGGCGAGGTGCCTGTCATCCTGATGACCGGCTTCGGCTACGACCCGCACCACTCGATCGTCCGCGCGTCCCAGGAAGGCCTCCAGGCCGTCCTCTTCAAGCCCTTCCCCGTCGAACGCCTCATCGACGAGGTAAAAAAGGGCCTCGCATCCCAGTCAAAGCCGGCGACGTGAGCGTCTGATCTCGATTGTTCAGGCAATCGTCGTGATGGGCGGATCGAGCGGGAGCATCCGCGCCATCCGCAGGTAATTCTCGAAGTTCTGCCTCACCTCGATCATCGAATCCCCGCCGAACTTCTCCATCGCGCACCGCGCCACCTCGAACGCCACGACGTTCTCCATCACCACGCTCGCCGCGCTCACCGCGCACACATCACTCCGCTCATACGCCGAGTGCTCCGCCGCCTTGGTGTTGAGGTCAACGCTCGCCATGCCCCGCAAGAGCGTCGCGATCGGCTTCATGGTGCCGCGCACCACGATGGGCTGCCCGTTGGTCATGCCCCCCTCCGTGCCGCCCGCATTGTTGCTGTCGCGCACGAACCCAAGGTTCGGCGTGTCGCCCTTCGCCGCGTCGAAGCGGATCGCGTCGTGCACCGCGCTCCCGACCCGCGCCGCGCACTCCTTCCCGAGCCCGATCTCCACCGCCTTGAACGCCTGGATCCCCATCACCGCGTACGCGATCCGCGCGTCGAGCTTGGTCGTCCAGTCCATCGAACTGCCGATCCCGGGCGGGCACCCGAACACGTGCGCCTCGACCAGCCCGCCCACCGTGTCCTTGTCGATCTTCGCTTGGCGGATGATCTCGCACTGCCGCTCGGTGACCATCGCATCCGGGCAATACGTTTCGCTCGCGTCGCGGAGCTTCTGCATCTCGCGCCAGTTGTCCTCGCGAACGTCCGCGCTCGTCACCGCGTCAAGAATCGATCGCACGAACCCGTACGTCTCGATCCCAAGCTCGCGAAGCACACAGCGAGCCACCGCGCCCGCCGCCACCCGCGACGCCGTCTCCCGCGCGCTGGCCCGCTCCAGCGTCTCGCGGCAGTCCGTCGTCAGCCACTTGATGCTCCCCGCAAGGTCCGCGTGCCCCGGCCTTGGGCGATACACCGGCGGCGTCATTTGCAGGTCATCCAGCCGCGAGTCGTTGTTCACGATCCGCATCGTCAACGGCGCCCCGATCGCCTTGCCCCGGCGCACGCCCGTCAGAAACTCCACGCGGTCCTGCTCGATCCGCTGCCGCCCGCCGCGCCCGTACCCGCCCTGCCGCCGCGAAAGCTCCGCGTTGATGAACTCAACGTCCAAGGGCAGCCCCGCGGGCACGCCCGTGAGCATCACCACCAACGACGGCCCGTGGCTCTCGCCCGCGGTCTGATAGTTCAAAAGCGCCATGGGCAAAGAATAGCGTCAGACGCTCATCGTCCGCAGGCACCGATCCAGCCGCGCCAGCGTCCGCGCCTTCCCCAGCACCGCCAGCGTCTCGCCCAAGGGCGGGCTCACCGCCGACCCCGTCAGCGCCACCCGAATCGGCTGCGCCACCGCGCCCATGCCGCCCGACTGCTGCGCCAACTGCTCCAGGATCGAATGGATGATCCCCGCCTCAAATGGCTCGACATCCGCCAGGCGATCACGCACCATCCGCACCATCTTCAGCCCCGCGCCGTCGCTGGCCGTCAGGTTCTTCGCGACCGCCGCCTGGTCAAACGGGTACGAGTTGTCGTCGAGCATCAGGAACGCCGACGCCTTCACGCCGTCGCGCAGCGTCTTGGCCCGCGCCTTCACCGCGCGTCCCAACGTCTCCCACCCACTCGGCGGGACCGACTTGGCAAACTCGGGCTCGAACTCCTCGCACCACGCCCGCCAGCGCCCCGCGAATTCCGCGTCGCTCATCGCGCCGATCGCGTCGCCGTTGAACGACAGCAGCTTGGCGCGATCGAACTTCGCGTTGGTTCTCCCGATCCGCTCGATCGAGAAGTGTTCCGCGATGAACTTCATGTCGAACTTCTCGAGGTCCTTCCCGTCCGCCATCTTCATGCCGGGGTTCCAGCCCAGGAGCGCCAGAAAGTTCACGATCGCCTCGGGGATGTAGCCGTTGGCGCGGAAGTCGTGAACCTCGACCTCCGGGAGCGTGAGGTTCATGAAGCGCCCGACCTTCTCCGCGATCTCCACCGCGTCGGTTTCCGCCGCCAGGAAGTCCGTGATCGTTTTCTCCGGCAATCCCGTGCCCCCGACAATCCGCCCTTTCGCCGCCGCATCCTTGGCGATCGCGTCCTTCGCCGCCTTGCGCGCAAACTTCGCCTTGTCGCGCTTGGACATCTTCGACCCGTCCATGTTGAAGATCAGCGGCATGTGCGCGTAGCTCGGCGTGCGGAAAGCCTCGCCCGTCTTCTCATCCCGCAGCGCCCGCTGCAGCGCCACGTGCCGCGGCGTGTTCGCCAGGTGCTCCTGCGCCCGCATCACGTGCGTCACGCCCATCGTCTGGTCGTCGATCACCACCGCGAAGTGGTACGTCGGGAACCCGTCGGCCTTGCGGATCACAAAGTCGTCCAGCTCGCCCGCCGCGATCTTCACGTCGCCCAGCACCTGGTCCGGCACCACGATCTCCTCGCGCGGCGCCGCGAAGCGGATCACATGCGGCTCGCCCGCGCTTGCCCGCGCCCACCGCGCCTCCAGCCCCGCGTTGAACACGCCGAACTCGATCTCCGAGGGCCTCGGATACCGATACGTCTGCTTGGCCGCCACCGCCGCCTTGCGCTGTCCTTCGATCTCTTCATTGCTCTCAAACGCCGGGTACGCACGCCCGTTCTTCACCAACTGCTCGATGAACCGGTTGTAGATCGGCACCCGTCGCGCCTGGAAGTAGCCGCCCACGTCGCGCGCCCCCGCGCCAATCACCCGCCCGCCCCGCGTCGTGAGCGACGGCCCGTCGTCCCACTCGATCCCCAGCCACGCCAGGTCCTCCATAATGCCCCGCGCCGATTCGTCGCTGCTCCGGGCCGCGTCCGTGTCCTCGATCCGCAGCATGAACCGCCCACCCATCCGCTTCGCATACGCCCAGCAGAAAAGCGCGGAACGCGCCCCGCCGATGTGCAAGTGCCCGGTCGGGGACGGGGCAAAGCGTGTCACGCAATCGATTGAGCCGCCGGCGGTCTGGTTCGACATGAGCCAAGCGTACGCGACCGACCACTCCCATGAGGTATGCTGCCCGCATGAGACATCGACACTGGTTCCTCGTCGTGGCCGCGGGAGCCTTGCTCTACGCCTTCGGTCTCGTGCGATCGGTGCTCGTGCTTTCCTTTTACACGACCTACGGCGACACCGACATCGCGTGCGGAACCGCCCTGGCGATCACCTGCCTCGCCGCCTGGACCACGCTCGAGGTGCTCGCGCGAATCCTGGAACGCCGAACCCCGCGATGCCGCTGCGGCTACTCCATCGCCGGGCTGAAATGCCCCGAGTGCGGCCAGACGCTCGGCTAACTCCGGCCCGCTGCCAACATCGGTCCGGCGACATCGATGCTCCTTTTTTCCATCACGTCGCGCTGGCGCCAGCTCATTCACGCCGCGACCGCGCCCATCACGTCGAACAGCACGGCATACGCAACCCACGCTTGCAGGAGGATGACCCAAACCACCGCCATCGACATCAGCGACGCGCGCCAGTCGCTCGCGTCCTTGCCGCCCGAGCGTGCAAACCATGCGAATCCGCCCATCACCACGCTGCTCACGAGCACTGCGCCGTCGATTCCCCACCACATCGCCGTATTCGTCGCGGCCCGTGCCATCAAGCCCAGCAGCGTGAGCGCCAAAGGCAATCCGATCACGCGCACCGGCCACGATGATCGCGCCCTACCGGTGTTCGGCCTCGTCGTGCTCATGTCCACAGGTTCCCAACAGCAATCGTCGAGCGATAAAATCGAATGCGAACCAACGTTGCGTGCTCGTTCCGTGCGAGCCCTTCGTCACTCACGGCCAGAACCCCAGCAGCCAACGCGTCCCCAGCACCACAACGCCGCACGCCAACCACACGAGCGGCCAAGTCTTCACCGCGATCCAGGGAAACTCGCCGAAGCGGTCTCGGCACCGAAAAGCGACGATCCACTGTTGCATCGAGATGAGCGTGAATAGCGCGAGATTGAGCTTGTGCAGGATCGGGATCTTCCCCCACGGTGTCGACGCAGGAACGAGAAGAAACGTCATGATCTGAATCACGACGCTCAGCGCCATCAAGAACTGAAAAGAAAACCTCGACCGTTCCTCGTCGGGGTGTTCCTTCGCAAGCTCCCACTCGCACTCGGGGCACACCTTCGCGTCGCCGATTCCGGTGAGGTCATAGCCGCACTTGCTGCATCGGTGCGGTCTGGTCGCGTTGCCGGTCTGAGTGTCGCGGCTTCCCACGCCGCCACTCTACCCGGTTGGCCCCAGCACCCTCAATCAGACCTCGCGTGCCATCGCCACCTGCAATGAGTTGCAGTCTTCGGCTTTCTGCTTCCAGTATGCCGCATGCCGCGTCTTCCAAGTGCCTAGTGCCCAGTGCCTTCACCCCAAAAACAACAAGACCCCCGGAGGGTTTGGGGGTCTTGGAGCACACACTGATTCCGCTCTACACCACCGGCGGGATCAGGACATAAATCTCTTCGCAAGCATGTTCAAACCGGTTCCCAACGAACTCCGGCAATTCGGCCGTGGCCGTCCTGCCTTCCTGCTCATGTCCCCCGGTCAGGGAATCCTTGCCGGCTGACCCGTTCCCGGCCAGCGAATTCCGGACCAAAAGCGCATTTACCGCCGGTCACCCCACCTGTGGCTCTCAACATTCCACCGATCGTCCACAGCGACTGCCACCACGTTTCTCCGCTTTTCCACCGTCCGGAACCCGGCCATGCGAGCGGCAGACATTTCAACGGAGCTGCGTGTGCGTACAGTCACCAAACCGAAGGGAGCCGCTCGATGCCCACGACCGCCGAGAACATCGAACACTGGAACTCCTACGACTGGTCCGGGAAGGGCGAGGAGTGGACGGTCGGCTACGCCCCGTTCGGGACGAACAAGCCCAGCGTCGAGCGAGCCTGGTTCGCCGCGATCCAGCCCCGCGTGCGCGATTTCCTTCCGACGGGCACCGTCCTCCACCTCGGGCCGGGCTTCGGCCTGTGGACCCGCATGCTCCGCCCTCACTGCGAGCGCATGATCCTCGTCGACCTGGCGCCCAAGTGCATCGAGTACTGCCGCGAATTCTTCGGCGAGAAGAACATGCAGTACGTGGTCAACGACGGCAAGTCGCTCGAGGCCGTGCCCGACAACTCCGTCGACTTCGTCTTCAGCTGGCATTCGCTCGTTCACTGCGAGCGAGACGTCATGCAGGCCTACGCCGCTCAGCTCGCCCACAAGATGCGTCCCGGCGCGTTTGGGCTAGTTCATCACTCCAACCTCGGCGAGTATCTTGACCCCGCGACCAAGAAGCTGCGAATCCCAAACGCTCACTGGCGCGGTGAGTCGGTCTCCGCCGCAATCATGCGTGAGGATTGCCTTGCCTCGGGGCTGACGTGCATCTACCAGGAGATCATCTGCTGGGGAGATGACCACATGATCGATTGCTTCACGCTCTTCAAGAAGCCCAAGCCGGGCGAGGCGCCCGTCGAGTGCGTGGTCCACAAGAACCCGTTCTTCTGGGAGCACACCCGCGACCTCTCCCGCATCTTCGAGCAGTACCGGCGCGGCTGAACTTCCGACCTGATCGAGTCACTCACCAACGAAAAAGCGGGGCGATCGCTCGCCCCGCTGATGAATTACTTTCACGATTGAACTCGCGATCAGTTCAGCGTCGGCACGCGGGGACGCTGGGGGGTCTTGACCTCCAGCGACGCCTGCTGCTCGGCCTCCAGGGCCGCCGCTTCCGCCGCCGCCTCGGCCGCGGCACGGTTGCCCAGGAAATTCGCCTCCAGCTGCAGGCGGATCTTCTCCATGGCCTTGTTCTGGATCTGACGCACGCGTTCCTTGGTCACGCCGATGATCTGCCCGACCTGCTCGAGCGTCATGGGCTTCTCATTCTCGCCCGCCTCGAGCCCGAAGCGGTGCTCGATCACGGTGCGCTCCACGTCGGTGAGGTCGGCGCGGTTGTCCAACACAATCCGCTTGACCTCCTCCGCCGCGTCCTTCTCGAACCCGGCCCGCTTGGTCTCCAGGAAATTGGAGCGCTCGAGCTTGGGATCAAAGTCCGTGGGGAAGCGCTGGCGATACTTGGAGAGCTTCATGCCCTGGCGGCTGAACGCCTTCAAGATCGCGCGGCAGGCGTACGTCGAGAACTTGTACCCACGCCCGGCATCGAACTTGTCGACCGCACGCAGGAGCGCCATGTTGCCCTCGCTGACAAGGTCCGCGAAGTCAACCTCGCTCATGCGCGTCCGCTTGGCCATCGCCAGCACCAGCGCCAGGTTCGTCTCGGCGATCTGCTCGCGCACCCGCTCCGACACGCGGTGCCAACGAAGAATCTCGTCGGCCTGCTCGGGCGTCGGCTGGCGGGCGTCGGTCGCCCAAACGTCCTGCTGAAGCTTCCACACGCGGTACCGCGCGTAGTTGAACTGGTGGAACAGCACCTTCTCCTCGGCGCCGGTCAGGATGACCTGCTGCGCCGACTTGACCGTGCGGCTGCGCGACGCCGACAGATCGTCCATCACCGGGTGATACCACGAGGTATCGGGCTTGGCGATGTCGGGCGCCTCGTCATAGATCTTGTTGTCGGCCGCCTTCTCGTAGAAGGCCGGGCTGTCGATGAAGTCCTGCTCCGACGCCATCAGCGCGTTGAGCAGCTTCTCGTCGTCCGAGCTGAGGCGCTTGCGCACCACAGGCTTGCCCGCCTTCTTGGCGGCTTCGCCCGTTCCCGCGGCCGGCGCCACACCCACGCGGTGCTTGCGTCGCACCTGCTCCAGGGGGCTCAAAGTGTTCTTGATGTCTCCGTTGGTCATGATTGCCCTTGCCCTTTCAGGCCGCGGCCTGCTGCCTGCATCCGCTCTCTCTTCGTGGTTGGATTCACCCCTTCCGGGTTCGTTTTTCCGCCCACGCTTGATTCCGTCCCAAAGCCGTCTGCAGCCTACCTCACCCGTCCGTCCGTGCCACTTTTCACGGTCCAGGGAAAACCCCCCTCCGCTCGCCCACCAAGGGCCCGCGGCACCGCGAAAATGTCCTCACTCTTCCGACGCCCCGGCCAACGCTCGGCGTTGCGGCCCCAAGCCGCCCGCCCGTCTCAGGAACCACGCTCTTCACGGGTTCCCGATCGCCCGGCTGTCGAGTCTTTGTACGTCTTTGTGCCCCGATTGTTTCGGGTTTCAACGCGATTCTCGTGTAACAGCCACGTCAAAGCGCGCTCACGCCCGATACCAAACAAAAACCTTGTCGAGAGCGCCCGCCTGGCTTCCCACGACCCCAACGGCTGACCTCGCTCCGCGAACGCCACGCCGCACACCCGCCAAGCGTCATGCTCGGCGATTGACCTTGCTTTCGGGCCGGATAACCTAACCAATTCCTGCCTCGCGCCCGAACCCACACCACAAGCCCAGACGACGAAAATGTCGGGGGAACAGACAGTCCACACCCCGACCTTGGACGCTGGGGCCACAATATACCAGAGCGCTTGACCCGACGCAAGCCCTCTCTGAACAGAGTCCGTATAAGCGATATTCGTATCATGTTTGGATGAGCGCCTAGACTTGGGCCGCCATCCATCCAGGAGAAAAGCCATGCCGATGACGCTGCCACCCCTGCCGTATCCCTCCAACGCCCTCGAGCCGCACATCGATTCGCAGACGATGGAGATCCACCACGGCAAGCACCACAACGCCTACGTCACCAACGGCAACAAGGCCCTGGAAGGCACCGCCTTTGCCGAGAAGGACCCGGTCGACATCATCAAGAACTTGGCCGCCCTCCCCGATGACAAGCGTGGCCCGGCGCGCAACAACGTCGGCGGGCACGTGAACCACTCGATGTTCTGGACGCTCATGGCCGCCCCGGGCAAGGGTGGCGGCGGAGCGCCGATGGGGGAGTTGGCGACGGCGATCGCGTCGGCGTTCGGTTCGTTCGATGTGTTCAAGGAGAAGTTCGCCGCCGCCGCAGCGGGCCGCTTCGGCTCCGGCTGGGTGTGGCTGGTGGTGAACGCGGGCAAGCTCGAGATCGTGTCGACGGCCAATCAGGACAACCCGCTGATGGGCAAGGCGATCGCCGGCAGCGAGGGCACGCCGATCCTGGGCCTGGACGTGTGGGAGCACGCGTACTACCTGAAGTACCAGAACCGCCGCCCCGATTACGTCGGCGCGTGGTGGAACGTGGTGAACTGGTCGAAGGCCGCTGAGCTGTTCGTGGGCGCGACGAAGTAGGCGAAGCAGCGACACAGCGAAGCAGCGAGGCAGGGGGAAGCCCACGCGGTCCGAGCTCCGACGCGATCGGGGTTGTCGTGCCATGGACACATCTTCTTGTCCGTGCTCTTCGTAGAGCATGCGTGCGAGGGGAGCGAGCCGGCGAGTCAGCGAGACAGTGTAAAGACAAAGTCGACGCGATCGCACGCCCGTGGTGGTGATCGCGAGCGCCGGGTTGCGTTCGCGAGCACCAGGCCGCGCCGTCGCGTGGGCTCCTGGTGGCGTGGCGACGCAATGCCACGCCCCAGAAAAGAGGGTCCAAGAAGCCCACGTCCCCTCGACCAGCCCGAGTCGCCCCGTCGTGCCCAACAAAAAACCCCTGCGAATGCAGGGGCTTTCATCAAGTGGAGCGGAGGAGAGTCGAACTCCCGACCTCATCATTGCGAACGATGCGCTCTACCAACTGAGCTACCGCCCCAAGTGGCGAGGAGTATAGGAGCCTTCCCCGGCGATCAAGAGGTAGTCGGAAAGTCGCTTGTCCCGACGTCGAATCGGCTCGGTCGTGGGACCGATCGATTGGGTGACGCCGCAGACGAGCATGTACGGGATGGGCGGCTGATTGGAAGGTCGGCCCGTGGTACGCCCCGGGGGTCAGGCGTGTGCGGCGCATGCCCCCGGCTTTGGACGCTCGAGTCCCGGCCGAAACCGCGAACTCGACGGCGTGTCGAGCGTATTGAGAATAGAATCTCAATAAGCCCGAAGGCGGACGGGGCATTTCCCACGCCGCGTCGGTTGAATGGGTCCGTTGGGGCGGCGCGGGTGGTGTTGAGGTGTGCGAGCGGGGTTGATCGATGAAACGACGCGCGTGGATCAAGGTGGCGGGTGGAATGGCCGCGGGCGTGCTCGCTGCGGCGGTGGGCGTGGGGCTGCCCGCGTGCTCGAAGGAGGCTGAGCGATCGGCGAGTGCTCCACTGCGTGAGCCGGGCGCGGCACGGATCGTCGCGACGATCGCGCCGCTGGGTGCGCTGACGCGCGAGCTCTTACCCGAGGGCGCGCAGCTCCGCGTGCTCTTGCCGCCCGGGCGGAGCGAGCACGGTTATGAGCCAACTCCCGTGGACATCGCGGCCTTGGCGCGTGCGGACGTGGTGGTGTATGTCGGGCTGGGGCTCGAGCCGCGGGTTGAGGAGTTCCTGAAGAAGAACCCGTCGGCGCGGCGTGTCGATCTCTCGATGGCGGCGTCGCTCAAGCTCGAAGGAGACGAGCACAATCACGAGCATGAGCACGGGCACGCGGGCGATGCGGGCCGGGGGGGAGGGAGCGAGACGACAAGTGACGATCCGCACGCGGGGCACGATCATGGCCCGATCGATCCGCATGTGTGGCTCGACCCGGTGCTGGTGAAGGAGTTTGTCACACCGCTGGCGGACGCGGTGGACCACGCGGTCCGTGCGGCGGGTCCGATGAGCGCGGAGCAAGAAACCAAGCTCGCGGCGTTGCGCGAGGCGCTGGCGAAGAAGGTCGATGATCTGCACGCGGAGTATGGCGCGGCGCTCGAGCCGCTGGCCGGTCGATCGATCGTGACGCACCACAGCGCGTGGGGGCGGCTGGCGGGGCGCTACGGGCTGAAGGTCGCGGCGGTGCTGCGTCCGATCGAGACCGCGGAATCGACGCCCGCGGACATCGCGGGCGCGGTGGCGGCGGTGAAGGAGCGCGGGGCCGGGGCGATCTTCGTTGAGCCGCAGTTCAACAACGAGAGCGCCAAGCGAGTCGCGGACGCGGCGGGCGTGAAGATGCTCGTGCTCGATCCGCTGGGCGGCGAGGACTACTTCGTGATGATGCGGACGAATCTGACGGCTCTGCAGGATGGCCTGGCGGGGAAGTAGACGCGGCGCCGCGGCGGCACGATACACTCGCTCGCCCAACGCATGAGTCAGCCGAGGCAACCATCCCCGCACGAACACACGCTGGAATACCGCGGGGTGTCGTTCTCGTACCCGGGCGTTGAGGCGCCGGCCCTTTCGTCGATCTCGTTCGCGGTTCACGCGGGCGAGCGGCTGGGGATCCTCGGGCCCAACGGGGGCGGCAAGAGCACGCTGCTCAAGCTCACGCTGGGATTGCTCGACCTGCAGGCGGGCGATATCCGCGTGTGCGGGCGCTCGCCGCGCGAGGCGCGTCGCGCGGGGCTCGTGGGCTATGTGCCGCAGAAGATCGACGCGGAGCTGGCGTTCCCGCTCTCGGTGCGTCAGGTCGTGACGATGCCCCTCGTCGTGAACCTCGCGCCGTGGAAGCGCGTGCCGACGGAGACGCTGCGCCGGGCGGATGAGGCGCTCTCGATGGTGGGCGCGAGCGAACTGGCGGAGCGCCCGATCGGAGCCCTCTCGGGCGGGCAGCTCCAGCGTGTGATGATCGCGCGGGCGATCGCGCCGCGCCCGGCGCTCCTCCTGCTCGACGAGCCGACGGTCGGGATCGACGTCACGGGCCAGCGCCGGTTCGCGGAGCTTCTGCAATCGCTGCGCGAGCGCCTGGGCGTGACGATCGTCGTCGTGAGCCACGACATCCGCACGATCGCCGCGGGCTGCGACCGCGTCGCGTGCCTGGCGCGGACGCTGCACTTCCACGACGCGCCCAGCGGCCTCAGCCCGCAGGTTCTGGGCGAAGTCTTCCGCCACGACATCGCGGAGGTCTTCGGCGATGTCCACGTCGACGCCCACGCCGCGGCGAGCTGCCACGTTGACGCCGGCGAGCACGCACGCCATCACTGCTGCGATCATCACGCGCCCTCGGGCGTGTCGCTGGTCGTGAGCGCCAACCCC
>JABWBC010000085.1 GCA_013360695.1 Phycisphaerales bacterium
CGGCGTGCTCGCTTCGGCACACCCCGCGGGATGGGAAGCCTCGCGCCGCGACGCCGCCCTCGCCCCGCGCGCCGGAGACTCGATCTACCCCCTCGGTCAATGGCCCCGCCAGCCCAAACCCTCGCTCCACCGCGTGCGCTACCTCTCCATCCCCCATTCGCCCAACACATACATCTACACGCGCGAGGAGCGCATCTCCGAACGCGGCGTGACGATCTGGCGATAACGATTCCCACACCGCGCGACCCATTTGCCCTCACGCGGCGTACACACACATCATGACCCGATCGCTCGTGAAGTGGCTCATGGCCCGCCGCTGGCTGCTTCTCGCCGCCGCACTCACCGTGGCGCTCGGCCTGGCATCGCGCGCACTTCTCCACGGCCCGCCCGCCAAGGTCATCGGCGTCGCGCTCTATGCGACCCTCATCTACTGGCTCGTGCGCGCCGCGTACCCGCGCCCTTCGCACGCCGACGCGTCGGGACCGTCATCGCGACCGCCCACGCGTGCGCTATCGTTCGCAATCCCCGCGTCCCTCGCGCTGGCGATCTCCTGGGCCGTCGAGTTTCTGCAACTCACGCCCATCTCGGCCAAGTTGTCCGCGACGCACCCCGTGCTCCGACTGATCTTCGGCGAGGTCTTCAGCACCACGGACCTCATCTGGTATGCGCTCGGCGTCGCCGCGGGCGTTCTCATCGACTTCATCATTCAACACCGAATCTCGAGCCCGCGCACCTGACCACCCGACCACCGCTTCCTTTCTCCGTCTCTCCGTCTCTTCTTCGCGGCCTTTCTCTCAGATCCCCGCGCTGTTCTTGTCCTTCACCTTCATGTCCTCATCAAACGTCACGGAGATCTCCTTCCGGCCCGCCGCCCTCCACACATAGGTCTTGGTCTTCGACGCCACCGTCGATCCCACCGTCCCGCCGGCCCCGATCGACATCCCCGCGTTCGCCTGTTCCTCGCCCTTCCCGCCCAGGATCGACTCCACCTCGCCCAGCGTCATCCCCTTCTGAATCTGGTCATACGTGCCCTGGCTGATGGCCGCGTCGCACGCCGCGAGCACAAGCACCAGCGCCAGCAAGGGGAGCATCGCAACGCGGCCGAAGATCGTCATGGGGTCTCTCCAAGGTTCAGCACAGCCTACCCGTCATCTCCGCGGCACACAAGCGCCGCGATTGGCCCGCCGTGCCTCGGACCTGCTTTCTGGTCCGTGCTCAGGCTCGTGCTCTCTTCACGCCTCATCCGAGCGGGCGCCTCCGAAACCGCCCCAAGCCCCCGCCGTCTCACCCGTCCCGTCATCCTGCCGCCCGGCGCTCGTCACCACCAGACCCTGCGCTTTCGGGTGTGTGTGCAGCGTGCGATAGCGGTGCGCGAAGAAGTGGGGGTCCTTCTTGAACTCGGCGCACAAGGCCTTGTGGTACTTCCGCCCGCACTCCGGGCATACCCCTATCTCGACCAGCCCCGACAGCGAATACCCGCAGTGGATGCAGAAATCGTCGCTCCGCGCCCCGACCCCCTTGCGAGCCGCCGCGATCACGATCGTGATGATCACGCCGATCGCCACGATCCACAGCTTCACGAACTGCCCCGCCATCGCCGCCGTCTGCGCCCCCGGGTGCAAGAACCAGATCAACGGCACCCCGACAATGAACGCCAAGAGCGGCCCGATCAACAGCCACTTCCACCCGATCGACCTGGCGATAAATCCCGATCCCGGCCGCCAGAACGGCACCTCCTCCTTCTCGAACATCGTCACAAAGTCCGGCGTCACGCCCCCCTCCGACTTCGGCATCTCCGCCACGCTCGCGTGGACCTTCGGCGGCACGACCGCCACCCGCGTCGTCAGCGGATTCCCCTTCAATTCGCCCTGCTCTTCGCCCGCCATCCTCGCTCCCCTCTTCCGTGGCACCGCTCTCCAAGAGCGGTGCGGCTTCGCACCCCGCTCCGATGCGACGCCACGGGCCCCGGCTCTCGTGCGGCCCGCAAGTACGCTCGGCCGGCTCTCAACCATCAACATGGTAATCTACATCCACGCTCAGGAGCCCGACATGCCCATCCCCGTCACCACCACCTTCACCATCGCCGGCCATCGCATCAAGGAATATCGCGGCGTCGTCCGAGGCATCATCGTCCGATCGCCCACCATCTCCCAGGGCATCCTCGGCGGCCTGAAATCCGTCATCGGCGGACGCATCGGCGCGTACACCGAAATGTGCGAGCAAGCGCGCCAGCAAGCCTACGAACTCATGATCGACCACGCCCGCGCCGTCGGCGCCAACGCCATCCTCGGCTTCGCCTACGACGCCTCCGAACTCGGCGGCGCGTCCAAGGCCACCGAAGTCCTCTGCTACGGCACCGCCGTCGTCATCGAGCCCGACACCAGCGCCGCGTAATCGACACTTCCATCGTGCCACGCACCTGTCTTCGGGTCCGTGCTCTTCGTCTTGGGTGACCCTTCGGTCTCCGCCGGTTCTTCTTCTTCTTCTTCTTCTTCTTCGCGGCGAATCGCCTCCGCACCACCGCTCACCCCAGCGACTCTTCGTCCTCATCCGCGTTCATCGCCCGCGGGAGCGAATAGCTCTCCGTGAACCACTTGTTCAGGTCGGCCAGCCTGGCCCGATCATCCGCGAACGGATACGTCGCCGCCGTCGGTGCGACCCACACCCGCGTCGTCGGGCAACGCACCGGGTCACGCTCCACGAACGCCGCAAACGCCGCCCGATCGCGCCACGACTCCGGCACGTCCATCGTGATCGACCGCGAAGTCGGCGAATCATGGGTGATGGTAACGGTGAGGCAGCGATCGGCGGGCGGGAGTGCCGCGTCGATCCGCTCGGGCCACTCGACCAGCATGATCGCACGCGGATCCCCCGTGTATCGGTCCCAGCCCAGCGCCTCCAGGTCGTCGGGCGAGCGCAGCCGATACGCGTCGACATGCACGAGCTTCGCCCGCGCCCCGTCATACTCGTTGATCATCACGAACGTCGGGCTGTTGACCAGTCCGGGATCGCACCCCATCGCCGCGGCCACGCCGCGCACCAGGGTCGTCTTCCCCGCGCCCAGCTCGCCGACCAGCCTGACGCAATCGCCGGGCTTGATCAGGTCCGCGACCGCGCGGGCGATCGCCTCGGTTGCGCCGGTCTCCGGGCTGTGGCGGCGGATCGTGGGCACGACCCCAGTATACGGACACGCCCCTCCGCCGCACGCCCCGCCCCCGACTCCCCATCCCCTCTTCTCCATTCCTCTTCTTCTCCGCGTCCTCTGCGTTGAAACCTCTCCTCGTCTTCACCACTCACCACCCACGCTCCCCCCGGTGAGTGACCGCTTATCACCGCCTTGGTGCGCACCGAAGTGTCCGTCCTTTTCCCCTCTTCTCGGATTCCCGAAAAAATCTTCGCGCGATTTCCACCAGCGCGCAACCCCTTTACCCGCCTGCATTTCCGCCATCGTCTATGGCCCATTGCCTTCCGGTTAGTGCCTGCTTACCACCGCCCCGGTGCGCACCAAAGTGTCCGTCCGCCCCCTCTTGTGGAGAGCGCGTGCGTGCCCCGCGCCCTCACCTGGGCCAGGCCAAGGACGAGCCCGTCCGCCGCGCAACCCCGGCGTCTTTGACAAGTGAATACATCAACCCCCGGTTCGCCCGCAAAGCCACCCGCGCGGAACGACCCGCGCCACGAGTCCGACCTCGGGCCCGTGCCGTCGCGCGCTCCAGTCGTCCCGCCGGAGCGCCCCCCTATCGGTGGCGAGCCCAACCCGGCCGAGTCCCTCAATGCCGGATCCCCTGATGATCTTCTCCCGGTCGCGCCGAGTCGGATCCCTCAAGGTTGTGCGGCGACAGGAATGGCCCGATTTCCCGGCCCGACGTCGCCAACGCGCCCGAACAGATTCGAACTGTTGACCTGCGGTTTAGGAAACCGCCGCTCTATCCAGCTGAGCTACGGGCGCACGAGCAAAGGATAGGGCCGCCCGCGGGCCAAGTCGGGGGCGCACGCGGGCCAAGGGGCGGGGCCAAGGCCCGAAACCAGCCGCGACGCCGGGGCGCAAAAAGCCCGTGGCATTGCACGTGCGGCGGCGCGTGTGGTACAAACCTCGCATGGCGCTCAAGCGATCCATGTCGAACGCGATGCTCGCGGGGGTGTGCTCCGGCATCGCCAGGTTCCTCGGGTGGGACGCCACGCTCGTGCGCGTGCTCTTCGTGTTGGTCTCGGTGGTGTCGGCGGCGTTCCCGGGCATCCTTGTGTACCTGGTGCTCTGGCTGCTCATGCCGCGGGATGACGGGTAAGTGCGGGTGGCCGAGGCGAATGGCGGTCGCGCCAGCGCACGCACGGCGAGATGAAAGCGCACCGATATCGCCAAGCGACATCGGCGGCACGGTGGACCGCACGATGTATATGTCGCTCAGTGCTTGATAAACGCCATGCGCTGGTGCGGATAGTCAAAGACGAGCTTGAAGTTGCGAAGGATTCCGGCGCCGATATTGCCGTCGATGTCGGGGTTGGCGAACGCGCCCTTGTTTTCGAGCGCGAACGTGGCCGCGAGCTTCTCCAGGCGCTGGCCGCCGATGGTGAACCACTCGAGCGTGCCGGCCTTGGCCTTGATCGCGCCACCCACGCCGCCCAGCATCGTGTCCGTCGTGGTGCGACCGTCCAACAGCTTCATGCGTTCGACGGTGGGCGCGTGGAAGGTGAGCGCGGTGTTGGCGCCGGTGTCGAGGCGGAAGAGGCCCTCGCCCTGGTCGAAGCTCGCACGGACGGCGGGGACGCGGTCGGTGATCTCGACCCCGGACCACTCGCCCGCGTCGAGCGTGTACGCGCTGGGATCATGGAGCGCGATCGTGGCGTGTCCCATGTCGACCTCGGCGACGGAGCGCATCAGGAATCCGAAGCCGACGACACCGCCGATCTCGCGCCCGAGGGGAAGAGTGAGGAAGGAAAGGTCGAGCTGCATGAGCAGGCCGTCGTGGAGCGTCATGGGACCGACGCCGAGCGACTCGGGGCGGAAGAGGGGCGAGTGCGTGACGCCGCCGACGCCGCGTGCGGGGACCGAGCCGATCGGCTGGAGCGAGAGCCTTTCGGCGACCGCCTTCGAGACGCAATTGATGCCCGCGCCGGTGTCGAAGATGAACCAGCCGCAGTCCTGGCCGTTGATCGCGGCCTTGACGAGGAGGTGCCCGGTCGGGGCGCGCTCGACGCCGACGATCGCGGGAATGGCGGGATCGAAGGTGGCGTGGGCCACGCCGGCCGCGGGCCTGGCGAAGGCCTCGTCGGGGACGCGATCCACGATCTCGACGCGCACGACTTCATAGGGATCGGAGACCGAATCGGCGGAGAGGGTGGCGCGGGCGGGAACACGCAGGCCCGTTTGCTCGCGCCACTCGGCGATCTCGATGGCGCGAGGGTTGCCACCCTCGACAACGCGATAGGCACGCGGGAGCCACGTCGAGGGATCGATCTCGACGCGGATTGGCTCGGGGGTGGACTCCCCGGAGATCAGGAGCGAGGTGGACTCGCTGTCGGCTCCGGGCGCGAGCGTGTACGAGCGCTTGGCCGCGGGCGAGAAGAAGAAGCCCGAGAGGGCGTAGGCGTTGAAGATCGCATCGCGCCGGTCTCCGGCGAGGACGCGATAGACCTCGCCGCCCAGGTCGCGGGTCCACAGGTCCTTGGCGTCGAACGACCAGACCATGTCGATCGGACCCTGAACGGAGCGCGCGAAACGTCCCGCGGCGTCGACCGCGAGCGTGGTCTCGGTGGGCGAGCCGAGGTACGAGCCCTTGGCGAAGAGCTTGACGCCCTTGGCGCCCGAGAGCTGCTGAATCCCGAGCGCGGCGCGCACCTTGGCGACGACCTCGTCGGCGCTCGGCGGTTCGGCCTGGGCGCGGACGGGCACGGCGATCGCGGTGCATGGCGCGACGGCGCACATGGTGAACGCCGCGAGGGCGGCGATCACGACGGCCGAGCGGGCGAAGAGCGGGCGCGGATTCAGACCGATGAACGACAACCGGCGCTGAGGCATGACTGGACTCCTTTTCACATGCACCGAGGCTCGCGCGACGAGATCACTCTTTGGATCGGCGGGTGGACGGGGCGGCGGGGCGAACGGCGGCGTTGGCGACGCGATCGGGAATGTCGGCGGGCGCGAGGATGAAGCTGACGCTCATGGCTCTGGTGCCCTTGGCCGGACCGCGGTTGTGCATGAGATCTCGGAGCTCGCCGAGGAGCAGGTTGATGCGTCGGATGTTGGCGGGAGTGATCCAGCCCTTGATGCGGGCGCCCCAGAGGTCGCGGTCATTCCCGCGAACGGTCACGCCGCCCTTGCGCATCGCGCGCTTGAAATCGCGCAGGCCGAGGCGCATGGCGGCGGCGATGACGGCGGCGACGCTGTCGGTCGGGAGAGCGTCGTAGTCGAGTCGGACGGGGCGTTCGGCGACGTCGTACATGGCCCAAGAGTGTCGGCCCTGCTGGGTACGCCCGCACTCCTTGATCAGGCCGCAGGACTCGAGGCGCCGGAGATGGAAATAGAGCCCATCGGGGGCGCGTCCGACAAGGGCGGCCAGGGCGGAGACTGAGCAGGGCCCCGCGGCGTCGAGCGCGTCGATAATCTCTTGTCGGGCGGGGGAGACCAGGGCCCGGACCTGGGCCGCGGAGCGGATCCATCCCGAGTCCTTCCCGGCGCGGGGCTTCGGGGTTCGGCGGGCGGGCGTGTTCCTGCGTGCGGCGGCCATACGATTGAACTCCTGATGAATTATTCAATCGTACCGCGCCCGGGGTTGCATCGCCACCCCCCGGTTCGGGGGGATTTCGCGGGGACGCGGGCAAAAAAACCGCCGACCCGTCACCCCCGGGGCGGGGTGGACGGGTCGCGGCAGTCACGGAGCGTGTGTCAGGGCCGGACGGACGGCCCGGGGTTGGCCCGGCGATCAGTCGAAGATCGCCGTCGTCGCCGGCGGATCGACGGTCCGCAGCTGCATCGTGGTGTCGATGCGGCAGTTGGACTGGGTGCGGTGGCGTTCGGCGAAGAAGAAGTTGAGCTTGTACGTCCCGCCGTCCTCCAGCCAATTCAGGCGATCCAGCTCGACGGTCTGGCTGACGGCGGAGTGGATGCCGCCGATGTCGATGACCAGCTTGTTGTCAACGAAGACCCACACGTCGTCGTCGCCGGTGAAGGTGAAGACCTGACCCGAGCCCTTCTTGTAGACGAACTCGGTGACGAGCTCGAAGGAGAAGTGGAAGTTCTTGGTTTCGTTCTTGGAGTTCCCGTAGAGCTGCCCGTTGATCGGGAAGAAGCCGCCCAGGGACTTGAAGGTGTTGTCGGTCTTGTCGTTGAAGGTGTAGACGTTGGAGTTGGTCTGACGGACCAGCGTGATGTCCAGGTTCTTGGACATGTTGACGCCGGGGACATCGCGGAACCATTGAGAGAGGCGGTCGCCGCTGGTGACCTGGCCGCCGGTGGTGGTGGCCAGCGCGCCGGCCTTGTCGCCGGTTTTGGCGTTCATGTAGGAGCGGGGCTTCATGATGTTTCGCTTCTGGGCGTCGGTCCAGTTGGTGTTGGTCTTGTAGCCGGCGCTGTTGAAGACCGGCTTGCCCTCGGCGTCCAGTTCGTCCTTGACGATGCCCTGGAAGTGTCCGAAGCCGCCGGAGGGGTTCAGCTCGAAGTCGGGGTGCCCGTTGGTGACCGAGCGCTCCTGGAAGTCGCGGACCACGCCGGTGAGGGTGATGCTGGCGGGCAGGTTGGCGTATTGATCGCCCGAGTCGCCGCTGGTCTGGGCCAGCACGGTGGGGGCCATGGCCGCCACGGCGATGCCGGCTGCGGCGACCAGCCTGAGGTTCATTCGATTCACGTTCGTCGTCATAGTTCAGTTCCTCCAAAGCGTCGTTGGTCCGCCGCGGTCCGGCACACGCCCCGGGTCGCCGGGCCGGTCCCAACATGGGAACGCTGAGAAACGTCCGGGCGGCCGTCAACCAATCTGGCCGCGCGGCGGGGGGATGGAGGTCCGGGTGTGCGGGCTGGGCGGGGCGTGCGGCGTTGGGGCCCGGATTCGAAGCTTGGAAAAGCGGAACGCCGATGTATGATCGGACCTGCGCGCCGGGCGAGGGACGCCCCCGCGTGCATCCGGGTTCGCTGTATCGCAGAGTCGTTCCCGTGCCGGGGCGATCGCGCCGGGATGGGGCCAAGGAGGGGATTGTGGATACGTTCGTGATCGAGGGCGGACGGCGGCTGACGGGGCGCGTGCGGGTGAACGGTTCCAAGAACGCGGCCCTGCCATTGACGGCGGCGGCGCTCCTGACCGACCAGCCGGTCGTCCTGCGCGACGTGCCCGACCTGGCGGATATCCGGAACATGCTGCGGCTGCTGGCCGAGCTCGGGTGCCACCGGGTCAACGAGGGTCAGGAGGCAACGACGCTCCGGCTTCAGACGGGCGAGGGCGGGAGCAGTCACGCGCGGTATGACATCGTGAGGACGATGCGGGCGAGCATCTGCGTTCTCGGGCCTCTGGTGGCCAAGCGCGGGATCGCGCGCGTGTCGATGCCGGGCGGGTGCGCCATCGGCGATCGCCCGGTCGACTTGGACCTGCGCGGGCTGGCGGCGCTGGGGGCGGAGATCACGCTCTCGGGCGGCGACATCACGGCCAAGGCGCCGCGTGGCGGGCTGCGCGGGACGACCATCTTCCTGGGCGGTCCGATGGGCTCAACAGTGCTGGGCACGGCGAACGTGATGTCGGCGGCGACCCTGGCCAAGGGAACGACCATCATCGAGTGTGCCGCGTGCGAGCCCGAGATCGTGGACGTGGCGCGGCTGCTGATCGCGATGGGCGCGAAAATCACGGGGGCCGGCTCGCCGCGGATCACGATCGAGGGCGTGGACCAGCTGGGCGGGGCGGACCATACGGTGATCGCCGACCGGATCGAGGCCGGAACACTCCTGATGGCGGCGGGGGTGACCAATGGCGACATCGTGGTCGAGAACTGCCCGTTGGATTCGCTGCTGGCGGTGACGGACCGCCTGAGCGCGATCGGGATCGACGTTCGCCCCCTGGATCCGAAGGCGGACCCTTGGCGCACGTCGGTGCGGGTGACGTGCGGGCGGGTGCTGAAGCCGGTGGAGGTGACCACGCAGCCTTATCCCGGTTTTCCGACGGATCTGCAGGCTCAATTGATGGCGGTTCTGTGCCTTGCGGACGGCAATTCGGTGATTACGGAGCGAATCTTCCCCGAACGGTTCCTGCATGTGGCAGAACTCTCGCGGATGGGGGCGCGGCTGTTTAGGCAAGGACCGACCGTGGTGGTTTCGGGGGTGCGCAACCTGGTTGGCGCGCCGGTGATGGCGAGCGACTTGCGTGCGTCGGCATGCCTGGTGCTGGCGGGGATGGCGGCGGAGGGGACGACGGTGGTGAACCGCGTCTACCACCTGGATCGGGGATATGAACGACTGGAGGATCGTCTTTGCGCCATGGGGGCGTCGATCCAGCGGGTCGATGACAAGGAACTCGGCGGGGCCTCTGGCGAATAACTTCCGTGGGAGGATTTTTCGGCGGAAATTGCCACGAAATAGCGGCGGGTCATGTATGCTGTCTCTGGTTGCACGGGGGCTTTTACGCATGAGTTCAAAGCACGGCTCGGAATGCGTGACCCGATTCGTGCGCGTGCGCGTTCACCCCGCGTTTCTGCCCGATCACTCGCGCCCCGGCGAGAGCAAGTTCGTCTTTGGCTATCGCATCCGCATCTCGAACGAGGGCGACGTGCGCGTCAGGCTTCTTTCGCGCCACTGGATCATCGTGGATGGCGACGGCGCGCGGCGCGAGGTGAAGGGCGACGGCGTGGTGGGCCAACAGCCCGAGCTGGCGCCCGGCGCGTTCTTTGAGTACTCGAGCTATTGCCCGCTGGAGCATCCTTGGGGGACGATGGAGGGCTCGTACCAGATGCTCGACCACCTGGGCGAGCGGTTCGACGCGCGCATCGAGCGGTTCTACCTCGTGTCGGAGTTCGCGGG
This sequence comes from Phycisphaerales bacterium, assembly GCA_013360695.1. Taxonomy (GTDB): domain Bacteria; phylum Planctomycetota; class Phycisphaerae; order Phycisphaerales; family UBA1924; genus JABWBC01. Next base: position 9,989 of record JABWBC010000085.1, read on the forward strand.
AGCGGGCGCGGGCGAGGAAGAGCCGAGCGACGTCGAGCTCTGAGACGCGAATCCGCGGCCGCGTCGCGCACGAACGTGACTTCGGGGGGCGATCGCCTCGCCGAGGAGCGTGGTTGTTCGTGGCGTCAAACTCGGCGGTGCATTCGATCACGGAACGGGGCGGCGGGTTGGCGCCGGGCGTAGCGTCGGCGTCGTTGTTTTCGTCTGCGCTGGTGCGCACGCTGGTGCAGGTGCAGGAGTTTCCCCGCCCGCGGCGCGAGGTGTACCGCTTCTTTGAGGACGCGTTCAATCTGGACGCGATCACGCCGCCGATGTTGCGGTTTCGGGTTCTGACGGCACGGCCGATCGAGATGCGTGCGGGCGCGTTGATCGACTACTCGTTGAGGTTGCGGGGCGTGCCGATGCGATGGCGGACGCGGATCGAGGTGTATGAACCGCCGTTTTGCTTTGTGGATCGGCAGCTGCGCGGGCCGTATCGCTTGTGGTGGCACGAGCACGTGTTCGAGGAGATCGAGGGCGGGACGCGGATGACGGATCGGGTGCGGTATCTCACGCCGCTGGCGGGGAGCATGATCGGGCGGTGGGCGCATGACCGGTTCATCAGACCGGACCTTGAGAGCATCTTTGCGTTCCGACGCGCGAAGCTGGCGGCGATGTTGGGCGAGATGAAGAGCGGCGGTTAAGAGCGCGGGGCGCTTCGAACGCCGGGCTGGCCAGAACACCATCTGAACACCACCTGAACACAACGGAACCCCCGGATGGGGTTTGCACCTATCCTTGGAGAATGTACGAGCTTTCGGTCCAGGGCGAGTTCTGTGCGGCCCACGCGCTCTTGATCGGCGGCGAGCGCGAGCCGATCCACGGGCACAACTTTCGTGTCCGCGCGCGCGTGTGCGGCGCGGAGCTTGATGCGGACGGGTTCGTGTGCGATTTTCACCTCGTGCAGGAATCGCTGGGCGGGATTCTGGCCGATCTTTCCAATTGCAACCTTCAGGAGCACGCGGCGTTTGCGTCGCGGAGCCCGACGGCGGAGCACATCGCGCGGCACATCCACGACGCGCTCGCGGGGCGTCTGCGGGGCAGGCTGGGCGAGGGCGCGTGGGTGTCGAGCGTGAGCGTCACCGAGGCGCCGGGGTGCGAGGCGACGTATCGGGTGGAACGGGCGGCGGTCGGCGGGCGAGCGGGCACGGGAGCGGAGCGGGGATGAACTCTGGAAAACGGACCAAGTTGAAACTCGCGGGCGATGAGCCGGCGGCGGCGGTCGATGCGGGCGATGCGAAGTTCTTCAGCCGCGATCTCTCGTGGCTGGAGTTCAATCGGCGGGTGCTGGCGCAGGCGGCGGACGCGCGGGTGCCGCTGCTGGAGCGCGTGAAGTTTCTCGGGATCTTCTCGAGCAACCTCGACGAGTTCTTCATGAAGCGGGTGGGCCTGCTGCGCCGGCAGCTGCACGCGGGCGGCGATCAGTCGCTGCCGAGCGGGCACACGGCCCGCGAGCTGCTCTCGGAGGTGCGGTCGGTGGTGGTGGGCCTGCAGGACGAGCAGTTCCGCATCTATTCGCAGGAACTCGCGCCGTCCTTGGCGAAGGCGGGCATTCAGATTCTTCGCTATCAGGACCTGGCGGGGAAGGACAAGGCGTGGCTGTCGGAGGCGTTCCGAGCGAACATCTTCCCGGCGCTGACGCCCTTGGCGGTTGATCCTGGGCACCGGTTCCCGTTCATCTCGAACCTGTCGGAGAACCTGGCGCTGCTCGCGACGGCGCCGCTGCATCCGGCGCACGCGGCGGCGCTGGGCGCGAGCGCGGGGGAGGACGAGGCGCAGTTCGCGCGCGTGAAGATCCCGCCGACGCTCAAGAAGTTCATCACGCTCCCGACGCACTCGGGTTCGAAGGACGTGCGGCTGGTCGCGCTCTCGGACACGATCCGCAACCACCTGGGCGAACTGTTTCCGGGGACATCGATCCACGAGCAGATCCACTTCCGAGTGACGCGGTCGGCGGGCATCCAGCGCGGCGACCCGGGCGCGCTGGTCGAGGGCGACAACCTGCTGACCTCGGTCGAGGCGGAGTTGAAGCAGCGGAAGTTCGCCAAGGCGGTGCGCCTGGAGATCGAGCCCGATCCGTCGCCCGTGCTGCTCCGGCAGCTGCTCGACAAGCTGAATCTCGACCAGCAGGACGCGTACGAACGCGCGGGCCCGATGGACTATTCGGCGCTGTTCGAGATCGCAGACCTCGATCGCCCGGACCTGAAGGAGAAGGCGTGGCGCGGCGTGGTGCCGTCGCGGCTGGTCACCGAGCCGGCCTCGGGGAGCGCGGGGATGTTCGCGGCGCTGCGCAAGCAGGACGTGCTGGTGCATCATCCCTACGAGAGCTTCCGGGACAGCGTGGAGCGGTTCATCGCGACGGCGGCGGCGGACCCGGACGTGGTTGCGATCAAGCAGACGCTGTACCGAACGAGCCCGGACTCGCCGTTCATCCAATCGATGATCCGCGCGGCGGAGGCGGGGAAGCAGGTCGCGTGCCTGGTCGAGCTGCGCGCGCGGTTCGACGAGGATCGAAACGTGCGATTCGCGCGCCAGCTTGAAAAAGCGGGGGTCCACGTCGCGTACGGCGTGCTGGGGCTCAAGACGCACAGCAAGACGTCGCTGGTCGTTCGCAAGGAACGCCAGGGGCTGCGGTGCTATGCGCACATCGGCACGGGCAACTACCACCCGAAGACGGCGCAGCTGTACACCGACGTGGGGCTCCTGACGGCGGACCAGGAATTGACGAGTGACCTGGTCAACCTGTTCAACTACCTGACGGGATTGTCCACGCCGCAGGCCTTCGGGAAGCTCCTGGTCGCGCCGTTCAACATGCGGCAGCGGTTCGCGGAGTTGATCGCGCGGGAGGCGACGAACGCGAAGCGCGGCCTGCCGGCGCGGATCATCGCGAAGTTCAACAGTCTCGAGGACCTGGACATCACGGAGCGGTTGTACGCCGCGTCGCAGGCGGGCGTGAAGGTCACGCTGATCGTGCGCGGGTTCTGCTGCCTGCGCCCGGGCGTGAAGGGACTGAGCGAGAACATCCGGGTGATCTCGGTGATCGGTCGGTTCCTTGAGCACTCACGCATCTTCCACTTTGCCGCGGGGCAGGAGGACGTGCTGGACGGCGACTGGTACATCGGGAGCGCGGACTGGATGCACCGCAACCTGAACACGCGCGTGGAGGCGGCGTGCCCGGTCGAGGACCAGTCGGCGCGGCGGCGGCTGCTGCGGATCCTGGAAGTGTCGCTGGAGGACGGGCGGAACGCGTGGGAGCTGCTGCCCAGCGGGAGCTACACGCGGCGCACGCACGCGGGAGATGCGGCCGCGGATTCGCCGGGCGCGATGGGAACGTTTGCGACGCTGATGGCCGATGCGCAGGCGGGGTAGCGGGCAAATCGCCAAAGTTCAAAGCGCTACATCGCCAATTGAAGAGAAGAAGTCACGAGGCGCGAAGTCACGACGTCACGAAGTGGCGAAGTGACAGGAGGCTACGGCCGCGGGTGGGAGAGCACGCGATCGAGGGCGGCGATGACGTCGCAGGTCGAGATGCGATCGATGCTGCAGCGCTCGGGATGGTCGTTGGCGAGTTCGCGCTCCGGGAGCGTCGGATCGGCCAGGAGCAGTTCTTCGGGGGCGCCGTCGCGCGTGGGGATGATGGTCCAGCGGTGGTCGGTCGGGCCGAAGAGCGACACAAGGGGCACGCCGAATGCCGCGGCGATGTGGCGCGGGCCGGTGTCGTTGGTGAGCATGACGCCGGCGCGTGCGACGATGCCCTTGAGCGAGCCGAGGGTGATGGCGAGATCGGTGAGGGAGACTCCATCGCAGCCGCGCGCGATCGTGGTGACGAGATCGCGCTCGCCCGGCGAGCCGTTGACGAGGATGCGGAGCATGTGGCGCTGGGCGAGGTGCTTTCCGGCTTCGATGAAGCGATCGGGAGGCCAGCGCTTGGCCTGGTCGTTGCCGCCGGGGTTCAGGATCGCGAAGCGGGTCGAGTCGGTGACGCCGGCGCGGGCGAGGATGTCGGCGCTGGCCGCCGATTGCTCGGGCGTGGAGGCGAGTTCCATGCAGCCGGGCGCGATGTCCGCGTCGGGGGCGAGGAAGGTGCGTGCGAGGGTGTCGTAGTAACGGACGGCGGAGACGGGGGCCCACGAACCGTCGGGGCGCTTGGGCGCGTCGAGCTTGTGGGAGAGGAGCAGGCCGCGGGCGTCGCGCTCGTAGCCGATGCGGTTGGGGATTCCGGCCAGGCGCGTGATGAGGGCGGAGGAGAAGGAGTTGGTGAGGAGGAGGGCGGTGTCGTAGCGGCGGTGGCGGACCTTGGCGGCGGCGTGCTTGGGGCCCATTACGCCGCCGGATGAGGCGACGTGGACTTCGTCGAAGACGTCGAGGCCGGCGAGGAGCTGATCGATGCCGGGGCGGACGAGAGCACCGATGAACGAGCCTTTGAGCGTGTCGCGGAGGAGGCGGAAGGTGGGCGTGGCCATGACGGCGTCGCCGACCCACGAGGGGACGATGACGAGCAGGCGCAGCGGTCGGAGCGAGGACGGGTCGCGCACGGCGTGAGGGTAGGAGCGGAGGCGCGGGCCAGTGGATCACCTGACCATTCGGCCGCGGTGCTGTTCGAACATCTTGCTTCTTTGTCTCTCGATCACTTCATCGCTTCGCCGCTTCGCGAATTCACCACGTCATGACGGCGTGGCGGTCTTGCGGAAGATGAGCCAGCGGACGCGCGGGTAGCGCTCGCGGAGGATGTCGAGCACGTCGTCGATCGCGATGGTGCTCGATGGGTCGATGATCACGGAGCCCAGGTCGCGCATGAGCTCCACCCGTCCGTGCGCGTCGGCGAGTTCGACGGGCATGAGCGCGTCGCGCCCGGCGGGCCAGGTGTGGAGGCGTCGCGCGTCGAGGTCGACCGCCCAAGCTTCGATCGCGCCGGCGCGGCGGTCATGCCCGATGTCTTGAGATGCGAAGATCGACATGAAACGCTCCGCTCGGCGCGACACGATCGCGACGGGTGTGTGCGTCGTATCGACTCGACCGCGTGTGAGCGTCATGCCGCGGTGAATGCGTGGGCGGAGTAACACGAATGGGGCACGGCACGCACGGCGCAGGCGCGTCAGGTCGCGCGGTCCACACGCACCGGACACGCGGGCCAGATCGCGCGAGCGACGCTTCCGGCAGGAACGCG
>JABWBC010000086.1 GCA_013360695.1 Phycisphaerales bacterium
GCCCGCGACGGACCTGGCGCTGCGCCACGTCGGGCGCCCCGTGCCCAACGCCGTGCTGCTGGCCGGCCTGTGCGCGATGACGGGCAAGCTCAAGCTCGCCTCGATCGAGGCCGCCATCCGCCAGAAGTTCAAGGGCGAAGTCGGCGACAAGAACATCGCGGCGGCCCGCGACGCGTTCGCCATGTTCACCACCGTCGACATCAAGAAGGAAGGAGCACGGGCCCATGCTCAAACAGTGTGAGGGCTCCCAGGCCGTCGCCGAAGCAATCGGCCTGTGCCGTCCGCAGGTCATCTGCGCCTATCCGATCACCCCACAGACCCACATCGTCGAGGGGCTCGGCTCGCTGGTGAAGAGCGGCAAGCTCGCCAACTGCGAGTACATCAACGTCGAAAGCGAGTTCGCGGCCATGTCGGTCGCCATCGGCGCCTCCGCCGCCGGCGCCCGCGCCTACACCGCCACCGCCAGCCAGGGCATCCTCTACATGGCCGAGGCCGTCTACAACGCCGGCGGCCTGGGCCTGCCCATCGTCATGACCGTCGGCAACCGCTCCATCGGCGCGCCCATCAACATCTGGAACGACCACACCGACAGCATGGCGCTCCGCGACGCGGGCTGGATCCAGCTCTTCGCCGAGGACAACCAGGAAGCCGTCGACCTCCACATCCAGGCCTTCAAGCTCGCCGAGGAGCTCTCGGTCCCGGTGATGGTGTGCATGGACGGCTTCATCCTCACCCACGCCTACGAGCGCGTCGACATCCCGACACAAGAGCAGGTCGACCAGTTCCTCCCGCCCTACGAGCCGCGCCAGGTCGTGGACCCCGATGATCCGGTCACCATCGGCGCGATGGTCGGCCCCGAGGCCTTCATGGAAGTGCGCTACCTCGCGCACGCCAAGCAGCTCCAGGCGCTGGAACGGATCCCCGAACTCGCCGGCGAGTTCAAGCAGAAGTTCGGGCGCGACTCGGGCGGCCTCATCCGCGAGTACCGCGCCGACGACGCCGAAACCATCGTCGTCGGGCTCGGCTCGGTCAACGGCACGATCAAGGACGTCGTCGATGAGATGCGCAACGACGGCGTGAAGATCGGCGGCGTAAGCATCTGCTCCTTCCGACCCTTCCCCACCGCCGCACTCAACAAGGCCCTGGGCAAGGCCAAGCGCATCATCACCATCGAGAAGAGCCTCTCGGTCGGGATCGGCGGCAACGTCTCCCACAACCTGCGCATGGCCCTCCCCGATCGCAACACCACGGTCTACACCGTCATCGCCGGCCTGGGCGGGCGCCCCATCACCCGCGCCAGCCTGAAGAAGGTCTTCCGCTCCGCGATCGATGGCCTGCTCGAGCCCGTCAGCTTCCTCGACCTCAATCTCGGCGTGGTGCAGCGCCAGCTCGAGCGCGAACGCCTCGCCCGTCGCACCGGCCCCGCGGCCGAGGCGATCCTCCGCGACCTCTCCGCCGCACCCGCGACGGCCCACTAAAGGACTCTCCATGAGCGGTCCGCAACGCGTCAAGTTCTATCAGACCGGCACGTTCACCGTCGGCAATCGCCTGCTCGACGTCTCGGTGCGCAGCGTGCAGTCCGACACCACCCGAAACAACTCGCTCAACTCCGGGCACCGCGCGTGCCAGGGGTGCGGCGAGGCGCTGGGCGCCCGCTACGCCCTCGACGCCGCCATGCGCGCCGTGAGCGGTAAGCTCGTCGTCGCCAACGCCACCGGGTGTCTCGAGGTCTTCTCCACGCCGTACCCCGAATCCTCGTGGCGCGTCGCGTGGCTCCACTCCCTCTTCGCCAACGCCGCCGCCGTCGGCACCGGCATGGCCGCCGCCATGCGCGTCAAGGGACGCCACGACGTCCGCGTCATCGCCCAGGGCGGCGACGGCGGCACCGTCGACATCGGCTTTGCCTGCCTCTCAGGCATGTTCGAGCGCAACGACGACGTGCTCTACATCTGCTACGACAACGAGGCCTACATGAACACCGGCGTGCAGCGCTCCAGCGCCACGCCCGCCGCCGCTCGCACCGCCACAACCCCCGCCGTGGGCGAGCAGCCCGGCAACGTCTTCGGCCAAGGCAAGAACGTCCCGCTCATCGCCATGGCCCACGGCATCCCGTACGTCGCCACCGCCTCGGTCTGCGACCTCCGCGACCTGGAGTACAAGGTCGAAAAGGCGATGGGCTTCCACGGAGCCCGCTACCTGCACGTCCACGTCCCCTGCCCCTTGGGCTGGGGCTGCGACACCGGCGACACCATCAAGGTCGCGCGTCTCGCCGCCGAATCGGGCCTCTTCCCGATCTTCGAGGCCGAGTACGGCGAGATCACCGGACGCCGCCCGATCCGCAAGCCCATCCCGGTGGATGACTATCTCAAGGCCCAGAGCCGATTCGCGCACCTCTTCAAGGGGAAAGGCGATCCCGCCCGCATCGCGATGATCCAGGCGATCGCCGACCGCAACATCCGCCGCTTTGGTCTGGTCCAGGAAGGAGCACCCGCGTGAATAAGCCCTTCGCCATCACGCTGGACATCGGTTCGAGCCTTGTCAACAAGACCGGCTCGTGGCGCACCGAGCGCCCCGTCTATGTCGATCGTCTCCCGCCCTGCAACAACGCCTGCCCCGCGGGCGAGAACATCCAGCACTGGCTGTACCTCGCCGAAGAGGGCAACTACGAGGAAGCGTGGCGCGAGATCATGAAGAACAACCCCATGCCCGCGTGCATGGGGCGCGTCTGCTACCACCCGTGCGAGGACTGCTGCAACCGCGCCCGCGTCGACACCGCCGTCTCGATCCACAGCGTCGAGCGCTTCCTGGGCGATCTGGCGATCAAGCACAACTGGCGCGTCAAGCCCGACGCGCCCGCCACCGGCCGGCGCGTCCTGGTCGTCGGAGCGGGGCCCTCGGGCCTCTCGGCCGCGTACCACCTCGCCCGCATGGGCCACCACGTCACGATCTACGAGGCCGGCCCGTGGGCGGGCGGCATGATGCGCTTCGGCATCCCCAAGTACCGCCTTCCGCGTGATGTCCTCGACGCCGAGATCAAGCGCATCACCGACCTTGGCGTCACCATCAAGCTCAACCACAAGGTCGCCGACCTCGACCAGACGATGCGCACCGAGAAGTTCGACGCCGTCTTCCTGGCCGTCGGCGCTCACCTGGCCAAGCGCGCCTACATCCCCGCCGGCGACGCGGGCAAGATCCTCGACGCCCTCCAGCTCCTCCGCGGCGTGGAAGCCGGAGAGCAACCCCTCCTCGGGCGTCGCGTGCTCATCTACGGCGGCGGCAACACCGCCATGGACGTCGCGCGTTCCGCCAAACGCCTCGGCGCCTCGGAAGCAATCGTCGTCTACCGCCGCACCCGCGAGAAAATGCCCGCCCACGACTTTGAGGTCCGCGAGGCCGAGGAAGAGGGCGTGATGTTCAAGTGGCTCTCGACCATCAAGGCCGAGGCCGAGGGCAAGTTCACCGTTGAGAAAATGAAGCTCGACGACAAGGGCAAGCCCCAGCCCACCGGCGAGTTCGAGACCATGGAGGCCGACTCCTGCGTGCTGGCCCTGGGCCAGGACGTCGATCTGTCGTTCCTCGCCCGCGTCGAGGGAATCACGCTGACCGACGGCGTGGTCGAGGTCGGCCCCGACATGATGACCGGGCGGCGCGGCGTCTTCGCCGGCGGCGACATGGTCCCCGCCGAACGCACCGTCACCGTCGCGATCGGGCACGGCAAGAAGGCCGCCCGACACATCGACGCCTTCCTCCGCAACACCACCTACGTCCCCGCCCCCAAGCACGAGATCGCCAAGTTCGAAAACCTCAACCCCTGGTACTACACCGACGCGCCCGTCACCGTCCAGCCCGCCCTCGACGCCGCCCGGCGCATCTCCAATTTCGAAGAGGTCGTCGGCGGGCTCGATGAGTCCAACGCCCTCTTCGAGGCGCGCCGCTGTCTCTCCTGCGGCAACTGCTTCGAGTGCGACAACTGCTTCGGCGTCTGCCCCGACAACGCCGTCATCAAGCTCGGACCCGGCAAACGCTTCAAGTTCAACTACGACTACTGCAAGGGCTGCGGCATGTGCTCGACCGAATGCCCCTGCGGCGCGATCCGCATGGAGCCCGAGACGATCTGACCCACGAGGGACACCTCGTCCCCGCCAGTGCGGAGGAACTCGAACGTGACCACGATCCCCAGCGCGTCGCTCCTCGGGCCTGTCAGCCGTGACGCCCATCCCACCTTCACCGAAACCGAGGCCGTGCTCGAGGCCGAGGCGTGCCTCCAGTGCGGCGGGCCCTGCAACTCCGCGCCCTGCGTCGGCTCCTGCCCCGCCGGGATCGACATCCCGGGCTTTATTCGCGACATCGCCCAGGGCCGCCCCGTCGACGCCGCCACCAAGATCTTCGCCGACAACATCCTCGGCGGCACGTGCGCCCGCGTGTGCCCGGTCGAAGTCCTCTGCCAGGGCTCGTGCGTTCTCTTGAAAGAAGGCCGCCGCGCCATCCAGATCGGGCGACTCCAGCGCTTCGCAACCGACAAAGGCCTGGAAGCGGGCACCGCGGTCGCAGCCCCACGCCCGAACTCGCAGCGCTTCGCCAGCGTGGGCATCATCGGCGCCGGGCCCGCCGGCCTCGCCTGCGCCGCCGAACTCGCCAAGCTCGGCTACCAGGTCGTCGTCTACGAGCAGCGCGACTTCCCGGGCGGCCTCATCACCCGCGGCATCGCCCCCTACAAGCAGCAGTACCGCCCCCTCCCCGAAGAAGTTGAACAGATCAAGCGCCTTGGCGTGCAGCTCCGGTTCGGCGTGAGCGTGGGAACGCAAATTACGCCGGCCCAGCTCCGCCAGGCGCACGAGGCCATCTTCGTCGGCGTCGGCATGGGCGACGACATGCCCGCCAAGCTGCCCGGCGAGTGGCTCCCCAATGTCTGGGAGTCCCTCAAGTTCATCGAGGCCCTCAAGCTCGGGCCCACCGGCGGCCTCGCCATCGGGCGGCGCGTCGCGGTCATCGGCGGCGGCAACACCGCCATCGACGTCGCGCGCGAAGCCGTCATGCTCCACTCCACCGAGGCCACCAGCGCCAACACCGCCGTCGACGTGGCCCGCCAGTCCGTGATGATGGGCGCCAGCGAAGTCGTGATGCTCTACCGGCGCAGCGAGGCCGACATGCCCGCGTTCGCCCACGAGATCCACGCCGCCAAGCGCGAGGGCGTCAAGCTCATGACCCAGGTCGCGCCCCTTGAGTTCATCGGCACCGACCGCGTCACCGGCGTGCGCTGCATCAAGATGCGTCTGGGCGCTCCCGACGCTTCCGGCCGCCCGCGCCCCGAGCCCATCCCCGGCTCGGAGTTCGTCGTCGAGGCCGACATGGTCGTCAAGGCCATCGGCCAGAAGCCGCTCCTCGAACTCTTCACCTCGCTTGGTGTCGAGATGAAGGGCAGCGTCGTCAAGGTCGACGACGAGATGCGCACGAGCGTCCCCAACCTCTTCGCCGGCGGCGACTGCATCAACGGCGGTTCGACCGTCGTCCAGGCCGTTCGCGACGGACGCAAGGCCGCCCTCGCCATCGACCGCACCCTCGCCGGCAAGGCCCGCGCGCCGCGCCGCGAGACGCCCGAGCCCAAGATCGAAACCGACAACGGCCAGGTCAAGCACTACCAGGCCGACTACCGCCTCACCACCGCCCCCAAGCTCTGCAAGGGCTGCAACATCTGCGTCACCAGCTGCCCCACCAACACCCTGGCGCTGGACCAGGCCACCAAGATCATCGTCAAGGACACCAACACCTGCGTGTTCTGCGGCATGTGCGAGGCTCGCTGCCCCGACTTTGCCATCTGGATCCAACGCGGCGCTTCCGATCGCGCCCGCGTCTTCGCGAAGGAAGGAGCGCCGGTGTCGTGAGCAAGAAGCGTCTCATCCAGGGCAACGAGGCCTGCGCCCACGCCGCCTTGTACGCCGGCTGCAACTTCTACGCCGGCTACCCCATCACCCCGAGCTCCGAGGTCATGGAAATCCTCTCCTACGAGATGCCCAAGCTCGGGCGCACCTTCATCCAGATGGAAGACGAGATCGCCTCCATCTCCGCCATCATCGGCGCCGCCTGGGGCGGCGCGAAAACCCTCACCGCCACCAGCGGCCCGGGCTTCTCGCTCATGCAGGAAGGCATCGGATACGCCTCCATCACCGAGACCCCCTGCGTCATCGTCAACTGCCAGCGCTGGGGCCCCTCCACCGGCCAGCCCACCAAGGGCGCGCAGGGCGACGTCATGCAGTCCATCTGGGGCACGCACGGCGACCACGCCATCATCGTCGTCACCGCCTCCACCGTCCGCGACGCCTTCGACATGACCGTCAAGTCCTTCAACTTCGCCCAACAGTACCGCGTGCCGATCGTGCTGCTCATGGACGAAGTGCTCGCCCACATGCGTGAGAACATCGACTGGCCGGAACCGGGCGACATCGAAGTCATCGACGCCAAGCGCCCCGCCGACGTCAAGACCTACAAGCCCTTCGCCAACGACGAGTTCCTCCCATTCGGGCAGGGCGCCCGCTATCACATCACCGGCCTGGCCCACGGCGCCGAGGGCTTCGCCGTCAGCGACGAGGCCGCCGCCCGCGAACTCAAGCGCATGGTCGGCAAGGTCCAGGACCACGTCCGTGACCTGGCACTCCATGACCGCTACATGCTCGACGACGCCGAGCTCGCGATCATCAGCTACGGCATCACCAGCCGCCCGGCTCAGTCCGCCGTCGACCTCCTCCGCGCCCAGGGCATCCGCGCGGGCCTCCTTTCGCTCAAGACCCTCTGGCCCTTCCCCGACTTCCTCATCGACGAGGTCGCCGAACGCGTCGACACCATCGTCGTGCCGGAGCTCAACATGGGCCAGCTCGTCCGCGAGATCGGGCGCGCCGCCAACGGCCGCAGCCAGGTCATCCCCGTGAGCAGGATCGACGGCCACCTGTTGACGCCGGCCCAGATCGCGGACGCCGCCGTCGCACCCTTCGCAACCTCCGCCGGAAAGACACTCGGAAAGGTGGTGCGCTCGTGAGCGACAACTATCGCAAGTTCCTCCGCACCAGCCAGCTCCCCCACGTGTGGTGCCCCGGTTGCGGCGACGGCATGATCGTCAAGGCCCTCCTCGAGGCCATCGGCGAGCTCAACCTCGACCAAAACAAGATCGCGGTCGTCAGCGGCATCGGCTGCTCGGGCCGAACCCCCTTCATCCTCGACTTCAACACGATGCACACCACCCACGGACGCGCCCTGGCCTTCGCCACCGGCATCAAGCTCGCGAATCCCGAGCTCCGCGTCTTTGCCATCATGGGCGACGGCGACGCCTCCGCCATCGGCGGCAACCACTTCATCCACGCCTGCCGTCGAAACCTCGACATCACCGCCCTGGTCTTCAACAACGGGATCTACGGCCTGACGGGCGGCCAGCTCGCCCCCACCACGCCCGTCGGCAAGCGCAGCACCACCTCAACCATGGGCTCCATTGAGCAGCCCTTCGACCTCGTCCGCCTCGCCCTGGGCGCCGGCGCCGGCTTCGTCGCGCGGACCACCTCCTTCGATCACAAGCAGCTCACGTCCTACATCAAGCGCGCCATCCTGCACAAGGGCTTCTCTTTCGTCGACATCCTCACCTCTTGCCCAACCTACTTCGGGCGCATGAACGACGTCGCCGAGCCCTACGACATGGTCCACTACCTCCGCGACACCAGCTCGCCCCTCCACGACTGCACCTGCGGCGAGAGCGAACAGCCCAAGGCCGAGGTCATGCCCACCGGCATCTTCCGTGAGGAAGAACGCGCCGATTACGAAGCCCTGTACAAGCAGAAGATCGCCAGCGCCAGCGGGAAACGGAGCGCCTCGTGAGCAACACCCTCAAAGACCCGATCCAGATCCGCTTCAGCGGCGCGGGAGGCCAGGGCCTCATCACCGCCGGCGTCATCCTCGCCGAGGCCGCCATGATGGACGGCCGAAACGTCGTCCAGACCCAGACCTACGGCCCCGAAGCCCGCCTGGGCTCCAGCAGGGCCGAAGTCATCATCTCCAAGGGCACCATCGCCTATCCCGAGGTCACCCTGCCCGACGTGCTCCTGTGCATGTCGACCGAGGCCGCCAAGAAATACGCCGGCAAGTGCACGCCCGAGACGGTCGTGATCTTCGACTCCACCAACATCGGCCCGGAATTCACCAGCCCCGGACGCGTCTTCCGCCTCCCGATCACCGAGACCGCGATCAAGGTCGGGACCAAGGTCGTCGCCAACTCCGTGGCGCTGTGCGTGCTCAACACGCTGGTGCCCGTTGTGCCGCGCGAGACGCTGGCCGCCGCCATCGCCGCCCGCGTCCCCTCAAAGTTCCGCGAACTCAACCAGCGCGCCGGCGAAGCGGGCGAGCAGCTCGCCGCGGGCCTGATGACGACCACGGCGTAACGCCGCCAACAGCTCTTCTGTGTGTGGAGGCCCGCTTCTTCGAGGCGGGCTTTCTCTTTTCGCTCCGGCGCCGAGCGACCGCCGCAAGGCCCTCGTCTTCTCTTCCTGATGCCTTCCCCCATGGCCCATTCCCCATGGCCCATTGCCTCATCCCCGCCTCCCGCTCCATCCCGATACACTTCTCCCCATGAAGCCCGCCGCCCGCCTCTTCCTGCTCGTGCCGCTCTCGCTCCTGGCCGCCTGCTCGTCGTACCGCGCCCCGGTGCTCACGGTCGCCGAGACGCGCGTGCGCGAATCGGCCCCCTCCGGCGTGGTGGTTGAGTTCCTCGTCGACGCCGAAAACCCAAACCCCGAGCCCATGCCCCTGCGCGAGGTCCGCTACGCGATGGAGGTCAACGGCCAGCGGGTCTTCGAGTGCGTGCGCTCCCCGGAGGCGACCCTCCGCCGCTTCGGCACCCAGCGCCTCATCCTCCCGGTCGTTCTGCCGCTTTCGCCCGGCGCCGCGCCCCCCAGCGCGTCCAGCGTCACGCTCTCTGGCACACTCTCATACACCGCGCCGGGCCAGTGGGCCGAGACGCTCTTTGACACCGGCGTCAGCCGCCCCGAAGCATCCTTCACCACCAGCGCCCCGGTGGACTTCACGCGCTCACCCTCCGCGAACTGATCACTTCACCCGCGTCCAATCCATCGACCAGTTCGTTTCCCACGTCACGCCGCCGTCGCGCGATACGGCCTGCCACCAGCGGCACGACGTCGGCGTGATGCGATCCCACACGCCCTTCACCTTGATCGGTGTCTCGCCGTCCTTGTCATCCGCCGTAAACGTCCCCACGCCGTGCTCGAACGCGCCTGTCTGACCGGGCGTCGTCAGCACGCCGCTCTTGGCGTTCACCCAGAAGTCGTTCCACACGCGCTTTTCAACGTCAAGCAGACGCAGCCCCATGCCGCTGAAGTTTCGCGCCGGGATCCGCAGTTCCTCCACGCTCCCCACGCCGCCCAGGATCGTCCAGCACGTCGCTTCACCCTCGAATTCATCCCACTCGCCGGCCTGTGCGTTCTTGAGCCGCCGGTGCTTGATCTTCCATTCTCCCGCCAGAAAGTCGAAGTCGCCCGCCTTGCCCCTGGGCTCGTCCTTTCGCTCCGCGGGCGGCTGCGCCGACGCCAGCGCCGTCCCCGCCACCACGGCGCCCGCGCACGCGCACGCCTTCAACACCTCACGCCGATCCGCACTCACGCCGTCACTCATGGACTCCTCCTCGCTTGTTGGTGCTTCGATAGACGCATACCGCCCGCCCGGGGTTCCCGCCCGAACCTGCTTCCGCGATTCCGCGCTCCCGCCCCCACGCCGGACGCCTACCCCTCCGCCGACGTACGGATCGTCGTCGGTGTCGAGGCGGATGTTCTCACCCGTCAGGAGGTCCCAGAGGACGGGGTTCTCGAACCATTCGCCCCGGCCGGAGTCGTCGCCGCAGTCGCTATTTCATGTGAGGTCGCAGAAGTCCCCCGGAGAGCGGTGCTTTTCGTGGGTGGGTCGGGTTGGTGCGGCGTGCCGAAAGGGGTCACGGAGAATGAGCGCCGTCTGCTTCGTGACTCTGCTGACTCGGGGCATGATCCGGCACGGGTGACGGAGCTTCGTAGCGAATGCGGCCGCTGGGCGCGACCCCGTAGCACGTCTTGCCATACTCGGAACAGATCGCGGTGTTCGATGTTCCCTTGCGCGAGCAGCCGCCATGACGGCAGGCAGGCTTGTCCGCGGCACATGAGTCCTCTTCGGGAAGCCCCCGCTTCAACATGGGAAACCAGCCGGGTCGCACGGTGAAGACGTGTCGCACGCTTCCACAAAAGCACAGGAACCCAAGCGCGCCAATGACCGCGCAAAGCCACGCCTGAGTCGTGGGGCTCATTGGCTCCGCGCCCACCGAGCCTGCCGCTGAATCCCCGGCACGCGGCATATCCCAAAGCGATTGCCATGGCGAGCACGAGAACTCCGCCATACGCGGCTTGCAATCGATGTGTCCATCAGACCGTCGCCATCGGCGAATTCTCAGTGCAGCACGCGGTACACCTCGGCCTCGTCGGTGTGCCCGGCGGCGATCTTGTCGCCCGCGTCCTCTCGCATCGAGCGGAAGCCTGAATCGCGGGCGGCCTCGAAGAGCGTGACGGCGTCGGCGTTCTGGGCCGTCAGACGCCGGAGCGTGTCGGTCATCGTCATGAGTTCATAGACCGCGAGCCGCCCCTTGTAACCGGCGGCAAAGCAGGGCTCGCAGCGCCCGGCCCCGGCGGATTGGCCCGTGCCCTTGCACGCGGGGCAGATGCGGCGCACGAGGCGCTGCGCCAGCACGCCGACCAGCGAGCTGGTGATAAGGTACGGCTCGATGCCGATGTCGATGAGGCGGGTGATCGCGCTCGGCGCGTCGTTGGTATGGAGCGTCGCGAGCACCAGGTGCCCGGTGAGCGAGGCCTGCACCGCCAGCTGGGCGGTCTCCTGGTCGCGGATTTCGCCGACGAGGATGACATCGGGGTCCTGGCGGAGCAATGAGCGCAGGCCGGTCGCAAAGGTGACGCCGCGCTTGACGTTGACCTGCATCTGGCTGATGCCCTCGAGGTGATACTCGACGGGGTCTTCGATGGTCATGACATTGCGGCTGGTGCGATCGATCTGCCCGAGGGCGGCGTAGAGCGTGGTCGTCTTGCCCGAGCCGGTCGGGCCGGTAACCAGGATGATGCCCGTGGGGCGATCGACCAGGTCCATGAGCTGGGCCTGCATCTTCTTGGTCATGCCGATCTGGTCGAGCGAGAGCTGCGTGGACGATTGATCGAGCAGGCGGAGAACGAGGCGCTCGCCGTACACCGTGGGTATGCACGAGAAGCGGATATCAACCTTGCGGCTGCCGATGCGGACGCTGGTGTGCCCGTCCTGGGGGCTGTGGCGGTTGGCGATGTCGAGCTCGGTCATGACTTTCAATCGCGAGCTGATCGCGGGCGCGAGCGAGAGCGGCGGGCTGAACGCGTCGACCAGCATCCCGTCGACTCGGAAACGGATGACGAGCTTGTTCTCCATCGGATGGACGTGGACGTCGCTGGCGCGACGGCGGAGCGCCTCGAAGAGGATCATGTTGACGAGGCGGATGACGGGCGTCTGGCGCGCGAGCTGCAGGAGATCGGTCGCCTGGCCCACCGAGCCCGCGAGGTTCTGGATCGAGCGCTCGTCGAGCGGCATCTCCTCGACGATCTCGGTGACCAGGTCCTGGCGCTGCTCGTAGCCGCGGTTGAGGAGATTCGCGACGCCCGCGCGGGGCGCGAGCGTGAGGCGCACGGGCATGCCCAGCGCATCCTCGATCATCGAGAAGACGCCGGCGCCCATGGGCTGTGCGGTCGCGAGCGTCATGGTCGAGCCGTCGCTCTCAAGGCCCGCCAGCAGGTGCTGGCGAGCGACCTCGGGCGGGATGGTCTCGTAGAAGCGACCGGCGGATTCGTGGAGGCGCGGCTCGGGTTGATAGGGCAGGCCGGTGCGCTTGGAGTAAAGCTCCAGGGCCTGATGCTCGTCGATCGCGAGCACCGAGAGCATGGTGTCCCAGGGCTCCTGGTCGCTCCCGTCGATGGCGGCGAACTGCCGGAGCTGTTCGGGCGAGAGCGAGAGACCTGTGAACGCCTGCGCGACGCGGTTCCACTCGGGCGCGGCGAGTGGGT
Organism: Phycisphaerales bacterium; assembly: GCA_013360695.1. GTDB lineage: Bacteria > Planctomycetota > Phycisphaerae > Phycisphaerales > UBA1924 > JABWBC01. The sequence goes on from JABWBC010000086.1 coordinate 12,108, forward strand.
CGACCGCTGGCGCGGCGGAGCGTGCGGCCAGGGCCTTGGTGGAACTCGGCTTCGGCTTGCCGTTGGATTTGGAGGATTGGTCTGGCATGAGCGTGACGCCGTTCGATCAGCGGATCTTCACCACGCCGTTCGAGGCGTCCTTCTTCTCCTTCGCGTCCTTCGATTGCGACGAGTCGCGCGCGGGCGAGAGCGCGGGCGTGAGCTCCGGGGCGGCGTCCGGCAGGATGTCGATCGACGAGGGCTTCAAGGCCGGAACGTCGGAGTCGATCTTCGACTTGGCCTGCGGGCCCTCGGTGAGGAGGCGGAGATCGTCGAAGAGATCGTCGCGCATGATGCGCGGCGTGATAAAAACGTAGAGCGTCGTCTTGCGATCGGTCTTGCTGTCGTCGCGGAAGAGAGCGCCCACGATGGGGATGTCGCCGAGCAGCGGGACTTTCACGACGGTTCGGTTGTCGGTTGAGACAACCACGCCGCCGACGACGACGGTCATGTCGGTGGGCACGGTGACGGAGTCGGACTTGACGTTGTTCTTCTGCTTGGGCGGGGGCTGGCCGTCGCTCCCGGAGCCGGTGAAGTTGGAGAGCTCGATGTCGTACTTCAGCCGGAGGTAGCCGCCCTCGGAGATCTGGGGCTTGACGGTGAGCTTGGTGCCGGCGTCGACGTATTCGTAGCTCTGAACGTCGCGGGTGCCGGTGCTCCCGGAATTGCCAAGCGTGGTGGTCTGCGTCGGCTGCTGATCGATGCTGGCGATCTCGGCTTCTTCGTTGTCGGCGACCAGGAGCTGGGGCGAGGAGAGGATGCGGGTGTCGATGTCTCGGCCGAACGCGGTGAGCGCGATGGGCACCTGGTCGGACTTGATGATGGCGGCGGTGAGGCCGGTAAGACCGGTCGCGACGGTCTTGGGATTGGCCAGGCCGGTGCCGGTCGCGAAGGAGGAGAGACCGAAGTTGGTGTTGAGCACGCCGCCGGTGCCCGCGGCGTTGATGAGCTGGGTTTCGAAGGCCAGACGCATCTCTTCGGACGCCGTCACGGCGACGATCTTGGCCTCAAGGAAGACCTGCGGCCTGCGGAGGTCGATCTTCTCGATGAGGCGGGAGAACTCGGGCTGCTGCTTGATGGGCGCCTTGACCAGCACCTGGTTGTTGGCCTTGTCGGGGATCACGAAGACGTCCTCGCCACCGGCGAGGGAGAGCTCGCCATCGTTGGTGCCGGTGCCGGGGTTGTAGACGGTGGTGCGGCGTCCTCTGGCGCTGTAGCTGGTGCTGCTGTAGGCTCCGCCGGTATCAAGGAGCGGCGAAGAGCCGGTGTCGTTGGGGAGGGACTGGTTTTCGATGAGGCCAAGGATAAGCTGCGAGACTTTTTCGGCATCGGAGTGTTTCAGCTTGTAGGCGCGGATGACGACGCGCTCTTCCGAGGGGTTGATCTCCTTGATGAGCTTGGTCAGCTCTTCGTGCTGGCGTGGCGTGGCGTAGTAGGTGATCTTGCCCGAGGCTTCGTCGACGACCATGGTGGGCCCGCCCGAGATGGACTTGGTCTGCCGCTGCTGGTTCTGACCCGGGTCGTAGTAGTTGTAAAAGACGGGGCGGTTGGGGTCGTTTTCGGCTGGCTTCTCGATCAGCTGGACCTCGCCCAGCCCCCGCACCTTCGCGATCTCGGCGATCTGCTTGGCGGAAGAGCCGACCTCATAGGACTTGGGCTCGAGGTTGTTGGGCACGTCGATGACTTCGAGCACCTGATCGAGGACGGCCTCCTCATCGGGCGTGCCGCGGAAGACCAGGGCGTTGCCCGTGGGATCGACGCTGAGTCGTTCCGGGAGGCTCTCGGCCTTGCTGGCGCCGGCGCCGGGCTGGCCCTGGATGGGCTGGCCGGTGTTGGGGTCGATGTTCGGCTGGCCTTGGTTCTGCGAGGCGCCGGAGCCGACGTTGGCGCCTAGGAGAGCGAGCGCTCGCTCCCGGGCGACGGGCGCGGAAACGAACTCCAGCTCGCGCCGGATGAAACGGTACTTCCCGTACTGCTCCAGCAGCGACTTGACGAGGGATTCGACGGCGTTGAGTCGGCGGACCGAGTCGGTGGCGACGATCACCCCCAGCTCATCGACATAGGCAATGCCGCGGAGCCCAGGGGCGCCGGGCGTGCCGGGGTTGCCCGGGTTAGCCGCGGCCCCGCCGCCCATCTGCGCTTCGATGGCGGGCTTAAGGAACGAAGGCTTGACGTTCGGAACGGGGAAGACGCGGGTGGTCGCGGTTTCGCCGTCGAGGTTGACCTGGACATCCGAGATCGGATGCACCATGTAGAAGCCCGTGGGGTCGAGGGTGATGGTGAAGTTGTACTGGGCGAGGAGCGCGTCGAGCAGCGGCAGGAGCTGGGTTTTCTTGATCTTGACGGGCGCGTTGAACGTGATGGTGCCGCTGAGCTGGCCCTTGGTGCTGCTGTTTATCTCGAGGGTGGTGGTGACGTACTCGACGAGCGCCGTGAGCTCGACGGGCTCGCTGAACGCCGAGAGAGTGACTTCGTCCTCGCCGGGCTCGGGCGCGGGGAGGTGTTCGAGGCCCTTGTGTCCCGTCGCGCCCTCGGCACCGGCGGGCGGCTGGGCGCCGGCGGGATTGATCTGACTTGCGCCGGGTGCCGTGGCGGGCCGCGGGGTGTTGGGGTTGTTGCGGCGGGGCGG
>JABWBC010000087.1 GCA_013360695.1 Phycisphaerales bacterium
CCTTTGCAGCGCGCCGGGCGCGATCTCGCCACGCTCATCCAGCCACGCCAGCCTGCGCCACTGATGACCTTCCCAGGCCCCCGTGGCCGGGAGTCGCGTGCCGCCATTGTCGCGGTTCGCGGCCTTGGGCGGGCGCTGCACGCCACGCACCTCGGACGCGCACGAGCACAACGCCGCCAACATCCCGAACAGCAATACTCCGGCCACGGCCTTCCGCGCGTTGTTCATGGCGATGCTCCCGCACGCCAGACTATCGACGACGCTCGGTCGGAACAAGATCGCACACATGAAAGTCCATGCCGCCGCAGCGCCCGTGTTCTTGCCTCGCCCGCGAAAGCGCGACGCCGAATCACGAAACACCGGCGCTTTCGCTCCGCGGCAAGGTCACCGTGTTATCGGCACGCCGAAGAATCGCCGCGCGATCGGAGTTCAGACCCCAACCACCCCGCCTCATTCCTCCGCCGGACGCTCCACCTTCGTCGAAAGGTCCGTCGCCCGCTCCAGCAGTTCTTTCTCGTACTGCTCGCGAGGCATCGACGTCTCGAGCGCCGGCACCAGATCAAAGTGCCACTTCACCTCGTGATCGATCCTCGCCGGCATCGCCTCCGCGAACAGGTCGAACGGCGGCACCTCGTGCAGCGGAATCTTCGCCGTCATCCTCTGATTGGTCGGCTCATACCCCTCGAGCTTCACGCGCACGTCGTAATCGCCGTAGTAGGTGAAGTCCGTCGAGAGCGGCGTTCGCCCGACCTCCGCGTCGTTCAGCCACACCGTCGCTCCCGCAGGGTTCGATGTCACCGTGATCCGACGCGTGAGACAGCCGGGCAGCACCAGCGTGCAGGCGACGAGGCCGAGCAGAATTGTGGAAGTGGCGGGCCGCAGGTTCATAGTGTCACGATACCACGTCCGGCCCGGCTCGGCTCGGCGGCCGTCATCGCCTCGGGCCCGGCGGGTTCACGCCCGACGCACCCGGAGCGGGCGGATTCACGGTCCCCCTTGGCCCCGCCGGTTTCACCACCGCCGTGGGCTGGCCATTGGCCGCCGGCGAGTTCGGCGCGGACCGAGGCAATGTGGTGGGGGCGCCGACCAGCGGCACGGCCTGCTGGGTAGCCGCGGTGTTCCCCGGCCCGCGCGGCGCGTGATGATCGTCGAACTCGTCGCCACGGAACAGCGAGCCCAAATACACGCGCCGCACCATCTCGTCATTGATGAGATCGCGCGGCGTGCCCTCCGCGAAAACCCGGCCGCTGTCCAGGATGTACGCGCGATCGCACACCCGCAGCGTCTGCTGCACGTTGTGGTCGGTGATCAGGAACGCGATGCCCGTCTCGGCCAGGCGCCGGATTTCCGTCTGCAGGTCCTCGACCGCGATCGGGTCCACGCCACTGAACGGCTCGTCCAGCAGGATGAGCTTGGGGCGCGTCACCAGCGCGCGGGCGATCTCGAGCTTCCGCCGCTCGCCGCCCGAGCACGTGCGCGCCTGGTGCTTGGCCTTGTGCTTCAGCCCGAACTGCGCCAGCAACCCCGCCGCCCGCTTGTATTGCTCGTCGCGCGAGAGCGGCTGCGTCTCCAGGATCGCCAGGAGATTCTGCTCCACCGTCATCCGCGTGAAGATGCTGGGCTCCTGTGACAGATAGCCCATGCCCAGCCTCGCCCGCCGATACATGGGCAGATTCGAGACATCATTGTCATTGAAGAGCACCCGCCCCGAGTCCGGGCCCGGATCAGGGTCGATCATCCCGATCGTCATGCGGAAGCTGGTGGTCTTGCCCGCGCCGTTCCGACCCAGCAGCCCCACGATCTCGCTGGGATTGACCACAAACGACACGTCGTTGACGACGAGCCGCCCGGAAAACGTCTTTCGGAGTTTGATCGCCTGCAGCAACGACACTCGGAGAGAGTGTATCGCGACCCCCATGCCCAAGCGAAGGGGCGATCGGTGTTCGTTGGGTCTCGCCACTCCGCGGACGCCATGACTACTTGATCAGGCGCAGGCACATCGGATATCGGAAGTACTCCGAGTCCTTCGCCGCGATCGACGCCATCACCATGCCGACCAGCGCCAGCACGCCCGTGCCCGCCAAGATCAGGCCACCGATCAGAATCGGAAGCGTCACCAGCCCCACGACGAAATAAATCACGCAGGAAATCTGGAAATTGATCGCCTCCTTGCCGTGATCGCGCACGAACCCCGAATCGTCCCTCGTGATGAGCCAGAGAACCAGCGAAGGCACCACGGGAATCCAAACCACCGACGACAGCCCGAGCAGGTGCAGAGCAACCGCCTTCTTCCGGTCGGAAGACGTCGCGTCGGGATCGCGGAAGCGAGCGGTATTGGGCATCGCATGATCCATAGGTGATTCACCAAGACGAGGCGAGTGCCGGCCACGGAACCATCCCGCCGGCCTACGCGGGTTGACGTCAGACCGTCCTCCCGCCCCATCCTGATTGGGAACTCCTTTCCCCGATTTCCGTCGCCGCCCCCTCGAACTTTCTAGAATTGTTCGGCCCGCCCTCGGCATCCCGACCCGAGCGGGCCGGTACAACGTATCGCGGGTCGCGGCCGCGATCATCGGGGGTGCGGGTGGGCTCCGGCTCTGGAACGCCGGCGTGGGTGGATCGACAACGTTCGCACGCTGAAAACGGGGACCCGCGTTCCCCAGTGAAGCCCTACCGGCGCGCCCGGCGAATCCGTCCGGCGCGATCGACTTCGAAACCGGCCCTCGCGCCGGTCGGCACGACCAACCTGGAGTGTGAATCTCGTGTGGAAATGGCTGCTTGGGATCTTCGTCGTTCTTGTGCTGGGCTGCGCCGGCGGGTCGTACTGGCTCTACAGCTCGGGTCAGCTCAAGAAGCTGCAGGAGCAGTTCCGCCCTGACCTTCAGGCGACCACCGTCCGCCTCGACAAAGCCGTCAAGGGCGATCTCATCCGAACCGTCTCCGCGCCCGGGCTCTCCGAGCCCAAGAACAAGGTGCTCATCAGCGCCCAGGTCTCGGCCCGAATCACCGCCCTCCCCTTCGACGAAGGAGACCAGGTCAAGTCCGGCGACGTCGTCGTCCGACTCGACGATCGTGACCTGGTCGCCAACCTCGATTCCGCCCGGGCCCAGCTCGACGGCGAGAAGGCCCGCCTCGACGGCGCCAAGGCGACCTACAAGAACATGGAGCAGGAGCTCGGCCGCCGACGCGAGCTCTTCTCCACCAAGGACATCTCCAAGGCCGAACTCGACCAGTCCGAGGCCGACTTCCAGCGCGCCGAGTCCAACCTCCGCGCCGCCGAGTTCTCCATCGAAATCGCCAAGGCCAACATCAGCCGCGCCGAAAAAGACCTCGACAACGCCATCATCAAATCGCCCATCGACGGCGTGCTCGTGAAGCGCAACGCCGAGGTCGGCGAGCTCGTCGTTGTCGGCACGTTCAACAACGCCGGCACCGTCATCATGGAGATCGCCGATCTCTCCAAGATGCTCCTCCAGGCCAAGGTCGACGAGGCCAACGTCGCGCCCGTCAAGTCGGGCCAGAAGGCCAAGGTCTTCTTCAACGCCTACCGCGACAAGGCCTTCGACGCCACCGTCCAGCGCGTCATGATGCAGCGCCAGGTCGACCGCGACGGCACCGCCTATTTCGAGACCGAACTCCTCGTCGAAATCCCGAAGGGCGACCAGGTCTTCTGGGGCATGACCGGCAACGCCGACATCGAGGTCGAGACCATCCGCGACGTCGTCAAGGTTCCCAGCCAGGCGGTCCTCGACCGCCCGCTCGACGAGCTTCCCAAGTCGATCGTCGACGCGAGCCAGTACATCGACAAGACCAAGAAGTACGCGCGCGTCGTCTACAAGGTCGTCGACGGAAAGGCCGTCACCGTCCCCGTCAGCATCGGCCCCAGCGACCTCACCCACACCATCGTGCTGGGCGGGCTCGCCGCCGACGAGACCATCATCACCGGCCCGTTCAAGTCCCTCACCGGCATGAAGGAAGGCCAGGCCGTCCGCGACGAAACCACGGTCCCCAAGGATCAGAAGCCCGCGCCCACCACCACCGCCAAGGCCGGAAACTAAGCCCGCATGACCATCCGCATCCGCCAGCTCCAGAAGGTCTACCGCGTCGGAACCGAGCGCGTCCACGCGCTTCGCGGCATCGACCTCGACATCGCCAAGAACGAGTTCGTCGCCATCATGGGCGCGTCGGGCTCGGGCAAGAGCACGCTGATGAACATCCTGGGCTGCCTCGACCGTCCCACCGCGGGCGTGTACGAACTCGCGGGCAAGCCCACCCACCGAATGAATGCGACCCAGCTCGCGCAGGTGCGAAACCAGGAGATCGGCTTCGTCTTCCAGTCCTTCGAGCTTCTCAACCGTCAGACCGCCCTCGACAACGTCACCCTCCCCCTCATCTACTCCTCCAAGCGCTGGTGGGGCGTGCGCAAGCGCGCCAAGGAAGCCCTCGACCGCGTCGGCCTGGGCGACCGTGTCCATCACCGCCCCATGCAGCTCTCCGGCGGCCAGCGCCAGCGCGTCGCCATCGCCCGCGCCCTGGTCAACAGCCCCAGCATCCTCCTCGCCGACGAGCCCACCGGAAACCTCGACTCCAAGACCAGCGAGGAGATCATCGCGCTCTTCAAACAACTCCACGCCGAAGGGCAGACCATCGTCATCGTCACCCACGAAGAAGACATCGCCGGGCACGCCAAGCGCATCGTCCGACTCCGCGACGGCCGGATCCTCTCCGACAGCCCGACCCACGAGGACGTGATGCACCAGGACTACCTCCGCCGCGCCGCCGTCACCGCCGTCTCCGTCGCCAAGCGAGAGCTCGGCGACGCCGACGTCATGGCCTCCGTCTCGGCCTCTGTCTCGGCCTCGGTCGCGGAGGTCAAGCCATGATCATCGTCCGCATCATCTTCCAGACCGTCTTCCTCGCCATCAGCCAGATCTGGGCCAACAAGGTCCGCGCCATGCTCACCACTCTGGGCATCATCATCGGCGTCGCCGCCGTCATCTCCGTCGTCGCCGCCACCGACGGCCTGCAGAAGTTCGTCCTCAAGGAGTTCGCCTCCGTCGGCGCCAGCAAGGTCTGGATCTTCCCGCGCATGCCCGAAGGACAACGCGACCGCTTCAGCTGGCGACAACTCCGCATCCAGCTCAAAGAGGTCAACGGCATGCTCGAGCGCTGCCCCTCCATCGAGCGCCTCACCCCCATCCTTGAGATGGCGACCAGCGTGCAATTCGGCGACGTCAGTAAGCCGACCGTCTCCGTTCAGGCCGTCCGCCCCGCCTGGCACCAGATCGAAGACCGCGCCATCGTCCAAGGACGCCCACTCTCAACCATCGACGAGGACCAGCGCCTCCAGGTCTGCATCATCAACGACAAGGCCATCGGGGAGTTCCAGCTCCCCAGCGAGTGCGTCGGCACCCGCATCTCCGTCGGCGGACGCCTCTTCACCATCGTCGGCGTCGTCGAAACCAAGACCGTCAGCCCCATGTTCGGCGGCGACGAGGCCCGCACCGAGGTCTACATCCCCTTCCAGACCGGGCTCATGCTCCGCCCCGAGCCCCGCATGTACATCGTCGCCCAGACCAAGTCGCCCGAACTCTACGAAGACGCCAAGGCCGAGATCACCTTCTTCATGCGCCGCATGAGAAACCTCAAGCCCGACGACCCCAACACCTTCGGCGTCGAGGCCATCGAGCAGATCATCGCCCAGTTCAAGAAACTCGCCGCCGGGCTCTCCGTCTTCCTCGCCGGCATCGTCGCCATCTCCCTCCTCGTCGGCGGCATCGGCATCATGAACATCATGCTCGTCTCCGTCAGCGAACGCACCCGCGAGATCGGCCTGCGCAAAGCCGTCGGTGCCAAGCCCGCCGTCGTCCTGCTCCAGTTCCTCGTCGAGGCCATCACCCTCTGCCTCATCGGCGGCGCGGTCGGGCTCGTCATCGGCTTCGGCATCGTCGCCGCCCTCAAACTCATCCCCAAGTCCCCCCTCGAAGAAGCCGGCGTCCCCATCTGGGCCATCGCACTCTCCGTCGGCTTCTCCGCAGCGACCGGCCTCATCTTCGGCATGTTCCCCGCCATCAAGGCCGCGCGCCTCGACCCCATCGTCGCCCTCCGACACGAATGATCATCATGAAGCACGCGATCAAACTCACGCCGAGCCCCTTCCGCTCGGCCCGCGCGATCATCGCTCTCGCCGCCCTCACCGCCGCCCCGCTCCTCATCTCCTGCGGCGGAAATCCGCTCAGCTCCGTCGAGGATGACTACGCACGCATCGCCCCCGAGCGTCTGCGCCAGATCACGGCGCGCAACTTCGACGATCAGAAGAAGCCCGCCGAAGCGACCTCGAAGACCCCCACGCCCGACCAGGCCAAGGCCCGCCTCGAGCACGCGGAAAAAGTGACCCTCTCGATCGAGGACTGCCGCGCCGCCGCCCTCACCAACAACCTCGACCTCAAGATCGCCATGATGGACCCGACCATCGCCAAGGAAAACGTCAGCCGCGAGGAGGCCGCGTTCGAATCGCTCTTCACGCTCCGCGGCGCCTGGTCCGAGACCGATTCGCCCACCGCTTCCGACCTCGACAGCTCCGCCGCACGCAGCAAGAGCATCGAGCCCGGCGTGCGCATCCCGCTCCGCACCGGCGAGACCGTCCAGGTCACGCTCCCGGTCTCGCGCCTCGAGACCAACAACTCCTTCTCCACCCTCAACCCCAGCTACACCAGCGACCTGGTCTTTTCGCTCAGCCAGCCGCTCCTCCGCGGCGCCGGGCGACGCGCCAACACCTACGCCATCAAGATCGCCTCCCTCAACGCACAGGCCGCCGAGGCCTCCACCAAGCTCGAAGCGATCCGCCAGCTCGCCACCGTCGATCGCGCCTACTGGCGACTCTTCCTCGTGCGCCGCGAGCTCGAGGTCGCCCAGCAGCAATACGAGCTGGCCGTCACCCAGCTCGAACGCGCCCAGCGCCGCGTCAACGCCGGCAACGCGCCCGAGATCGAGGTCATCCGCGCCCAGGCCGGCGTCGCCGATCGCCTCGAAGCCATCATCGTCGCCGCCAACAAGGCCCTCACCCAGCAGCGAGAGCTCAAGCGCATCATCAACCGCCCCGATCTCCCCGTCGACGCCGACACCCAGCTCATCACCGCCACGCCCCCCGACCCCGCGGAGTTCGTCTTCGACGCGCCGACGCTCATCGACGCCGCGCTCCGCGACCGCATGGAAATGCTCGACCTCGAACTCCGCCTCGCCGCCGACGCGCTCTCCGTCGACTTCAACCGCTCCCAGGCCCTCCCCCTGGTCACCATGGACTACAGCTATCGCGTCAACGGCCTGGGCGGCTCGCTCAACCGCTCCTTTCAGGTCATGCGCGACAATCGCTTCGAAGATTGGTCCGTCGGACTCTCCGCCCAAGTCCCGATCGGCAACGAAGAAGCCAAGTCCCGCATCCGCCAGTCCATCCTCCAACGCCTGCAGCGGCTCTCGACCAAGGAAGCCCGCGAGCAATCAATCCGCCGCGAGGTGCTCGACGCCATCGACACCATCAACTCCGGCTGGCAACGCGTGCTCGCCTCGCGCCAGAGCGTGATCCTCAACACCCGCGCCTTCCAGGCCGAGCAGCGCCAGTTCGACGTCGGCAACAGCACCAGCACCAACGTGCTCGACGCCGCCGCCCGCCTCGCCGAATCCCAGTTCGCCGAGGCCCGCGCCCTCACCGATTACCAGGTCGCCCAGATCGACCTCGCCTTCGCCACCGGCACGCTGCTCGGCGCTGGCAAGGTCGACTGGACCCCCGCGCCCACGCCGACCCAGGGCCTCGATCCCCAGCTCCCCGAATGGCTCGATTGGCTCAAGCGCGTCCCCGGCCCGGGCGACCCCGAGCCCACGCCGCCCGCCGCGCCCGATGCACCCCCCGCCGCTGAAAGTGCGACCGCAACGCCCGCGCCGGCACCGAGCGCCGATCCGGTCCCGCCAGGCAATCAGTAATCACGCCAGCAAGTCTGGCCCTGTGGACCACTGCGCATACGCCGAGCTCTCGCGCTGCGACGTCACCTCGCGAAGCAGCGACGCGCCATGTTCGCGCCGTCTTTCACTTCGTCTCTATCTCTCTTCGTTTCTTCCGAGAAACGGTGGGGAGGGGATTCGAACCCCTGTTGCCCTGACGGGCAAACCGGATTTCAAGTCCGGCGCGTTCAACCGCTCTGCCACCCCACCGGGAAAGTCTAGGGCGCCGAATCCGCGCCTCCCGGTTAGTGTCCGCTTATCACCGCTTCTGTGCGCACCAGAGTGTCCGTCTTTTCGCCCTCTTTCCAGATTCCCGAAAAAAATCTTCGCACGCTGTCCCCCCTCGCGCAACCCCCTCCCCGGCCTCATCTTCCTGCATTTTCTTGTGCCCAGCGCCGAGCGGCTAGTGCCTGCTTACCACCGCCTTGGTGCGCACCAAAGTGTCCGTCCGCCCCCCTATCGGAGAGCGCGTGCGTGCCCCGCGCCCTCACCTGGGCCAAGCCTCGGACGAGTTCGTCCGCGGCGCAACCCCGGCGTCTTTGACAAGTGAATACGTCGGTCGGGATCGGGCTCCGGGTGGCGCGGCCAACCTGTTGGCCACGCGTCGTCCCATGATCTCCCCTTGCGGTCACTCCGCCCGCGTCCTGTACCGGTAATACACCTCGAGGCTCAGCGTGCATACCGCCGTCTGATGCACGCGCCCGCACAGCTTCGACCAGCGGTCCTGCGGCTCCCAACTCCCCGCCAATTCCCCATCCGTGTGCTGATGCGCCAGCAGCTCGGGCACCAGCGCGCTGTTCCAGCGCGTCCAAGCCTCGCCCTGGTGCTGAAACAGCGCCAGCGTCGCGTAGTACCAGGAGTGCGTCGGCGCGCCGTCCCGCCAGCGCGGCAACTCTTCCAGGATGAACCGCGCCGAATCCTCCATCCGTGCTTCGCCCGCCCCGCGACCCAGCAATTGCTGCACGAACATCGCCTCGGCCGTCATCGCCGGGCTCGTCGCCTGCCCCCGCTGATACGCGTACCGCCCCGGCGCGCCCGCCGCCGCGACCGAGTCCAGCCAGCGCCGCGCCGCGTCGAACGTGATGTTCGATGTCTTCACGCCCGCGCGCCGAGCGCTCTCCATCGCCATGACCTGCCAGCCGAGCACGCTGGTCTTCCCCGCCGAGCCGTCGTTCGATCGCGCCGACGCATCGACGAACTCGACCGCGAGCTTTACCGGGCGCGCGAGCCGCACGTCGCGCGTCATCGCGTACGCCTCGCACAGCGCGACGCTCGCGATCGTCTGGCCGTACATCGTCTCGTCGGCCGCGAGATTGCCGCTTGCCTGCTGACGCGACACCAGGTGTTCGATCGCGCGCGACACCGTGTCTCGATACGGGCCGTCCTGCGTGTGCGTGTGCCCCGCCGACAGGAAGCACAGGAGCGCCATGCCGGTCATCGCGGTGTCGGCGTTCACCTCGCCGCCGTTGTTCTTGCTCGACCAGCGTCCGTCGGACTCCTGCACCCGCTTCAGCCATTCCAGCGCCCGCGCCACCGCGCGCTCCGTCTCCTGGCTCCCGCCCATCTTCTCGACGAGCGCCGATCGCTGCTCCGGCGCACGCTGTGCGAAGTCCTCGATCGGCTGCGGCAGCTCCGGTGGCAGCGTCGGGAGCGGCTCGCGCGCCGTCATGTTCAACACCTTCGACACGTCTGGCCGCGCCGGCTCCCCCAGGCTCGGCACAGGCAGCGGCGCCGCGGGAAGCTGGACCGCGGGCGCATCGCTTGATTCACGCCGCGGACGCGGCGCGAGCGTCGTGGGAGACACTTCAACCTGCGGGAGTTCGATCGGCGCCGCGCTCAGCGACGATCCTTCTCTTGGCAACTCCAGCGTCGTCGCGTACGACGCCGAAGGCTCGGGAGTCGCCGAACGCGCCTCCGCCGGACGCTCGACCCGCGGCAGCGGACTCTCCTGCAGCGACGCTCGCGCCGGCAGCGAGGGCGGCTCGGTCTCCAGACCAATCGCGGGCGACGATGGCTCCGGGACCTTCACCGGTGCCAGGGAAACCACGCCCTGCACCGATGGAATGAGAGACTCACGCGACGGCTCCCTCACCGCCAAAGCCGTTGCCGGAGTCGGCGCTTCGATCGCCTCGCTCGCGCGAGGCACGCCCGCGGGCGGCAACAACACGGACGTCGACGCCACCTCCGCCACGCGCGTCGGTCGTTCGGTCGACGGCAACGCGGCCTCGGAAATCAGCTCGCTCGCGGGCAAGTCGGTCGCGGAGCGCGACATCGCCTCCGATGGCAAGGGCGAACTCGCCTCGTTCGCGTCACGCTTCGGTGACTCGACCGACGGCATCGCCGGCGCGGTGTCGTTCGCCTCGCGAGCCGCCAGCTTCGTCGGCGTCACATCGGCATTCAGTGGCGACGCCAGCTTCGGCGCGACGCCCGCTCCCAGCTTCGGCTGGTCCATCACCGCCTCCGCGCTGGACATCCGCGGCGCCTCGGCCCTCGGCAGGGCCTCATTCGCGAGCGTCTGCTCCTGCAACGCGGCCGGCGCCGTCTCGCTCGGCTGAACCACTTCGGTGGGCATCGGGCTCGGCAAGGGCGCCGATATGTCGGGCGGCGCATCACTCCGCTCCCGCGCCTCCATCGCCGTTCGCACCTCGGGAGTCGTCAGTTCGATCCGAGGCAACTCAGGCTCCCGCGCCTCGAGCGGCGGCATCTCCGGCGCTTCGATGCTCGTTGCAAACTGCGACGTGATATCGCCCGACATCTCCGACGCCGACGAAGCGAGCACGACGCGAGTGCCGCCCGATTGCATCAGCTCTCCCAGGTACGTGCCAACGCGCCAGATCGTGAGCAGCGACGCGATCAACGCGTGGATGAGCAGCGAGATGAGCAGGCAGCGCGCCAAGAGCGACATCTGCGCAAACCGCCGCCGCCACGCCTCGGACCGCAGAAGCCGGGCCAGCAGCCAGAGCAACATCGCCGCGAGCAGGAGCAGCAGGAGCCAAGGCCACGCGGCGTTGATCCACTGAGCCAGCTTCGCGCCAATCGGCCGGTGATCGAGGAATACCTCGCGCGACGCCGTCGACCACAGGTTGTAATCGCGATCCGCTCGCGAGCCCTCAACGTGTGGTGTGGCAATGGCCGCGGCCGTATCACCGGAGACCACGTCCGCGCCCGCCGCATCGCTCCGTGCCGGGTCATCCGGTCTGGCGGCAGTGGGGGCCGCGCTCGCGGGCGCCGCCTCAACCGCGCTCAACCCCCGATCCGAGCTGAACGTCAATCGAAAGCCGTCCGCACTCAGCCCCGGATCAAGCTCATTATTTCGAGAGTTCACGGCCTCCCCGAGGTTCTCGACCTCGTGCCGCCGCGGGTCGTTGATCCGCGCGCGATACAGGTCATATCCACCCGCGCCGCCATCGCGATCCGACGCAAAGTAAAGGTAATCGCCCGCCGGACTCACCGCCGGTGCGCCCTCATCCCGCGTCGTGTTGGCCCACGCGACGGGCCTCGCTCCGTCCGCCGTGCCGTCGTGGACACTGGCCTGATACAGGTCGTAGTCGTGGCGCGCGTGCCGCTCGCGCATCGTCGCGTCCCACGCCGCGGGCGCGGGCGATTCTTCCTCCTCCCGCGGTCTGTTCGACGAGAAGAACAAGATGCTTCGATCGGGCGTCAGCGCCGGTCCGTACTCGTTGAACTCCGTGTTGACGCCGTCGCCCATGTTCTGCGGCGTCGCCCACTCGTTGTTCACGCGATGCGACACCCACAGGTCATACCCGCCGCGCCCGCCCGCGCGATCGGAGTAGAAGTACAGCGACCCGCCGTCGCCGGCGATCTCCGGGCCGAGCTCGTCCGCGTCGCTGTTGATCGCCGCGATCGCCTCGGGCGTGCTCCAGCCCGCGGGCGACCAGCGCGACATGAAGAGGTCCGCGTTGCGCCCCGGCTTGCGCCGCACGAACACCATCATCGTGCCGTCGGGCGAGTACTTGGGCTCGTACTCATCGACGCTCGAGTTGACGCCCGCGACGGGGCGCGCGGGCTGCCACAGGATCGATCGAACGGGCGCCTCGGGCGGCTGGCTGATCGTTCCCGCGTCGCTCCAGAAGCTTGACGCGTGCTGCGCCGCCAGCACGCCGACCAGCGCCAGCGTACCGGCCCCAACCACAGTTAATGTGACGATGCCGAGCGCTCTCATCGGTGCAACTCCGCGCTAACGCGTGGGAATGGTCTGAAGGAAGGGTTCCGCGATGCCGGCCTGCTTGCATAGGTCCAGCGCCCGCGCGACCATGCCATACGCCGCGTCGCGATCACCCCGCACGTTTACCTTCTGCGCCGGGTTTTGCGCGACGGCGTTCTTCAGCATGGAGAGCAGCGACGATTCGTCGACCACCCTGGTGTTGACGATCAGCGTGCCGTCGCGCGTCACGTTGATCACGATCTCTCGCAGCGCCGACGAGATCGGCGCGGACGCCGCGGCCTGAGGGAGCGCGACCTTGGCCTCGCGCTCCTGCTGCTGGAACGTCGTGGCGACCAGGAAGAAGATGAGGAGCATGAACACCATGTCGATCACCGGCGTGAGGTCCACTCCAATTGCCTGGTCGTTGTTGGACTGCTGCAGGATCATCGAAGTCCCTCGCGAAGATCGTCGTTCGTGTGTGTGAGGAATCGCGGGATGCGTCGCGGGCCGTACGGCACGCTTCTGTGTCGCGGTGGCGCCTCGGCGGCACGGGCGTTGAGTCGTCGCACCGCCACGAGCGTGCTCTACGCCGCGACCGTGGCGGCGTCGGGAGTGTTCGCGGGCGTGGCCGGGGGCGGAGCGGCCTCTCCGTTGTCGATCACGTTGAGATCGGTGGTGCGCGCGATGCCGTTCTGCGTCGCGCCCGCGGCGCGAGGTGTGTGAGCTGCTTCTCGGCTTGTCGGCGCGTGGTTCGCGGGCGCCGCCGGGTGGGCGCCGCTTGCGTCGTGCGCCTCGATGAGATCGATGCACGCCGCGTCCATGTCGAACACGAGGCGATCGACCTTTGCCGCCAGCGCGTGGTACGTCAGCAGCGTCGGGATCGCGACGATCAGCCCCGCCGCCGTCGTCACCATCGCCTCGTAAATACCGCCGGCGAGGAGCTCGGTGCGCCCGAGGGCATCGCCCGACGCCGCGACGGTGCGGAACGCGGTGATCATGCCGAAGATCGTGCCCAAGAGACCCAGGAGCGGCGAGACCGCGGTGATCACGACCAGACCGCGAAAATTCTTGCGGAGCATCGTGGTCTCGCGCAGCCCGGCCTCCGTGATCTGCTTCTCCACCTGCTCGAGCGGGCGATCCCAGCGCCGAATGCCCGCCTCCAGCACGCGCGAGATCGGCGACGGATGCGAGCGGCAGAAGTCCAGTGCCGCGCCCTGCCCGCGCGAGAGCGCTGGGCGAACGCCCGCGACGAATGCCGGCGGCATCACCTTGACGCGTTGAAGCGACCACAACCGCTCCACCACCAGCGCGAGCGCCACCAGCGAGCAGATCGCGATCGGAACCATCACCGGCCCGCCCTTGAGGGTGAGGTCCCAGACGGTCGAGATCAGGCCGGTCGGCCCGGGCGATGAGGGCGTGCTTGGCGTTGCGGCGGCCTCGCCGGATTGCGCCAGGAGGCGCGAGGACAACGCGAGCATCGCGCCGATCACGCTCGCGGCTCGGGACCATCGGTGTGCGTGTGCGAATCGCATGGCTATCGATCTCCTTGCAGGTTGTCGGGGGTGCGAGTGGGCGTGCTCGCCGCGGCGTTGCGGCGTCCCGGCAGCGCGGCGGGCGCGAGCTTGGCGCGCTCATTCCTGGCCATGGCGCCCCACTGCGAATCCGGGAAACGCGAGATAACCTCGTCGAACTGGCGCGCGGCGTCGTCGGGGCGTTGGATCATCACGAGCACGCGCCCGACCTCGAACAGCGCCGCCGCGGACCACTCGGGCTCGGCGAACGCGGCGTCGACCTTGACCAGTTCGGCGATCGCGTCCTGATGCTTGCCGAGGGCGACGAGGCACTCGCCGATCTGGAACTGGGCGCGGGCCGCGGTCGCGCCGTCGTGGCGTGACGCAACCTCTCGATACGCGTCGATCGCCGCGGTGTGCTTGCTCTGGGCCTCGAGGGCCTGGGCGAAGAGCCGCTCCGCGTCGTCGAAGATCCCCTGCACCTGGTAGGCCTCGCCCAGGTTGGCCCGCAGGAGCGCGACCCCCGGGTGCCCGTCCCCAAGGGCCTTGGCCCGGATCTCGATCGCCCGCTTGAAGAAGTCGACCGCCTTGTCCGGGTGCCCGGCGGCCCGGTGCATGACCCCGATCGAGTTCAGGGTCTCGGCGATCTCGGGATGCTCCTGGCCCAGGGCCTGCAGCCGGATCGAGAGCGCCTCGACGAGCTCCTTCTCGGCCTCCATCTCGGCCGGGAGCCCGTGGCAGTCCCAGCCGAAGCGGCGCTCCACGCGGCGGCCGCGCATGGTCTGGTAGCGCGGGACGATGTCCTTCACGTAGCCGGTCAGCAGGTGGCCGTAGTGGGGCAGGCCGTTGGCGAAGGGCGGCCCGTCGTAGAAGACGTACTCGTTCGCCCCGCGTGGCCCCGCCGGCCGCCGCTCGACCGACTCGCGGAAGATCCCCTCCCGCTCCCAGTACGCGAGCACGCGGCGCTCGATCTCCGGGAAGCGCGCCTT
>JABWBC010000005.1 GCA_013360695.1 Phycisphaerales bacterium
AGCGCGCTCTTGGCCATGTCGGCCACGAACAGTGCCGGCGTGATGCGGTTGAAGCCGTGCCGCTGCTCGATGCCGAAGGTGCACCACATACCCCAGCGTCGGCGGCACGAGCGTCAGCACCGGCATCGCGTAGCGCGGATTCGTCACGCCCGACAGCATCAACGCACCAACACCCAGCAGCGCGCCGAGCGTGAGCACTCGGGCGGCGTCATGCGCAATGCACGCTTCCCGGCCCGCGTCGCGTTCCGCCCGCGCCTCGCGCCCGAACACAAAGAGCATCGCCACGCCCGCCGGCATCACGCTCGCCAACGTCGCGAACGGAAAGAACGCCAGCTTCGCGGGCCAGCCCGGACCGTACAGAAAGTCCCCCACGCTCTGGCGGACCACCGGCGCAACGGGATCGATCGTCATCGCCGCGATCGCGCGCTCCGCCATGAACACCCACGCCCCGAACGCCGCGACGCCCAGCACCAGCCCCGCCACCAAGCTCGGGCGGAAAACCGCACTCACTGGTCGCCCGACCACCAGCCCCGCCACCAGCACCGCGCCGATCGCGCTGGCGCACGCCGGCCCCTTTGCGAGCAGCGCCCCGCCCGTACACAGCGCGATGCCGAGCAAGGTGACCATCTTCGACCTTGCGACGGCACCCGAAGCGCTCGCGCCATCGGTGGCCGAACCATGTCCGCCTTCGCGTCGGAGCATCATCGCGTCCACAGCCAGCAAGCACGCCGCCTGCGTCAGCGCGTTGTTCAGCGCCTCGATCTCCGCGCTCCGCCCCACCGACCACCAGAGCGGCGTGAGGGCCTGCGCCAACCCCGCCGCCAATCCGCCCGCGCCGCCGAACCATCGCCTCGTCACGAGGAACACCACCAGCGCCGACACGGTCATCGCCATCGCCGACACCGCCCGGGCCGAAAACTCCGTCTCGCCCAGCACCTTTGCCGATGCCGCGATCGCCCAGAACATGCCGGGCGGCTTGCGCACATACACCCGCTCGTACATCCGCGGCACGAGCCACTCGCCACTCCGCGCCATCTCCCATCCCGGGATCGCCCGGTGCCCCTCGCTCATCGACAGGCCGTTGGCACCCAAGCCCACCCAATACACCGCCGAACACACCGCCACGATCAGCAGCGCCGCCCACCGCCCGCGTCGCCACCATTCGCGGCCTCGCGCGCGTTCCAGCCCACCAGCATCCAGATTGCCCGGATTCACGCCGGCATGGTACGGGCGATTGCCCGCCACCCCCGAACTCCCCGCCTTTGGGGGGTCCAAGGTCCGATCAATCCATGCCGTCCACAGGCCGTCCACACGCATCGACACCCGGCGCGCGCAATTTGGGCAACCTACCCCAAGAACCCCCGCGTATCCCTTGGTCCAGGCCCCGCCCGCCGATATGGTGGTGGCTGGGGTGCGCCCGCGCCGAACCCGGCGGAGTGCCCCCGTGGGGTTGGCTGTTCGCCAAAGGGAGTAAAGAAATGACCACGCGCCGGACTATTCAGACCTTGCTGCTTGCCGCCCTCGCCACCGCCTCTCCCGCGCTGGCCCAGCATGACCCTTGCACCGACCCAGCTTGCTCCAAGGCCCGCCACCTCAAGCACCTCTGGCATGAGGGCCTCAACCCCGACGGCTCGCCCATCGTCCTGGGCGACCACGGAAACAACGGCACGCGCGAGGCCTCCGACGCCACCGACGTCCTCCACAACAACCTCGACATCGAACTCTTCACTTCCACCGACGTCATCACCGGCACCAACACCATCACCGTCAAGAGCAACGTCAATAACCTCACCCAGTTCACCATCCGCCTCCGCTCCAACTTCACCATCACCTCGCTCAAGGTCGACAACGTCAACGCCACCGCCTCCGCCGTCGGCTCCTACGGACGACAGATCAACCTCCCCCGCGTCTACAACGCGGGCGAGGTCTTCACCGTCGCGATTGCCTACACCGGCACCGCCGTCTCGCGCGGCTTCGGCTCCATCGAGTTCACCACCCTGGGCGGACAGCCCGCCGTCTTCACCCTGAGCGAGGCCTACTTCGCCGCCACCTGGTGGCCCACCAAGGACGGCGACTTCGGCGCTTCGGGCGACAACGGCGACAAGTTCACCATGGACCTGGCCGTCACCGCTCAGAACACCCTCACCACCGCGTCCAACGGCCTGCTCCAGGGCGTCGACGCCCTCTCCGGCAACCGCTCCAAGTACCGCTGGAAGACCAACTACCAGATCGCGCCGTACCTCGTCTCTTTCGGCACCGCCAAGTACAACACCTGGTCGAAAACCTACAACTACGGCACGGGAACCATGCCCGTCAACTTCTACGTCTCACCCGGCAATGACAACGCCGGAAACCGCGCCGCCTGGGAAAAGTGCATCCCCATGATGGAGACCTACAGGACCGTCTACGGCCTGTATCCATTCATCAACGAGAAATACGGCATCTATGAGTTCACCTTTGGCGGCGGCATGGAACACCAGACCATGACCGGCCAGGGCGGCTTCGGCGAATCCCTCACCGCCCACGAGCTCGCCCACCAGTGGTGGGGAGACATGGTCACCTGCAAAACCT
This sequence comes from Phycisphaerales bacterium, assembly GCA_013360695.1. Classification (GTDB taxonomy): domain Bacteria; phylum Planctomycetota; class Phycisphaerae; order Phycisphaerales; family UBA1924; genus JABWBC01. The sequence continues at coordinate 2,572 of JABWBC010000005.1, forward strand.
GGAACAACATCTGGCTCAACGAAGGCTTCGCCACCTTCTCCGAATGCCTCTGGGAAGAACGCAAGACCGGCTCCATCAACACCGCCGCCTACAAGTCCGCCCTCAACGCACGCCGCCCCTCCGATATGTCCGGCACCGTCTACGTCACCAACGTCGGCGACATGAACGTCATCTTCGATTACAACAACTCCTACGCCAAGGGCGCGTGGGTCCAGCACATGCTCCGCGGCGTGATGGGCGACACCGACTTCTTCAACGGGCTGGCCGCCTACCGCGCCGCCTACGAAGGCTCCGCCGCCACCACCGACAACTACGCCGCCATCATGTCCGGCGTCGAGGGCGAGGACCTCACCTATTTCTTCCAGCAGTGGGTCTACGAGAACGGCGCGCCCAAGTACCAGTACGCCTACCAGAACGTCGCCATCAACGGCCAGAACTACCTCCGCCTCTACCTCAAGCAGAACCAGGTCGCGTCCTACGGCGTGTTCAACATGCCCGTCCCCGTCCGCGTCAACCACTCCGGCGGCCCGACCAACACCAAGGTCCGCAACAACGCCCTCACCGAGCACTTCCTCATCCCCATCCCCGCCAACGCCACCTCCGTCAACATCGACCCCGACACCTGGATCCTCCACGAGGGCATCACCACGACGACCTATGTCCAGGGCCCGGCCAAGGTCGCCCAGGCCGCCCCGGCCCTGGGCTCCTCGACGCCCGACTCCGCCGCGCCCTCCGCGATCACCCTCTACTTCAGCGACAACGTCACGATCTCCGGCGCCGACGTTTCCGTGACGCGCAACGGCTCGCCGTTCCCCGTCACGCTCTCGTACAACCCGGGAACCTTCGCCGCCACGCTCGACAACGGCGCGCCCCTCCCCGCGGGCGACTACGCCGTCACCGTCTCCGACAACGTGAAGACCGCGACCGGCGCGATCAAGCTCGACGGCGAGATCGCCGACGCCAACAGCCCGTCGTCGCTCCCCTCGGGCGACGGGCTCGCCAATGGCAACGCCGTCTGGGCCTTCACCATCACCCCGACCTGCCCCGCCGACTTCAACAACGACGGCTTCGTCAACGGCGACGACTACGACGCCTTCGCCAGCGCCTTCGACAACGCCGCCCCCGACGCCGACTTCAACCACGACGGCTTCGTCAACGGCGACGACTACGACCTCTTCGCCGAACACTTCGACGCCGGGTGCTAGCTATGATGCCATGACATTCTGGTACTTCCCAAGGTGGGTGTGAAACACAAAGGGAACGGCCATGAGATCGGACAACTTGAGTCGTGCGGGTCGTGGGTTCGCGATGACGCTGACCGCCGCGATGTGTGCGTGCGCGTCCGCGCAGTGCGTGGAGCGCTGGATGCCGGGGTATGGCTATCCGGGTGTGGGGAGCGCAATCCTGGGCCAGCAGGTCCAGCAACTCACTCTCTGGGATCCCGATGGTCCGGGCCCGCGGAGCGAGGTCATTGTAATCGGGGGCTACTTCCGAATCGCCGGCGATCAAGTCGCGCGGGGGCTCGCGACATGGGACCCCGCAACCGGCGAGTTTGAGTCGATCGGCGGCGGCGTCGAAGGAACGGTCTACGCCGCACTCGCCGCGCCGAATGGTGATTTGATCGTGGGCGGGGAGTTCATTTCGGCGGGCGGGAAACCCGCGAACAACATTGCCCGATGGGATGGGCACATGTGGACGACGCTGGGTGGCGGCACCAGCGGCCGGGTTCGAGCGCTGCTGCTGCTTCCAAACGGCGATCTGTGCGTCAGCGGAGTCTTTTCAAGTCCATTCGCCGGCGTCGCGCGATGGGATGGCTCAGGATGGTTCGCCTTTGGTGAAGGACTCCGCTACCCATCCACCCTGGCGCTCGATTCCGCCGGGCACTTGCTCGCGGCCGGGCAGTTCAGCGGCGGGAGCATCGCTCGCTGGAATGGCGCGACGTGGGAGTCAGTCGGTGGCGGTGTGAACGGCTCGGTTAGCTGCATGGTCCCATTCGCCGATGGCTCGATCGTGGTCGGCGGGTCTTTTAACGAAGCGGGCGGCCAACCCGCCAACCTCGTCGCCCGATGGGATGGGACACAATGGTCGCAGTTGGGTGATGGTCTTTTGAGCTCTAGTTCGTCCTCTCGCGTGGGTGCAATGATCGCCCTGCCTCACGGCGAACTCGTGGCATCGGGTGGGTTTGATCATTCCGGCACCGAACAGGTCGGACCGATGGCTCGATGGGACGGTACGCGCTGGACTCGCTTCGGCGACGATTCACCTCTTTCGACAACTTTGTCTCTACTGCCGAACGGCGATGTGCTCGCGGGAGGGAACTTCCATGCGGCGGGCGGCGCGCCGGCCAAACATCTTGCACGGTGGGACGGACAGCGGTGGAACGCGTTGGGTCAAGGATTCGACGGCAGTGTGCAGGACATTCTCATTCACTCCCACGGCGATATTTACGCCACCGGCACCTTCACCATGACTCCCGACGGGTCCGCGAGTCACATCGCGCGATTGCACGACGGCGCCTGGCAACCCCTCGGGAAGGGCCTGAACGGCTCCGGTGGGTTCCAATTGCTCGAAGCTCCTGATGGGTGCGTTCTGGTGCGTGGGAACTTCTCCGTCGCGGGCGAAGTCTCGGCCTCAACGCTTGCGCGCTGGGACGGACAAGCCTGGAGCGCCGTCGCGCCTATTCCAGAGGATGACGGGAGTGTTTCCTGCGCAACGTATCTGCCCAACGGCGATCTGGTGGTGGGCGGCGAATTCGAACGCCTGAACGGCGTCACAGCGCACAACGTCGCTCGCTGGGACGGCGTGCAATGGCACGCCCTCGGGAGCGGCGTGGGCAGGAGAGTCTTCAATCTCATCACCATGCCCAACGGAGACATCGTCGCAGGCGGGGATATCGAAATCGACGGAGACCCCACGAATCAAGGGCTCGCCCGCTGGGATGGCGCCGCGTGGAGCGGCATCGGGGGCGGGCTCGATCAGCCGAGTGTCTACTGCACCACGCTCTTGCCCAACGGCGACCTGGTCGTCGGAGGCTACTTCTATCGAGCCGGCGATACTCCTGCGCAGAACATCGCCCGCTGGGACGGCGCATCCTGGCACGCCTATGCCGACGGCGCGCCCGGCAGCGTTCAAGCCCTCGGCACACTTGCCAGCGGTGATCTGGTGCTCGCCTTCGAGCGCGCCGCAGCAAACCACCAAATGAAGAGCATCGTGCAGCGCTGGGACGGCTCGCAGTTCGTCGATCTCGCCACCGACATCAATCCGGGATATGTGGACGCGATCGTCGGGCTCCCTGGCGGTGATCTCTTGATCGGCGGTTCGTTTGACGCCGTCGACGGCCAGGCCTCCGCGTTCATGGCCCGGCGATCCTGCGTCTGCCCCGCCGACTTTGACTTCGACGGCATGGTCAACGCCAATGACTACGACCTCTTCGTCGAGCGATTCGATGCCGCCGACCGCGACGCCGACTTCAACAACGACGGCTTCGTCAATGGCAATGACTACGACCTCTTCGCTGACGCGTTTGACGCAGGATGCTAGAGCACAGGCGGTCGACAACGCGGCCTCCGTAGTCTGAGCAAGAACCCCGAACGCAGTTTGGGCTGTTTCAACCGTCGCGCCGAAGCCCCGGGCAGCAAAACGTCCCGATCTTACTCGTCCCGCAAACTCGGACGGAACCGCTGGCGCCCCGCGTCCGATAGGAACTTGTGAGCGATGGTGAACCCGCGCGCGGGCGGGTGGGTGGTCGCGCAACGTACGAACGCCCTTTAGGCGACCCTGTGAGCCCACGCAAAGTGCCAAGCAAGGAATCGAGATGATGAAGCTCAAGCAGATCGGACCGGCGACTCTTCTGGGCGTCCTGGCCCTGGCGCTGGCGGCGTGTTCCAGCGAGCCCGGCACGCGGGCCGTCCGCACGATGGAGCTCGATGAGCTGGCGATCGACGGGCGCCTGCCCGCGGTCAAGCCCGAGGGCGTGATCGTCACCCGCGGCAAGCGAGAGGAGCACGAGTCCGGCCCGCCGCCCTACGGCTACATCAAGGTCATTGGCGAGCCCGTGCCCAATTGGACCTGGGGCGGCGCGCAGACGCGCACCGGGCTCAGTTGGACCTTTATCGGGCCCAAGCCCATGGCCAGTGAGTACTGGTCCGGTGAGGGCAACGCCGGCGGGCACGTCGCCGCCATCGCGCCCCATCCCTCCGATCCCAACACGGTGTACCTGGCGGCCAACACGGGCGGCGTATGGAAGACCACCGACGCCGGCGCCAATTGGACGCCGCTGACCGACCAGCTCTCCATCCTCAACCACGGCGCGATCGCGATTGATCCCTCGAACCCCAACGTGATCTACATCGGATCGGGCTCAACGCACTCGGGCTCGTCGGGCGACGGCCTGTTCAAGTCCACGGACGCCGGCGCGACTTGGAGCCGCATCGGCACCACCACAGACGTTGGTTCGCAGATCAACCGCGTCGTCGTTCATCCGCAGAGCCCCGGCACCCTCCATGTCACCGGCTCGGGCGGGTACTACCGCACGCTCAACGGCGGCGGAACCTGGACGCGCATCATCTCCGCCGCCTGCTCGTCCGTCGTGATCCATCCCACCTCGCCCAACATTGTTTACATCGGACGCAACAGCCAGGGCGTCTACAAGTCGACCACCGACGGCTCGTCGCCCACCAAGCTGGCCGGCGGCCTGCCCACCTCGGGCTTCACGCAGGTGCTCGTCGATATCTCCAAATCAAACCCCCAGGTGCTCTACGCCGCGTTCCTGTCCGGCGGCGGAATCCAGGGCCTGTATCGCACCAGCGACGGCGGGACCAACTGGACCAAGCTCACCAACGCGCCCAACTTCCCCTCGCCCCAGGGCTACTGGAACGCTTACGTCGCGGTCGACCCCACCAACGAGAACAAGCTCTTCGTGGGCGGCGTGGACTCGCGCTACGCCGAGGTCGGCATCTCGCGCTCGCTCGACGCCGGGGCGACCTGGACCGAAGTCGGACTCGGCCCCCCCTCGGTCCACCCCGACCACCACTGCATGGCCTTCGGGCCGACGGGCGTCATCTGGGAGGGCAACGACGGCGGCGTGTGGAAGAGCACCAACGGCGGCTCGAGCTGGACCAACTGCAACGCCACCCTCGCCGCCGCCCAGATCTACAACCTCGTCCAGCACCCCTCGCTCACGCTCCGCGCCCTGGGGGGCACGCAGGACAACGGCACGCCCGAACGCTCGTCCAGCTCCACCTCGTGGGCCCAGCTCCAGGTCGGCGACGGCGGCTACAGCGTCTTTGACCCCAGCACCACCACCAACCGGCGATACACCACATACGTCTACCTTGACATCACTCGCTGGACCAACTCGTCGTCCAAGGGCATCACCGGCGGCTGGGGCTCCGACCCCGCCAATTTCATCGCGCCGCTCGTGGGCGATCCCAACTCGGGCTCGACGCTCCTGGGCGGCACCAACCGCATCTGGCGCACCACCAACGCCACGGCAACCACGCCCACCTGGACCGCGATCTCGACCAACGCCGTCGGCGCGGGGGGCACCATCAACGCGATCGCCGTCGCGACCGGCGCGTCCAACACAATCTACTCCGGCTCGTCGACCGGCGATGTCTACGTCACCACCGACGCGACCGCCTGGAATAACCGCTCCACCGGCCTCCCCAACGGGCAGATCTCCGACATCGTCATTGCGCCCAGCGCGCCGGGGACCGCGTACGTCGCGTACTACAACACCACGGGCAACCGTGTGCTCAAAACGACAGACTACGGCGTGACGTGGACGCCGATGAGCGCCGGCCTTCCCTCGGGCGTCAGCGCCGGCGCGCTGGCGGTTGACTTCGCCTTCACGCCGCCGACCTTGTACGTGGGCGCGGGCGCGGGGATGTATTACTCGAGCGACAATGGCGCGACCTGGACCAAGAACAATGCGACCCTTCCGAACGTAAACGTCGCCGACCTGTTCATCGACCCCATCGCCCGCACGATCACGGCCGGCACCTACGGGCGCGGCGCGTGGATGGCGAATCTGCCCCAGGCCTGCCCGGCCGACTTCAACGGCGACGGCTTCGTGAATGGCGACGATTACGACGCCTTCGCCGAGGCCTTCGACAACGCCGATCCGGCGGGTGATTTCAACAACGACGGCTTCGTCAACGGCGATGACTACGACGCCTTCGCCGGACACTTCGACGCGGGCTGCTGAGGGAAATCGCTGCTCGCGCCACGACGGAACAACAAACCCCGAGCCCGGCTCGGGGTTTTTCGTGCGCGATGGCGGGTCCGGATCGCTCAGTGATGCCCGTGGGCGCTGTGCTCGCGGGCCTGGTCGATCCTGGCGAGGAAGTTGTCGGGCTTGAGCCACTCGTGGAGCGTCTCGTCGATCAGGGCGACGGGCGCCGAATCGCACGAGCCGAGGCACTCGACCTCGATCAGCGTGAACTCGCCGTCTTCGGTGGTCTCGCCCACGTCGATGCCAAGCTTCTTCTTGATCGCCTCGGTCAGCTCCGGCTGCCCGCAGAACTCGCAGGCCAGCGAGCGGCAGACGGAGATGGTGTGGCGCCCCTTGGGGCGCAGCCAGTATTCCTCGTAGAAGCTGGCGGTGTCGATCACCTGCGCGGGCGCGATGTCGAGGAACGCCGCGATCTCCATCATCGCCTGGTGCGGGATCCAGCCGTATTCGTGCTGGACCGTGTGGAGCGCGGGGAGCAGGGCACCGTGCTTGTTCTCATAGCGGGGGAGGATGACGCGCGAGAGTGTGTCGCGCATCGCCGGGGTCAGGTAGGGCTCCTGACGCGTTTCGATCTTCATCCCGCCCGAGTTCTTGGTGATCCAGGCCATGTCGGTCTCCGAGAGCGGCAATGGTAGCGGCGTTCGGCCACCGGTCGCGGAACGGGCATCGCCCCGTCAGCCCCCCTTGGGCTTGGGTTTGTCCGCTGATTTCTCGGCGGGCTTGGCTTTCTCGGCGGGAGTATCGGGCGTCTGGTCCGGGGCGGGTTTTTCGCCCGGCGCACCCGCCGGCGGGCCGCCCCGCAGGTCAAAGTACCCCGGCGAGAACGGCACCGACATCTCCTTCGCGACCGGCTCTCCCCGCGCGGGTTTGTCGCGCGGCGGGGCCAGCTTGCGGTGCGACACGAAGTCCTCGCTCGCGCTCCGCCGCTGCACCGACGCGTCACGCACCTGCTCGGTGATCTTCGACACCTTGGGCGCGACCGCCTTGGGCTCGCCCTTGTCCGCGTTCCCCCAGAGCACGCACTCCACCGGCTTGTTGTCCGGGCTCGTCAGCAGCACCCAGTCGCCCGTGTTGTTGAGCCCGACGCGATCCGAGTCGTTGCGCGACGTGAACACGTACGCGCCGTGGAACTTCTCGTTCTTGCCCTCGGGCGCTCGGCTCGTGTCGCCGACCGGCCCGGTCCACTTGCACCCGTGCCCGTTGAACACGACCGCAACCTCGCCGGGTTTGAGCGACAACTCGGGGAACACAAAGCTCCACCCGCCCTTGCGATCGGGCGAGGCGTCGTTGCGATCGCTGATGCGGTAGCCCTTGAGCTGGATCGGCGCGTCGGTGGTGTTGACAAGCTCGACGAACTCGTCACCGACCGCATCGCGCGTGCCGTCGCCGCTGGCGTCGCCTTCGGTTGTGGGCACGGCGTAGAGCACCTCGGTGATTGTGGGGTGCTTGGGCGGCTCGGCAGCTTCGGGCACGAGAGGGATCGCGGCGAGCAGAAAGAGAGCGTTCATAAGAGCAGTGTAATCAAGGGCGCGGCCGGGATGCACGCCGAAGCGGGAGCGGGCACGGCGTCGGCCGATCGGGTTCTCTCGCGCGCGGGCCGACTTCGAGAGTGCCGGTTACTTCGCGCAATCTTTGTGAATCGCCCGGAACCTCGGCGGGGCATCCGGCGAACACTGGACATCCCGGCGCGGGTTCTCTGCGCCGATGTTCGCAGAACGTGAGGACATCCCGGATCTAGCCGCTCGGCCCGCGTGTTTCAGCGGGAGGTGCGTTAATTGATCCTCGCCCGCGCACGGGCGGGGTGGATGGTGGTCCGGTGCGCCCGCGCTCCTCGGCGGGCGTGCCGGACTTCGGTTCCGAGTCGTTTGCCCCGATCAGGAGACAGACCCATGCGCACGCCGATCCGTATCACGTTGCTGGCCGCCCTCGCCGCCTCATCCGCCGCCCACGCGGACTTCACGGGCCTGACCATCTCGCGCCAGATCGAGGCCGGCGCGCTGCTGGCCGACGCCACGACCTCGCAGGACTTCCGCGAGAAACAGAACTTCGCCCCGGGTATCTGGGCCGACACGGTGCAGGCCAACATCGCGCGCGACTCGATGCGCGTCGATTCACGTTCGTCGCAATCGACCCGCATCACGTCCACGCGATTCGACGGCACGGCCCACGTCACCCAGTTCGTCCGCACACTCGGCACCGCCACCGGACGCTCGACCGGCAGCAGCGAGTTCCTGGTTCACTTCAATATCCACAACTTCGTCGACTTCGCCTATTCCTACGACTTCTTCATCAACATGGAGGCCGGCGACACCCGCCAGGCCCACGCCCAGATTCTCCTGATGCGCTTGGACGACAGCGTCATATTCCTGAACGAGCAGATTACCTCGGGACATGTCACGCGAGGAGGATCGCTCACCCTCCAGCCGGCGCGCTACGCGTTCCTCGTCGAGTCCGCGATGCTCATCGAGAACCATGGCCCGGAGATGCACGACGGGAGCGTCGTCACCTCGTTCGACTTCAAGATGGTCCCCGCGCCGAGCGCGGCGACGCTTGCCGGACTCTTCGTGCTCGCGGCGACGCGACGCGGGCGCGGCTGAGATCCGCGCCCGCCACTCGGTTCGTGGTTGCCTCGCCCTACCGATCCAGCTCCGCCGCCACGATGTTGAGCGAGCTGATGATCGCGACCACGTCGGCGATCATGTGCCCCTCGGTCAGCTTCTGCATCAGCGAGTAGTTGATGAAGCTCGGCGGGCGCGCCTTGACACGCCAGGCCTAAACCCCCAGGCAGGCGCTCCGCGCCCTCTTGAAGTCGTTGAGCAGCCAGTCAAACATCGGACCGGCCTGCACCCACGGCTTCTCTTGGCGCGCATCGCCGATCCACTCGAACAAAATTCTCGCGGATGCCAGTTCGCCTATTCTCCAGAGCGCATTGGCGAACCAGTCCCGGTTTCGCAGCGTGTCGTGCCCTCGCCCCGCCAGAAGCGTGCCCGAGTATCGTGCAAAGGCCTCGAGAATCCTCGACCTGTTCGACATGTCCTTACAGGCGGACTTGACCTCTTCGGAAGAGCTCCCGAGGTACTCGATCATCTCGCACGCGAGCGTCTGAACACCCGAACTCTCCGGTGCGCCCGCGAGCGATTCGTCCACAAAGCTCGATAGCTTCTCTCGCGTTCCGAACCATCGTGGCGAGCAATTCACCAGCATTGCGGAGTGCGCAGGGCGAAAATGCGGGACGCGACGCGACGCCTCCGCGAAGGCCGCCCGCGCCTCCTGAAGGGACTGCAGCCCGCGGCAGCACGCGATCATCCACGACAAGGAGATCGCGTCGCGCGAGGCGCGTGTCGCCGCGTTGGTCAGGTCGGCGTGCGCGACCTTCAGCCGACGCTGGAACTCATCCCAGTCCTTGGGCTTCCAGCCCGCGCCGCGCGCCCGCCATGCCCATTTGACGCCGTGAATCCCGCGCACCAAGAGCGGCCCGGTGCCGGGACGCTCCGCGACCCAACGATCCAGGAATGCGGGCTTGTCGTGCCAATCGCCCAGCGCTTCAGCAACATAGGCAAGCTCGAGCGCATCCCGGCATGACTTCAGCCGCTGTTCGGCCGTGTCGATGCCGCGCCCGCGCCACAACTCCTCCCGGAGGGCGGCGAGGTCTTGCGTATCAACACTGTTGTCGCTGACCATGCCCGAGCCGCGCCGTCGCTTGAATGCCGCGAGCCTCGCTCCGGGACCGGGCCCGCTCACCGATCCAGCTCCGCCGCCACGATGTTGAGCGAGCCGATGATCGCGACCACGTCGGCGATCATGTGCCCCTCGGTCAGCTTCTGCATCAGCGAGTAGTTGATGAAGCTCGGCGGGCGCGCCTTGACGCGCCAGGCCCGCGGCCCGCCGTCGCTCACGATGAAGTATCCCAGTTCGCCGTTGGCCGTCTCGTTGGCCCCGTAGGCCTCCGCGATCGGCGCCTTCCAGCCGCGGTTGCTCATGATGAGCTGGAAGTGCTGGATCAGGCCTTCGATCGAGCCGTACACGTCGGCCTTGCGCGGCTTGGTCATCTTTGCGTCGGCGAAGGTGTCGATCGGCCCGCCGGGGATATTGTCGATGAGCTGGTCGATGATCTTGATCGACTGTTTGATCTCTTCCAGGCGCACCAGGAAGCGGGCGAGCACGTCGCCCTCCTCGCACACGGGCACGGAGAACTTGACCGCCTCGGCGCCCTGCCCGTCCCAGTTGTCCGCGTAGCACAGGTACGGCGCGTCCTTGCGGAGGTCGCGGCGAACGCCCGACGCACGCGCGCACGGGCCGGTCGTGCTCCAGGCGATGGCGTCTTCCTTCGACAGGATGCCGATGCCGCGGGTCCGGTCCAGGAAGATTCGATTGCGCAGGACCAGCCCCTCCATGTCCTTGAGCGCCGGCGTCAGGTCGGCGTGGAGGAAGTTCTTGATCATGCGCTTGAACGTCTCTTCGTCCGGGAGGTCCTGCATCAGGCCGCCCACGCGCGTCCAGTCCGAGTGGTACCGCTGCCCGGAGATGTAGTCGCAGATGTCGTAGATCTTCTCGCGCGGGTTGAAGCCGTAGAGAAAGCCGGTGAACGCGCCGAGGTCAAGGCACGCGGCCCCGACGCAGAGCAGGTGGTCCTGGATGCGGGCCAGTTCGGCGATGATGGTGCGCAGCACCTTGCAGCGCGGCGTCAGGTCGATCCCGAACAGCGTCTCCACCGCGTGGTGCCAGCAGATGTCGTTGGCGATCGGCGATAGGTAGTTCATCCGCGACGCCACCGTCACCCACTGGTTGTAGTCCAGGTGCTCGCCCAGCTTCTCGAACCCCGAGTGCAGGTAGCCGATGTGCGGCGTGCAGCGGGCCACCCGCTCGCCGTCCAATTCCAGAACCAGGCGCAGCGTCGTATGGGTGGCGGGGTGCTGCGGGCCGAAGTTGAGCACCCAGCGGTCGCCCGTGTCGACATGCTGCTTGAGGTACCCCGTCTGCTCGACATCGGTGTCGAATCCCTGGTCCGGCTTGAGCGTGTACGGCATGCGATCCTCGTCTCGAAATGAAGGCGGGCAAGGGTAGGCCGCGGAGCGAAGGGGAAGGCCGATGCGCCCCCGCTCGAACGGCCCGAACCCCCGGTCCAAAAGAACACACCGCCGGAGCCTTGAGGGCGGCCGGCGGTGGTGACCGAGGTGCGTGGATATCAATCAGGGCGAAACGGGCCTACGACCCAAGATCGTCGAACATCGCTTCGATCGCGGCGTCGATCTTCTGCGGCGTCTCGTACGTACCGGCTTCCACCTGCGAACGAACCTGGTCGATCAGGTCCTGACGCACCGGCGGGAGCGAACGAAGCTGGCTCATGTAGTACGCCATGTCGGAAACCTCGACCTGGTCCGTGCCGCGCCGAGACGGGGAAGCCTCGGCACGTACACTGGACGACGCACGACCGACCGAGGCGGGGCCGATCCTCGCCAAGGTACCCGAACTGATCGGGGCAATGTCTGACATGTGAAGGACTCCATCGTGGGGCCCGAATCGTCGTCGTCAGGAGAATTTCCCAACACCCGGCCGACCCGTCGCGTGGCCCGTTCTGGCATTCTGTATCGACGGCGACTCCACGATCAGTGCAAAATCCGTCGACCTTCTCGAAAGTCATCAAATCGCTATCATGCCGAGACTTGCGATGAATAACCAAACCTCGGACCAACAGAAATCTTTTCCCCCACGATCATCGCACAAACACGATGATCGTGTCCGATTTGTGTTCTCCGGGTTCGATCATGCGTCTTCACAGCTTTTCGCACACCTTGTCAACAGCGCAAGAATTACACTTTACCTTTTTCCGTTCATAATACTAACAATGTCGACCGCCTTGGGATGCGAATCCGCTCCGAAACCAGCCCAGGTCGCCGACGCCAACGCCGACCCATACGAGGACTACCCCTGGCTACGCCCGCGCGGCGACAAGTCCGTCGCCAGCGGCGACCTCGCCCGACGCCCGATGGACCTCGAAGGCACGCCCTGGCTCGGCGATAGCGGCACACGCCAAGACCCCGGCGCGTCCGCCACCGACCCTGCCTCGGGCGACATCCTGGGCGGGCTCGACAAAGAGCTCGGCCTGGGTAGTCCCGAAGGCACTCGCCCCGCCAACCCACGTCCCGTCGCCACGCCCGTCGCTCCCCCCACGGAAGAGGCCGAGTTCGACGCTTGGACCATCGTCATCGCCGCTTTCACCATCGACTCACCACAGCAATCCCGCGAAGGTCAGGCCCAGGCGGCCCTGGCCCGCGTCCGCGCCGTGGACGGCATGGACGACGCCTTTGTCACGACCCGCGGCCAATCGTTCATGGTCGCCTATGGAAAATACGACGCGCCCGACTCCTCAAAGGCCAAGGGCGATCTGCAACGCATCCGCTCGATCGAGATCGACGGCCAGCGCCCTTTCGCCAGCTCGTTCCTCATCCCGCCGCCCAAAGCCGCACTCGCCGGGAGCACGCCCGAGCTCGACCTGCTCAACGCCCGGCGCATGTACGGCCCACAGGCCAAGTACACCCTTCAGGTCGGGCGTTACGCGCGCGAGGACTTCCAGCCCGCCAGCCCCTCGGAGCGCAAGGAGTTCCGGCGCCTCGCCGAAGAGGCCGCCGCCAAGCTTCGCAAGGACGGCGAGCAGGCGTTCTACTTCCACGGCGAGACGATGAGCCTGGTCACGATCGGGCTGTTCAACGACGCCGATCTGCCGCGGAAGGACCGCCCCGCGTCGGCGCTGCTGCGCGACCTGCAGACGCGCTTCCCCAACAACCTTCTGAACGGCGCGGGCGTCCGGATCCGCCGCGCGGGCCAGAAGGGCGAGGGCCAGCTCGCGCCGAGCGTCGTGGTCGCCACGCCGCAATGACAAAGGCCCGGGGCGTGCGCGCGAACCGACGCCACCCCGCCCGCGCATACCCTTGAAGCACGACCCGGCACACGCCCCGGGGACACGGAGTCGACATGCCGATCTACGTCTACGAGATCCTCGATAAGAAGGGCAAGCCCACCGGTAAAACCGTGGAGCTCGTGCAGTCCATGAAGGACGACGCGTTCACCAAGCACCCGGAAACCGGCGAGCCGGTGCGGCGCGCCATCACCGCGCCCGCGATCGCGGGCAAGTGGTCGGACCTGAAGGGCAAGGGCGCGCTGTCGAACTCCAACCTGGAGCGCCTGGGCTTCACCAAGTACGAACGCAAGGGCAAGGGCTACATGGAACGCGTCGCCGGCAAGGAAGGCCCCAAGAGCATCTCGGCGGACGATTGAGATCGCCCAGCGGGGCGTGCGGTTGGGCCCGCTTGAACGCTCGGCCGACCGGACGAACGTTGGGAGAGAAAAAACCGGGCGTACGAAACCCTCGGGCTCACCTGCGTGGGTCTCAGTGATACTGGGACAACTTCGAGGAAGGGCAAGGCACCTTTTAGGCTTGGTGTGTCCTCAATGATGAGGTAAGATGCCCTGGGCGTTTCCTTCGAGGAGGAAACAACATGAATGCTCGCTCGAACCGTGGGCAATTCGCGCCGCAGTGGGGAATGTCTTTGGGTATGTCGCTCGAACTGGCGATCGCGGTGAACTGCGACGGCGGCGACGTTGACCTTTTCTTCGAGGCGTACGACGAGCTGGGAGGCGAGCAATGAGCCCCTCGCGTTCGCCACTTGCGCTGTTCATCGTAGTGCTCGCGAGCGCCATGACCGCGCCATGCCACGCACAGGGGTGGCAATGGCACTTTCTCGACGGTTTGGAGGCAGGTAAGCGAGTGGACGGGCTCGCAGGGTTCGGCGAATTCCAAGGCGGGTACGCCATCAAGGGCGGCGTGCCGCACCCCGTCCTTTGGAGAGACGGCCAAGACGCTCCGATCGATCTGACGCCGGCGTCGCGCCTGGGTGGCGAAGTCTTTGGCATGTCATCGGATCGGCAGGTCGGGTACGCCGCCTCTCCCAACGTCTACCACGCGGCGGCGTGGCGGGGGACGCCGGAGAGCTACGTCAACCTCAACCCGGCGGGCTTCCGATCGTCGTACGCCTATGCGGTTCGCGGGAACCAGATCGCGGGGTATGCAAAGCCCAACAACAGTCCCTACAACCACGCCGCCATGTGGACGGGGCCGACGGACACGTTCACCGACCTGCACAACAGCACGCTGGCGGTGGAATCCAGGGCCTACGCGACCGACGGCGAGTATCAGGGGGGAACGGCGGCGTTTCGCGACGTGGGCACCGTCGCCGCCCTCTGGCACGGGAGCGCCGACACCATGATCAACATGCACCCGTCGTGGGCGGGCGGCACGAACTCGCAGATCTACGGCATGGCCCCGGGCGTGCAGGTCGGACAGCTCGGAACCGGCCCCTACCTCTGGCATGGCACGCCCGAGTCCGCCAAGCGCATGACCCCCGCGGGGTACAGCGGCGGCGAGATGCACGCGACCGACGGCGTGCATCACGTCGGCGACGTGGGCAAGAACGGCACCGGCTGGGCCGGCATCTGGATGTCCGACGATCCCAACAGCTTCGTGAATCTGGCGGAGATGGTGAGCACCAACCTGTGGAGCTCGCACGCGCACGCGATCTACTCGGACTCGGAGCGGATCGTGGTGGTGGGCCAGGTGCGGATCGGCCTGGGAGTGGAGCAGGGCGTGGTGTGGGTTCAAGAACTTCCCGCGCCGGGGGCGGCCGCGTTGATGCTGATGGGTGTGGTGGTGATGGGGAGAAGAAAGAGATGAAGTGCGGAGCCGAGGGGTCGGCACGCCGCACGACGCCTTCGCGCCCCGGTTTCCGATTGTCTTCATCGCTGGCCGCGCGACGATGCACGACGGAGCCCGCGCCGCCGGGGCCATGTCTGAATTTCCGCCACGCGTTTCAATCCTGGGATCGGCCTACGCCACCAGCGCGACCTGCTGGCCGCCCGCGAACTGCACGGCGACGGCCTGGTGGTGTTCGAGCGACGCCGCCACGCGCACCACGGTCGCGGGCACGAGTTCGCCCGAGTTCACGACCGGCTTTTTTCCCCAGGCGATGAAGACGTCGATTTCGTCGCCCGGGTTGATGGGGCGGGCGGAGTCGATGCGGATCAGCGCGCCGTTGGAGGAAAGGTCGCACGTCCGGGCCGCCAGGTACTGCCGCGAGGGGCGGTGGTAGACCTTGCAGGGCCGATCGATCGGCGTTCTTGCGTGTTGTCGTCGGTCGGGATTGGGTCCCACGCAAACTCCCCGTTTCGGCGGCCGAATGGCCGATGAAGTTGGAATGCGTATCGGACCGACCGTCGCTTGACTTTCAACTTTGCCGCGTCGCACCCGGCAATTCATGGTCTCTCAACGATCTTGTGGTGAAACACCTCCCAAGAAAACCACCGGAAACCAAGCCGCCATGCCCCACCTCTCCGTGCTCATCCCGACCTTTCAACGCCCCGCCAAGGTGGCGGCGTGCGTCGCTTCTCTGCGTGCGCAAGTGCTTGAAGGACTTGAGGTTGAGATCATCGTCGGGCTTGATGGTCCGGACCCCCGATCGCGCGACGCGATCGAGCGCGCCTGGCCGAATTCAGCGCCGCATCGCGCAAGCCCTGCGGGCGCAACTCTGACCGTCATGGAATTGCCCAAGCAGGGCTACATGGGCGTGCGTCGCGACATTCTCGCCCGGGCCACCGGGCAGGTCATGGTCTCGCTCAACGACGACGTGGAACTCTGCCCCGGCTTTCTGGCGGCCCATGCCCGTCGGCACCTGGCCGCCCCGGGACCCGCGATTGTGGTTGGCGATTCGCCCTGGAAGGTCCACTCGGGCGACACGTTGTTCGATCGCATGGTGCGCGAGACCTCGCTGATCTTCTTCTATGACCAGATGTACGCCAGGGCCGCCACGCTCGGGCCCGATCACGACTGGGGCTATCGATTCTGCTACGGGCTGAACTTCTCCGCGCCGCTGGATCTGGTCCGCGAGGTCGGGGGCTTTGCCGATCACGCCGACACCTATGGCTATGACGACATCGAGCTGGCGTTCCGGCTGGCGCGGGCGTTCGAGACGCCGGTGCTGTTCGAGCCCAAGGCCGCGGCGTTGCACGACCATCGATACACGCCGCGCGATGTGATCCGTCGCGAGTACAACCTGGGTCGGGCGGCGTGGAAGTTCGCGAAGACGAGCCGCGAGTTTGCGCTGGACCTTTTCGGGCGCGATATCGCGAGCGAGGGCGAGCTGGCGTACTCGCGCGAGTTCGTGTCGCGCGAGCGGAAGAGCGCGATGGGCCTGGCGCCGGAGTTTGTGTTGCTGGGCGAGACGCCGTCGGGCCTGGTGGCGCCCTCAGGAATGGCGGCGCCTTTGGGGCTGCTCGGATCGTCGGGCCTGCATTCGCCGCCTGGCCAACTCGCGCCGGCAGGTACGTCCTCGCCGACCTCCGGTGCGGCGGGAATCGTGCGTGCCCTGGCGCAGCAGTTCATGCTGCTGAAGCGCTGGCTGTGGCGCCGCGGCCTGCTGGACGAGAGCGAGGGCCAACCCACGCGCGAGGTGCTGATCGAGGGGTAGCGCCGGTCGGGGCGCAGGGCCTTTGCCCTTGGGTGGCGTGGCCAAGCCCCGCCCTGGGGGCTTGACCACGTTCATCGACGGAGCTTCATCCTCCGCGCGGTTGCGTGCGGAGATTCACCTCCGCCGCCGCGACAGCGCCGTGAGCCCAAACAGCAAAGCGATCGCGAGTGAACCGGGGGCGGGGATGGTTCCCACCCAGAGCATGGCCTCGACGTGGTCGCTGCGCTGCGCCCACCCGGACACATAAAACGTGTCCCCGACCCTGCCGATCGCTTCGATGGCTGACTCGGTATAGTCGTGCGGCAGGAACGCGTGCATGTCGACAAAGCCGTCGGGGCTGTCGGATATCCAGATCGCGGCCCGGCGCAGGCCGGTGAAATATACCGAGCCTCCGTGCAATCCGTCCAACGTCGTTTCGATCTCCGAGTCAACGGAGTTGGGCGGCGCCATGTTGACGAAGCTCTCGGCGGTGTTGTGCCAGAGCGCGGCCCCGAATCCACCATCGACCACCGCGCGGCCGACCTGCGTGTCGGCGGTCATGAAGCGGATGGTGCAGTCCACGGCGCCGCTGGGCGTTATGTCGACGTAATCGTTCGGCGCGCCGTTCCAGATGAGAGCGTGGACCTTGCGGTTGAATGACGCGACGCCGCCCTGGCGCGCGCCGTCGGTGGCGATGAGGGCCGAGTACGACGCCCCAGATGGGTGCAGATCGCGGAACTCGCCCGTCTCCAAGTCCCACAGCGCGGCGTGCTGCTTTAGGGAGGACGTGTAGGCCGTGCCGACTACTTGGCTCCCGGAGATCGCGCCTGCCGACGATGAACGGTAGTTCCCCTGAATGGGGTGCAGGTCGCGGAACGACTCGGCCGAGCCGCTCCACAGGGCGGCGTGTCCGGGATTGCCGCTCAGGCTGAGCACGCTCCCTACTTCGTGGTCGGCCGAGACACCGCTGATCCGTCCGCCGTCCCAGCCGAAGTTTCCCAGGTAATAGATGTTGATGCTCTGGCTGGTGGAGTTCCATGTCGCGGGAGTTGAGAACCCAGAAGAGTATATCTCGCCGACCTGGCGCGACCCGTGGGCGGCGTGCGCGCGTGAGTTCTGGCCGACCGAGTGGAGGCTGATCGGCTGGAAGTTCACCTGGGCCATACCCTCGCGGGCGATGAGTAGCAGTACTCCGAGCGCCGCGGCCCGCGCGGAGTGGCGCCTGGATGCGGCGCTCATGGCTGCTCCATTTCTTCGTAGGAGACCACGAACTCGTCGAGGTCGTCGGAATTGACCATGCCGTCGGTCGTCAGGTCGGCGAGTTCTTCACCCTCGGAGTATGCGTCCCAGAAGAGATCCAAGTCGTTCGAGTCGGCCACGTTCGTCGCACTCCGCTGGATCGCCGGAGAGAGAACGCTTCATGGCGTTTCCTCCGGCATTGTCCCCACGGAAATAACCATACAGCGAAAACACGGACGGGCCAGTGCGTGTTCGGGTACAAAAAAGTTTCACCGCAGACGTTCGCACGCGGTTCGTATGAACGTCTGCAGATTCTCGTTGGAACACACGCTCGGAGGGCGTGAAAGAACCCCCCCGCGGAGCTTTGGGTACCTCAAGTGCTACGCGCCGAGTTCGAGCAGAATCCGCATCACAGCTTCCGCACCCAGACGTTGCGGTACTGGACGAAGTTGCCGTGGTCCTGGAGCATCAGGCCGCCGGGCTTGGTTTCGTCCTCGCCCATCGCGCCGCCGGTGGGTCCTTTGATCTCGCTGTTGTTCTGGATCAGCACGCCGTTGTGGAGCACGGTGACGCGCGGGTTCGCGGTCTTCTTGCCGGCGGCGTCGAACTTGGCGGCGGTGAAGACGATGTCATAGGTCTGCCACTCGCCGGGGGCGCGCGCGACATTCACGAGCGGCGCGTGCTGCTTGTACACCGCGCCGCACTGTCCGTCGGGGTACGTCTCGTTCTGATACGAATCGAGGATCTGGACTTCGTAACGCCCCTGGATGTACACGCCGCTGTTGCCGCGTGCCTGGCTCTTGAGGCCCGCGTCGGCGTCGGCCTTGGGCGTGGCGAACTCGATGTGGATCTGCATGTCGCCGAAGGTCTGCTTGGTCATGATGCTGCCCGAGCCGGGCTTGCAGGTCATCGCGGAGCCCTTGACCTTGGCGTTGTCGAGCGTCCACTCAACCGGCTTGCCGTCGGTCTTAGTCCACGCGTCGAACGACGTGCCGTCGAAGAGCACGACGGCGTCGGACGGCGCAAGCTCGGGGTGATTGGGCGAACCGGGCGTGATGATCTTGGGCTGCGGGAGCTCCTTGACGGGCTGGGCTTGCTGGGCGAGCGCGACCGCGCCCGCGGCGAGCACGAGGGCGATCGAAACGGGCGCGACGGTACGAGCGATCGACATGGGTCCACTCCTCAATAGAGATGACCCATCTTTATACCGCGCCGCGAGCCCGGCGACCAATGCCGGGTTGGCCCCGGCGATTCGACCAGTTTGATAAACCAAACAATGCCGGTGGGCGACGGAGCGGCGCGGCGGCGGGCGAAACCAGGCCGCGCCGAGTTTGGGTCGATGTTCGTCGGCGGCGCGACCTCCCAAAACGCATCGCCCGCCGGCCCCCAAGGGGACCGACGGGCGGGAGTTGCGTTTGGAGTGTCATCCGAAAGATGATCCGGGGGGGTGTTGCCCGGACGAGCGGCGAGTGTGCAACCGTCAAGAGAGGCGGCGCCGGCCTTCTCCGGTGCGCCTCCAATGCCCGCGCGCTACGCCGCGCGCTTCTCGATGTATCCGAGCCGAACCAGAAACTCGCACGCCTGCTCGATCTCCCACTTCGTGTACGGCGCCAGGCAGTCGGGCTGATCGGGCGTCCCCATCAACGCGGCGGGGTAGACCCACGCGCCGTTGTTATGATCGGCGAACTCGACCGCGGCCTGGAGCGCCGCTTCCGCGGCATCCGCGAGGCGATCGGGCGGGAGAACGTCACGAGGACGGGACATGGCTGACTCCTTCTTCTTCCTCCGCACGCGACGCGCGCCGGAGTCTCTTCAGTCAACCTTGTTTTCGGAGAACGAGGGGTCACGGTTGCGTTCAGACACCACGAATTTCACGAGGGCTTTTCCTCCCGTGCCGCTCCATGCCGAAACGGCAGGCGCGCCTTGGCCCGCAAAATGTGGGAACCACGGGAATCTCACGAACGTAGCACGCGACCTGACCTACGCCGTGCCGACGCCGAACGCCCCAGAACAAGCGATACAACGCCGATCTTGCATATCGAAGAGTATCGATATGCGATGCGCCATCTGATACACGCGCGGCTCACGTGTGCTCGCGAACTGGCGCGTCGCCACATGCGGCCTGATCTTCCAGCCGCCAGGACATCGCACCGGATCGCGCTTCCATCGCGCCACGACGACGACATGCCGGCCCGCCGTCACGTCCGCCCGCCGCGCCGTATGCTGCGCCATACTCCGCGGAGGATGATCATGAAGACCGCGCTCTCGTTCCTCGCCGCCCCGATGCTCTTTGCCGGATCGATGCTCTTCGCCGGATCGATGCTCTTCGCCGGATCGCTCCACGCCGCCGACGATCTGGTGCTCACGCGCGACGGCACAACCGACTACGTGATCGTCATGCCGCGCCGCGCGTCACCCGCGACGGGACGCGGCGCGCAGGAGCTTGCGCGGCACCTCAAGCTCATGAGCGGCGCCGACTTCAAGATCATCGACGACACCTCGCCGGCTCCCGCCCACGCGATCCTGCTCGGCGTCGCTCCACCGGGCGAAACGCTCGACTCGGGCGCGAACGCGGACCTCGGCGCCGACGGCTTTGTAATCCGCACGGTCGGCGGGCGTGTCTATGTCGTCGGTCCCGGGCCACGCGGCACGATGTACGGCTGCTCCGCGATGCTCGAATCGCTCGGCGTGCGCTGGTTTACTCCCACGGTTACCAGCGCGCCCGCCCGGCCCACGATCGCGCTCGCGCCGATCAACTCGCGCGAGGTCCCCGCGTTCGAGTACCGCGAGCCCTTCTTCGCTGAGGCATTCAACAAGGACTGGGCGGCCCGTCTTCGCCTCAATGGCAACACACCCGCGCTCGACGAATCGACCGGCGGCAAGATCGCCTACGCGGAGTTCGTCCACACATTCGACTCGCTCATCCCCCCGAGCCTCTTCGACACGCTCCCGGAGTATTTCCCGCTGATCGACGGCAAGCGCACGGGCGGCTATGTGCAGCGTTGCCTTTCGAACCCCGATGTCCTGTCGCTGGCAATCGCGGGCGTGAAGCGGGCCTTCGCCGCGCGCCCCGACGCGGTCATCATGTCCGTGTCGCAGAACGATTGCGGCGCGTGGTGCCAGTGCGATGCATGCAAGGCGATCACGGAGAAGTACAGGGCGCACTCCGGGCTCTATCTCTGGTTCGTCAACCAGGTCGCCGAGGCGATCGAGAAAGACCATCCCGGCAAGCTGATCGACACGCTCGCGTATCAATTCACCGAAGCGCCGCCCAAGGGGATTGTGCCGCGCGACAACGTGCGCGTGCGCCTTTGCCCGATCGCGGTGTGCGAGGCGCACGCCTATGAGCGCTGCGATTTCCCCGCGACGCGCGAGTTCGTCGCCAACCTCCACGCGTGGAGCACGATCACCAGCACGCTCTACATTTGGCACTACAACACCGACTTTGCCAACTACCTCATGCCCTTCCCCGACTTTGACGAGTTCCCCGCTGACCTGCGCCTCTACCAGAAGAGCGGCGTGAAGGGCGTCTTCTTCCAGGGCGCCTACGCGCCGGGCGGCGGCGGCTCCGATGCCGAGCTGCGCTCCTACGTCATGGCGAAGATCCTCTGGAACCCGGCGCTCGACGCCGACGCGCTCGTGAGCGAGTGGATGCAGGGCGTGTACGGCCCGGCGTGGAAGCCCATGCGCGAGTGGTTCGATCTGCTGCATCAGCGCGCCCGCGTGCCGCAGAACCACCTTCGCATCTACGACCCGCCCAGCGACGCCTTCTTCCCTCCCGAGGTGCGTGGCGCGGGAGACAAGCTCTTCGACGAGGCGATGAAGCTGGCGGCCAACGACCAGCAACGCCGCGACGTGTCCAAGGCGCGGATGTGGCTGCGCTATGTGAAGCTTGTGATGGAGCCGCGCGACGACAGGACGCTCGACGCGTTCCTGAACGACGCCCGTGCCTTCGGAATCACGAGCCTGAACGAGGGCGGCACGCTCGAATCATGGGCGAGCTGGTACCGCTCGCGGTAACTCGCGAGCGAAAGTCACGCGTGCTCCCCTGCTCCCGTATTACTTCGCCTTCGCCGCCGCGCGCAGCTCCTCGCCCGTCACCTCGTTCTTCACGCCCGGCCATTCGAGCGGCCAGGTCGTGATGCACCGATCGACCGCCAGTCCCTTCTTCTCGATGTAGCTCGCGAGCGTGAGCGATCGCCCGGTCAGCGCCTTGCCCGGGCGATAGAACAGCAGGTCGCCCGTCAGGATCGTCTTCGTCCTCGGCAGGTACACCACGAAGTACTCGTCGGTGTGGTCCGACTCCTTGTCGTTGATGATGACAACCGACGCCGAAGCATCCTGGTGCGCCCACTTCTCCGCGATCGGCTCCACGCTCGACGCGTTCGACGCAAGCGACCATGCGTCGGAGCGAAGATCGAACGGCGCCGAGAGCACCTCGGTGACCAGCGGGGCCGACGTCGGCGGGACGAGAATCGTCGCGCCCTCGTGCGCCCAAGCCCGCGCACCGCCCACATACTGCCCGTGAATATGGCTGAACGCGAAGAACTTCACCGGCTTCTTGAATCGCTCGCGCACCGCGGCCGCGAGCGTCTCGGCGTTTCGCGTCGTGTACACGCCCTCGAACACCAAAAGGTGATCTTCGAACTCAATGACAAAGACGCGAGCGTTGGCGCGCGCCAGCTCGCACGCAAAGAGCCCGCCGCCGAGATCGCGGAAGACGAACTCCTCCGGCGGGATCACCATCGCGGCGTCGCGCTTGGGGTCGCCCTTAGGCGTGCGAATCCGCTCGATCGGCTTCGGATCGGCGAACGTGAGCTTGGAAACGATCACCCCGGCGCGGCGCACCAGCACCGTGGTTCCGTCGTAGTCGATGTTCTCATAGGTCGAGCCCATCACGTCGTGATGGAATCGACGCCAGAGGAATGTGATCTCGCGCGGGCCCTGCAAGTAGTTCTGTCCCGACCACGCCCTCCACAGAACGTCGTTGCTCGCGATCAGATAGTGCGTCGTCTTGATGTCGTTCCGCGGCCCGGTGACTTCGGCGTTGAAGTTCTCCGGCCGCTCTCGCCAATACGCCGCCAGCAACCCCGGATGGACCATCGCCAGCGTCGCGGGCGACAAATCTCCCACGCTCTCCGGCGGCAGATCATCGCCCGCATCGTTCGACTGGAACACCCGGCCCCGCCGCCAGAAATACCGATCGGGCGGCAAATCCGCGCGCTCCTTATTGCTGATCGTGATCTCGCCCTCGCCCGTTTGCTCATCGAGCGCCACACGCACCCGCACGTTGTATGTCCTGAAATCGCCAGGACGATTCGGGTGCGTCGAGTCCGTGATCGTGCCCTCGCCGATCGCTTCCCAGGCCTGCGGAGCTTCCGCTCGGGGCATCGCGCGAGTTTCGGAGTTCGAGGTGGGTTGTCCATACGCGAGCGAAGCCAGAACAACCATCAAACACGCCGCCAATGTTCGCGTCATGATCGCACCACTTTCCATTCCGGTCGTGCCGCAGCGCCAACCCGCCGCCCGACGCGGCTCACCATCCCGCACCCGAAGCCTCTGAATCCCACGATCAAACTTCACTCAATTGTCGCTTTGGCTCTTGTACGGATCGTTCACCCCAAGCATAATTCATAAACGGCTCCAAGTGCGTGGACACGCGGCGTCATTCGCCGTGCCGTTGCGCGATGTTGACAAAGAGAGGTGTGTGATGAAGAGCACGAGCAAGCTTCTGGCGGCGGCTGGTCTGGCGATTTCCTGCGGAAGCGCGGCCGGCCAGACGTCATCCTGGATCGCGGGCGACGGCAACTGGAACAACCCGGCCAAGTGGAGCGCCGGGGTCCCGAACTCCCCCGCCGCCACCGCGATCATCGCCGATCCGGGCGGGTACACGATCACGCTCAACATCAGTGCTTCGCTGGCAAACCTGCAGAAGGTCATCCCCGGGCCCCAGCTCAACATGCTCCCCGGCACGTTCATCGACCTCTACGGCGGGGTCTTCTCCAACGACGGCGCGACGATCGTCAACACCTCCGCCTCGAACAACAACACCGCGATTCGCTTTCGCTCCGTCAACCACATTATCGCGGCCGACCCGGGCGAGGCCGGCGAACTCACGCTCAATGCGTATGGGCCCAACCTCGACACAGCGTACCTCCAGTCCTTTGACGGCATCACCGTCACCAACGACGAGGATCACACCATCAACGGGTGCGGCAATATCTACGCCCGCATGAACAACCTCGGCCTGATCGAGGCCGACCAGCCCGCGCGAACCCTCCAGCTCCTGGGTGATCCGAAGACCAACGGCGGGCTCATCATCGCCCGCACCGGCGCGCACCTGTCGCTCAGCGGCATCTCCCTCACGCAGGGCCCGCCCTTCGGCGTGCTCCTGGCCGACGACGGCAACGTCTCCATCGCAAGTTCCTCCATCACCGGCGGCGATCTCAACAGCGCCGGCGGCGGCGTGGTCCAATTCACCGCCAGCTCCACCATCACCGACCTTTCCGGCAACGCCTCGCCCCTCATCAACCCGGGCGTGGTGCTCTTGACCAACGGCATCATGGTGCTGACCGGCACCACCACGGTCAACACGTCCGCCTCGAACAACAGCACCTACATCAACGCCTCCACCAACACGATCTGGGACGACGGCGTGATCCAGCTCAATGCCTACGCCCCCAACCTTGACACCGCGTACATCCAGACCTCGGGCGGGGCACTCTTCACGAACAACGCCACCATCCGCGGGCGCGGACGGATCTACGGAACCTTCCGCAACAACGGGCTGGTTGAGACGGGCGCGGGTTCGACCCTCGATTTGATCTCCACCGCCAAGTCCAACCGCGGCCTCATGCAGGCCGTCGCGGGCGGCAGCCTTTACGTCTCCGGCATCACCCTCACCAACAACGCGGATTCCGTCGACGGCGAGTTGCGCGCCGATGGCGGCAACGTCTACCTGAACGGCTGCGCCATCTCCGACGGCCTGATGAACGCCCTCAATGCCGGACGCTTCGTGGTCGCCGCCAGCTCCACGCTCACCGGCGGCGTGATGGGTTCCGGGCCCATCGACGTCAACGCGGGCCAGCTCCTCGCCCTCAATCACGCCGCGTGGAGCCACGCCGGCACACTGACCATCAATCCGACCGCCAGCAATGCCGGCACCTACCTCCGCGTCGACCAGCCCTGCTCCATTTCCAACGTCACCGTCAGCCTCAACGCTTACGCCCCCAACCTCGACACCGGATACATCCAGACCAGCGGCCCGGGCGTTGCAACCTTCGAGCCCTCTTCCCTCATCACCGGGCGCGGGCGGATCCTCGGCGTGTCGGTCCATAACGGTCCGATCATCGTCAACGGTTCGGCCAACACCATCGAACTCCTCTCCACGAACAAGACCAACAACGCCACCGCCAAGGCCGAAAACTCCGGACTCCTCCGCATCACGTCGATCGCGCTCTCGCAGGGCGCGTCGGGTCAACTCCTGGCCGACAACGCCAGCGTGTATCTCAACAGCGCGACCATCAACGCCGGGCAGGTCAACGCGATCAATAGCGGCCGGACCACCGTCATCGCCAGTTCGACATTTGTCGGCGGCGTCTCGGGCTCCGGCCCGCTCGACCTCAACGCCGGCCAGGTGCTTGTGGTCAACCAACCCGCGTGGAACCACTCGGGCGAGGTGCTCGTTAACCCAGGTGCCGGCAATGCGGGAACGTACATCCGCTTCGACCAGCCCTGCACCGTTTCAAACGCCATCCTCCACCTGAACGCCTATACGCCGAATCTCGACACCGCCTACCTCCAGACCAGCGGCCCGGGAGTCATCACTCTGGGCTCCTCCGCCCTCGTCACAGGGCGCGGACGAATCTACGGCTCCATGATCAACAACGGCACGATCCGCCCCGAACCCACCCGGACCATCGAGCTTGTCTCTGCCGCCAAATCCAACAACGCCCTTATCGAGGCCAACGCCTCCGGCGTCGTGAACATCAGCAGCATCGCCCTGACACAATCGCCCGGCGGCACGCTCCGCGCCGACAACGGCGTCGTCAATCTCATCTCATCCACCATCAGCGGCGGGCAGATCGTCGCGCTCAACACCGGTTCGGCCGACGTCTACTCCAGCACCTTCGTCGGCGGCGTCTCGGGCTCCGGGCCTCTCAACATCATCCAGGGTCAGCTTCTGTTGATCAATCAGCCAACCTGGAACCACAACGGCGTGGTCACCATCAACCCCGGCTCGGGCAACTTCGGAACCTACCTCCGCGTCGATCAGAACTGCACCTTCAACGATGTCACCATCCAGCTCAACCGCTACGCCCCCAGCTCCGACACGGCGTACATCCAGACCAACGGCTCGGTCGGCACATTCGGCCCGACCGCCACCCTCGCGGGCGCGGGACGCGTCTACGGCACATGGAACATGGGCGGAACGTTCGCGCCGGGCCGTGACGCGGGCTCACGCCACAACATCGACGTCGCGGGCTCCGTCACCTTCCAACCCTCGGGCGTCCTCAGCACCGACATCGGGAGCGCCTCGGCATTCGGCCAAGTGACCGGTGCCGGCTTGGTCAGCGCCAACGGCACGCTCCGCGTCCGCCTCGTCAACGCCTTCAACCCCACGCCGGGCCATACCTTCGACGTCGTCAGCGTCGGGACGCGCACCGGCGTCTTCGCCGACACCGACATGGACCTCTTCCCCGAAGGCCCCGATCGCTTCTACGTCAGCTACCCCGCCGGAAAAGTCCGTCTCCACGCACGCAAGTGCGCCGCCGACTGGAACGGCGACGCCTTCGTCAACGGCGATGACTATGACGCCTACAGCGAGCTCTTCGAGGCCGGCGACCCCGCGGGCGATTTCAACAACGACGGCTTCGTGAACGGCGACGACTACGACGCCTTCGCCAGCGCCTTCGAGAACGGCTGCTGATCACGCCGCTTCGCGCGTGGCACGGCAAGCCCGCCGCATCCATTCCGCACGAATACCACGGACCCGCCTTCGGGTCCGTGTTTTTCCAAGCACCGTCGGCGCCCGCGGGTACCGGATGGCGATCCGTCTGAAACGAGCGTCTTGGCGTGCTGCGCGATGTTAAATGCGGATGTCGTCATACGATTAGCGACTGAACTCGATCCCCACCATGGATCGACAGCGCGACGGCGTCTTATTCCCAAGGAAAGCTGTTGTGGGAACACGAGCCGCAACATACGCTGCATCGATTGTTGGGTGTTGCCCGCGAAGTTCCGCTCGCGGCACGCCCTGATGCGTTGCGATTCTCGACCGTTACAAGGAGAGAGAGATGTTTGCCAAAGCCGTATTACGCTCCTCTGTCCGCGCGCTCGCGTCGCTTCAGGCGCTGGTTGCCTTCTCCGCCTCGGCCCAGGGCGTGCTGACCTACTCCGACCAGCTTGCCCAAGCCGACGCCCTCTACGAGGTCGGCACCACCACCTTCGGCAACTCTGGCATCACGCGCGACCTGACGGGCGTCGACTTCCACGCCATCCAGTCCCGCTCCTACAGCGCCGGCGGGTTCACAGGCAAGGGCTACGCCGAGCACGGCGCCACCTTTTTCCCGTCCAGCCCCGGGATCGGAGGCCCGTTCCTGGGCGCGATCCTCGACGCCTGCACCTCCGCCGAGATCACCCGCTCAACCATCGGGCCGCATTCCTACGAAGAGGCCTACGGCCTGGCGTCCGGCGTCATTGAGTTCACCATCTCCGATCCGCATTTCTGGTCCTGGGCTGGCGGCTGGCAGGGCGCCTCCTTCAACACCGGCGCGTACAACCTCGTCGACGCCGAGATCTCCTTCACCGACCTCGGCACCGGCACGCCGTATGTCTACGACCATCAGGCGTCGCTGAACGGCGTCGGCGACTGGGTCCAGAACTTCGCCTATGGCGGAGTGATCGGCCCTGGAAGCTACCGCATCACCTGGTGGCACCAGTCTTATTGCGCCGGCGGCAACACGCCGTTCGGCTTCTACTCCACGGGCGTAGGCGGGGGCCCCCTCATCTCCTGCATCAACAGCACCTTCCAGATCACGCCCGTGCCCGCCCCCGGCGCGGCGACGCTGCTCGTGCTCGCCGTGCTCGCACCGCGCCGGCGCCGCATTTTCGCCCGCCGCGCGTGAGCCCGCGCCATTGGCGTCGCTTTCAATGTACGCCGCAATCCCGCGGCGGCAACGCACCGTTGGTAGGAGATCGCCATGAAGAGTTCGTTGATCGTCCCGTCTCTTCTGCTCTGCCTCGCCGGCACCGTCCACGCCAAGCCGCCGCTCCAGGTCGTCGACACAGCGGACGCCATCCCGGTCGTCCCGCTCCGCGTCGCACCCGCCACGATCGTCGACGGCAAGATCGTCCCGGGCGAGTGGTCCGACTACTCCGGCGTTTCCACCCGTGCGCCTGTGTGGTGCGGGTGGGACGCCTTCGGGCGCGACTGGGGCGTCGGCGCGACCGCCGCGCCCATCTACGCCAACTACTGCGGCATGGGCAGCCCGAGCGACCGGCACTTCTACGGCTGGGGGTACAACTGCCCCCTCTTTGTCGACGACATGACGAACGTCTCGCAGCCCGGCGCCCCGATAGACGAAATCAACTTCGCCTGGACCTGGGAGGGCACTGGAGACTGCGACATCCTCGTCATGCTCTCGGAAGACCCGGCGATCTGCGCGATTTCCGACCCGCTCTTGAATACGTACTACGCGGGCCTGATTTTCTCTTTCGGCCCGCTCCCCGGATCGCCCGGCACGATGTACTACTCCAATTTTTCCGGCATCTCGTCATCGTTTATGTTCACGCTCCAGGCCAGCGGCTCCGGATCCTATCTCGTCGGCATGGGTCGATACGACTTCCTCAGCGGATCGTTTCAATCACAGCCCTGGCCCACGCAGTCGCTCTTGTGGGGCTCCAAGAGCATGATGACTCCACCCTTCAACACCGCCCCCTACGTCGAGGGATGTGGCACGCACGACCACGACACCTGGGACGACGATAATCCCGCCGACCTTTCCTTCAACACGGCCGAGTGCTATCAAACCAACTTTGGCCTCTGCCCCGACCCCCTGAACCACATGATCGCCTTCGGTGTCGCCCAGGCGCCCACCCCCCCGTGCTCGCTCGTGACGGTGACCAAGAACTTCCTGATCACCGGGCCGGCCAACGGAACTCCATGGACCTGGGGTATCGCCGAATCACCGTTCGGAGGCCCACTCAGCGCGCACGGCACGAATTCCGGTGTGACGGGCAGCGTGTGCGCGCTGGCGACGGCCCTGATCAACGACATCAACACATACGCTGCCCAGGACCTGTTCGCACCCACCGCACTGGTGGCGTCACTCGTGTCGTGCAACACATCGAACAACACCGCGGTCGTCCAGATCATCGCCCAGGTCTGTTCCGGCTCGTCTTTCGATTTCTATACCGGCAACGGGAATGTCGACCCCACCTGCCTCGTCCCGACCTGGCCCACACCGGGCTGCGTCTTCAACCCAGAGATCGTTGAGATCGTTCCCGGCGGGCAGGATTGCAACGAAAACGGCGAAGACGACGTGTTCGACATCGCGACTGGCTCCAGCAATGACATCAACAACGACGGCATCCCCGACGAGTGCCAGTGCCCGGCCGACTTCAACGGCGACGGCTTCGTCAACGGCAACGACTACGACTTCTTCGCCGTGCTCTTCGACGCCGGCGACGCGGGTGCCGACGCCAACGCCGATGGTTTCGTCAACGGCGACGATTACGACCTCTTCGCAGAACACTTCGACGCCGGCTGCTGAAGACGTGTCTCGTTTCACCAGACCAATGAAAGAGGGCCGGCCCAGAGCCGGCCCTTTTCGTTGGAAACACGCCGATCGCGCCGCCTTGATCAACGCATCCGGATTCCGTTGCCCGGGAAATCCCAGCCAAGGAGCGCGTTCCTCGTCCAGCGCAGACGCCCGTAGACGTAGTCGGCGCTCTGCCCGCTCAGCGTCGGGGGCTCGTAATACATCGGTTGGTACAGATATGTCATTGCGAGGTTGTTGTTTGGTTGGGTGGGATTCCAGCCCGGATCGCTGGTCGCCATGTCACGCCGCAGCACCGAGCCGTCCACCGTCAAGACCGCGATCTTCCCCTGCGCGTAGCCAAAGTACGCCTGCTTGCCCGTGGCGTGGCGCTCGTAGCGATCCCAGCGAAGCGCCTTGCGGCTTGGATACACCACCGCGCTCAACTGGTTCCCGCCAAACTTGCAGTTGCCCGGCACGAGGTAGATGTTGTGCTGCTGAGCCTGTGACATCGCGTCATTGCCGCGATCGGGCGATGAATAGAACGCCGGCCCGGTCTCGTACGAACTCCAGAACACCGCCCGTTCGTTGGGCGCGTTGTTCTGCTGCCAGTTCAGCGGGTCCTTGGCCCATTTGATCTGGAGCGCATCCAGTTCCGAGATGAACCGCTTGTCCGGCAGCGGACGATCGAGATAGTCGGCCAGCACGAGGTGGCTGGTCAGCACATGCGGGAGCCAGTACTGCACTCGCGGAAAGTCCTGCATCACGCTCCGACGCCGGATGAGGTCCACCGCCTGGTTAGCCGCGGCCTCGAGGTCCGTCGCGGCGAACTGCAGGTCCGGGAACTGGCTCGGATTCTGTCCGGCCTTCCACGAGAACGTCGCAAACTTGTCCTGGTTGTCCGCCGCGTACCACCCTTGCACCTGCGCAAACCACGCGAGCTTTTCAAGTTCGCTCTCGTCCTGCGCCATCCGGCGGCTCTCGCGCGCCATCGGCACCAGCACCGCCGCCGCCAGCGCGATCACCAGCAACAGCATGACAAGGTCCGTCAGGGCAAAGCCCCGCCGACCCCGCGCTCCAGCCGGCCCCCCAGCAGATGCGCCACTCCCAGCGCCACCGGGCTCAACGCCACCTCTCCCGACCGTTCGGTGCGATTCCCGCGTGCTCATGTGCGTACTCCTCTGCGTGCCTCGCGAGCGACCGCCGCGGGCGTAACGGGTGATACCCCGATCAAATCAACAGGTTCCCCGAGCATCGCAATCTTGACGCTTGAGTGCAAGCAAATTCACGCTCCGCTGAGGATCGGGCCGTGCGGAATTCGCCCCCGTCGGGCCCCCTACTACCGCCCCGTCCACTCCCGCAGCCACTCGCCGCGAACCTGCCGCGTCACCTCGCCCACCTCGCCGTTCCCGATCGCCTGGCTTTCCACCCGCGTGACAGGCAGCACGCCCCAACTCGAATTCGTCAGGAAGACCTCGTCGGCGCTCAGGATTTCGTGGATCGTGATCATCCGTCGGCGCACCTCGATCCCGATCTCGCCCGCCAGGCGCGTCACGACCTTCCTCGTCACGCCCGGGAGCACCGGGCTCGGGATCGGCACGCCGTTCCCGCCGCTCCGCGTCGCTTCCTGCTCTTCCTCGCCGCGCGCGATCGGCGTGTGAATCACGCCGTCCTTCACGATCATCGCGTTGCTCACGCACCCGCCCGCCAAGTGGTTGGTGATCGTGAACACCAGCGCCTCGCCCGCTCGCTTGGCGGCCGCCGCCTGCAGCTCGCGCAACCTCGCCCAGTACGACAGCGTCTTATGCCCCTCCAGCGGATTGAACGGGTTGATTCGCAGGTCCGCCAGCGTCACCAGCACGCCGCGCTCGAACATCGCCTCGGGATATTCCGTCGCGCGCTGCGCGTGGATCAAGAGCGTCGGATTGTGTTCGACCCCCCCACCGCTCGCGCGCGACTCGCCCGCGCCGGACTCCGCTCCCGATTCGGCATCAGGCTCAACCCCAGACTCAACTCCAGCCCGCCGCGCCCTCGAAAGCATGTTGAGATCGCCGCCCGTGATCGACAGGCGCACGCGCAATCGTGTCTCGCCCCCGCCCTTCCCCGCGCCGGCTACGTTGCCATTTCCCGCGCCGTTCATCTCACGGGCCGCCCGCTCCGCCGTCTCGACGACCGCATCGCCCAAGGGATCGCGCCGCAGCGACTCCGACAGCCCCAGCGCCCGCGCCGATTCGACCAGGCGATCGAGGTGATCGCCCAGGAACGGCACGCGTGCCTCTCCGCCGCTCACGCTCGCCAGCATCGTCTCGAACAACCCGACGCCGTGCTGAAACCCGGCGTCAAACGCCGACACCATCGCGCCGTCCGCGGCACAGAACCGACCATTCAAGAAAACCGTGGGCATGGGCAAGGGTAGGTGACAATCCGCCACGCTCACTCGTCCTGGCTCTTCCCGTCCTCGTTCTTCACGATCCCCGACAAACCCACGACAAACAGCGTGCTCAAGATCCACCCTGCCGCGATGTGGAACCAGAGGTACCAACGCACGAATCGCCCCGCGTCCGGGAACGGGTAACCGAAGACCGTGCCGCGATCAAGATTGGCGATTGCTCTCCATCGATCAGGATCTGGGTCGCGCTTGGGAAGCCAGAATCGCTCTTGATGCAGGTCAATGAACGGGAGCATGGCATCGGCCGAGTACGTCCACACATTCATGGGCTGGTAATCCAGTGGGACCTTGCGGCCGGACTCCTGCTGGTACTCCGAGGTCGTGAGCACCTGATCGCTGGCTGGGACCATGAGGCCTTGTCGATTGGCCGCCTGGAACACAAGCCCCCCAATCAGCCACAGCACGAACATCGCGTACAACGGCCCGAGCCGGTTGTAACCACAACCGAGCAGCCGGATCACGAGCCACCGCCACCAATACCAACAGGCACCGCTTATGTCCCAGAACGACCGCGGCCTTTCGTGCTCTCGCCGAGCTCGAAACTGTGCCTGACGTACCTTGACCGCGTCGTCGGACCGTCCCATCGACGCGTAAACGCGGGCCAATTGTTGATATGGCTCTGCGGAGAACACGGCTTGTGCATTTGAATCGACACCGCCGTGCCCAACCCAATCGATGCGATCCGCGACGGTCATGTCGCATTCGTCGGTGAATGACCCGTAGCGGAAGCCGTGCAAGTTCAGCCGCCGAGGGCGCCGCCAAGCATCCAAGGAGTCGCGCAGACGCGCGACTCTTGCATCGCTCAGATCGAGCACGCCCGAGATCGATGCCGTCGGATCGATCCGGAGAGTGCTCTCGATCGAGGCGCGGTCGATGTTGAGATCGCCATCGCATTCCAGCATCTGAATCTGAAGATCACGCCCGACTCGAGCCCCCACCATAACAATCGACCCGAGCGTTCGCGTCGGCAACCCCGGCGGCTGCCCCGCATGCGCGGGCCTCTCGCCTCGGAAATAGACACCCCGCGATACGTCTAGGCGGTGCAGGCTGAGCGCTCGCCACTTCTCGGGCCGCGACATGATCGGGTTCTCAAACCGTGCGCCGTTGCACTCCAGCGCGCCGTCGATGGTCGCGCCGAGCAGCCTGACTTCGCCCCGCGAGTGAAATGCGGCCCCGAATACGACATCGCCCGCCACGCGGACTCCCTCGGCACGCATCGCGTAGCCGACCGATTCGCCCACACCCGTGGCGCCATCGATGACGCATCCCGTTAGATCAATAGACCCCCCGATGGTTGCCCCGCGAAGCCGCACCTCGCCCCTGATGGAAGCTCCCCCACTGAGATCGACCGTCCCCGCAATCGCCCCCCGGTCTAGGTCCAGGGCCGAGCCCGTCGTGCGGTCGCTTCCACGCCGACCCGAGAGAGTGGCTCCGGCAAGAACGAAGTCTCCACCGATGCGCGCGCCCCGAAAGCAACATTCGCCCCGGGCGGCGGACCGCTCCAGATACACGCTCCCCTGTACCTCCAGGCCGATCGCCAACAATGCCTCGCCGCCGCTGTTCTCGAACGTGGCTTCACGGGCATTCAGGTCGTTGCCGATTCTGGCGCTGGAAAGAACGAGCCGCCCGCTCACCGCGGCGCCCCCGGCTAAGGAGAGCGAGCCTTCGATGCGGATTCCGACGCAACCAAGCGCGGGCGGATCATCGTCGTTCGCGCTGAAAGTCCCGCCTTGGCAAAAAAGGTTACGCCCGACTCTCGCTCGGTTCAGCCGGACACCTCCGCGCGCACTGAACCCCTCGCACATGCGAACGGTCCCCGCGACCCGTATGCCGTCGGCGGAGATCGCTCCGCCCGCGTCCGAGTTCGTGGGCGCGGCGAACAGACTGCCCGCGCAATCAAGCTCGCCATGTATCTCGGCCGCCACCACTCGAAGTCCGTGATCGAATCGGCATTCTCGGAGGAGTACGCTCTGCAACGCAACCATGCCTTCGCCAAGCACATGCCCCACCGCGCACCCACGCAGCGCCATCAGCGAGAGTCGCGAGTACCGCAGATTCATGCCCTCGGGCGCCGCGACTCGGACAAGAACAAGCGGCTTGCGAACACCGCCGCCCACGAGCTCAATGCGACCCTCAACGAGCGCGTCCTGCAAGTTCATTCCTTGCTCGTGCACCAGCCCCGCCGCCTCATCATCCACCAGCACCCATCGCAGCACCTCGGCCCTGATCTTCCGATGCTCCCCCCACTGCTCCCAGCAGCCCCACGCCGACTCCCGCGTCAGCGTCTCGTCCCCCGGCTGATCCGCCACGTTCGCCGTTGTCCCCTCCGCCGCAGCGCGCAGCATCTTCGCCTCCGCCGGCCAGAGGTTGCCGAACCGCTCCATCGCCAGCCGTATCAGTTCTCTCGCGGGGTCGGGCATGTCACCCAGAGTATCCGTCTGATAACGCGAAGCGCCACCAAACGCTGACCGAATATCCCGGCCACAGCAGCCGCGCGAAGCCAATTCGAGTATGTGTATGCCCAGTTTTCCGCATGATCGGCTATCATCTCGCTGTCGTCGCGGGACTTTGGGCGCGCGCCCATCTTCGCGGCGACCTCTTGAGAAGAGGAGAGACCATCATGATTTCGCGTTTGCAGACGGTTGTGTCATTGGGTGTCCTTGTCGCCATCGCCGGGGCCGCGTCCGCCGCGGTCTATGAAAAGCCCCTGTGGCTCAACGACGACAACGGCGCCTTCTCGTACTTCGACCAGCTCATCGTTGACGATTTCAAGCTCGCCGGCGATGCCACGGTCACCAACGCGTCGTGGTACGGCAACTTCGTCGGCGCCGGCGATCCCTTCTCCGGCGGCGAATCGTTCCAGTTCACCGTCCGCTTCTTCAACGACGACGGCGCCGGCCAGGCCAGCACCTCCGCGTTCTTCACCCAGAATGTGGCCGCCACCCTCGGCACCACCGGCCTCTCGCAGGAGGGTGATGCGATCTACTCCTTCTTCGCGAACTTCGACGGCGTGAGCCTGAACGCCGAGACCAAGTATTACTTCAGCGTCGAGGAGATCGACCCCAACACCGCCAAGCCCTCGTTCCGCTGGAACAACGGCATCATCGACGGTGACGACGACTTCATCAACTACGGCGTGCTCGGCCAGGGCTGGTCACAGGACACCAATCGCTCCGCCGCCGCCTTCGCGCTCAACGTCCCTGCGCCGGCCTCGGCCTGCGCCGTGCTCGCGGGTCTGCTCGCCGTCGGCCGTCGCCGCCGCTGAGTGACCATCGCGTCGTGCATCCATGAATGAACCAGGCGTCGCCTTTGCGGGCGACGCGTGTGTTTTTGTGGCTCGACCACGTACCTCGTGGAAAGACACTCAGCGCGACCTTCGTGCCTTCGACCGCTTCTCTTTGGCACTTCTCTTCCCGATGCCTACTTCCTGAACGCAAACGCCCCGCCGTCGTACTCAACCCGGATCGCATCGCCCGGGCCGAACTCGCCCGCCAGAATGCGCGACGCCAGCGCGTTCTCGATCCGCTGCTGGATCGCGCGCTTGAGCGGGCGCGCCCCGAACTGCGGGTCCCAGCCCTCGACCGCAAGTTCGCTCTTAGCCTTGTCGGAAAGCTCGATGGTCATCTCGCGCTCCGCGAGCCGCTTGCGGAGTCGCGTGAGCTGAATCTCCACGATCCGCCCGACGTCTTCCCTCTTGAGCTGGTGGAACACCACGACCTCGTCGATGCGGTTGAGGAGCTCGGGGCGCATCAGCCCCCCGCTCATCGTCATGGCCGCCTTCGCCATCACGTTCGTCACCTTCGCCGGCAGGCCCGCGGCCTTGCCCAGCTCCTCGGTCATCATCCCCGCCGGACCACGCTTCAGCAGCTCGCGCACCGCGGCCTCGATCTCCCAGTCCTCAGCGCCCTGCGCCGTCAACTCCTGGATCTGCGCGCTCCCATAGTTGCTCGTCATCACGACGATCGTGTTCTTGAAGTCGACCGTGCGCCCCTGACCATCCGTCAGCCGCCCGTCGTCGAGCACCTGCAGCAGAATGTTGAACACGTCCGGGTGCGCCTTCTCGATCTCGTCGAGCAGCACCACGCAATACGGCCTGCGCCGCACGCTCTCCGTCAGCTGCCCGCCCTCGTCATAACCCACATATCCCGGCGGTGCGCCCACCAGCCGCGCCACAGCGTGCTTCTCGCCGTACTCGCTCATGTCGATCCGCACGATCGCCTCGTCCGTGTCGAACAGAAACTCCGCCAGCGCCTTGCACGTCTCGGTCTTTCCCACGCCGGTCGGCCCGAGGAACAGGAAGCTCCCGATCGGGCGGTTGGGATCACCCAGCCCCGCGCGGGCGCGCCGGACCGCGCCCGACACCGCGCGCAGCGCGTGGTCCTGCCCCACCACGCGCATCGACAGGTGCGTCTCCATCCGCTGCAGCTTCTCGCGCTCGCCCTCGACCAGGCGCGACACGGGGATGCCCGTCCAGCGCCCCACGATCTGCGCCACCTGCTCGGCGTCCACCTCTTCCTTCACCAGCGCACCCCCGCGTGCCTGGCGCTCGTCGAGCGCCTTCTCGGCGCCGGCGATCTGCGCATCGATGTCGCGCATCTCGCCGTAGCGGATGCGGGCCGCGGTCTCCAGGTCGCCGCGCCGCTGCGCCTGCTCGAGCTCAACCTGCTTGCTCGCGAGCCGTTCCTTCAGTGACTTGACCGAATCGAGCTCCTTCTTCTCTTCCGCCCACTGAGCCGTCAGCGTGCGGTTCTTCTCCTGGAGCTCCGCCAGCTCGCGCTCAATGCGATCGAGCTCGCGCCGTGAGCCATCGGGCTCGTCGCTCCGGCGTTCCTTGGCCTCGATCCGCAGCGCCTCGCGCTCGATCTCAAGCTGCATGATCCGCCGGCGCAGCTCGTCCAGCGCCGTGGGCATGCTGTCGTTCTCGATGCGCAGGCGGCTCGCCGCCTCGTCGATCAGGTCGATCGCCTTGTCGGGCAGGAACCGGTCCGCGATGTAGCGGTGCGACAGCTGCGCCGCCGCCAGGATCGCGCCGTCCTGGATCCGCACGCCGTGGTGCGCCTCGTAGCGCGGCTTCAAGCCCCGCAGGATCGCGACCGTCTCCTCCACGTTGGGTTGGTCGACATAGATCGGCTGGAAGCGCCGCTCAAACGCCGGGTCCTTCTCCACGTGCTTGCGATACTCGTCGAGCGTCGTCGCGCCGATACAGCGCAGCTCGCCGCGCGACAACGCCGGCTTGAGCAGGTTGCCCGCGGAGACCGCGCCCTCCGCCGCTCCGGCGCCGATGATCGTGTGCAATTCGTCGATGAACAGGATCACCTTGCCCGCCGCCGCCGTCACCTCGCGCAGCACCGCCTTGAGCCGCTCCTCAAACTCGCCGCGATACTTCGCGCCCGCCAGCAGCTGGCCGACATCCAGAGCAAGGATTCGCACGTCGCGCATGCTCTCCGGGCAATCGCCGTTCACGATCCGCAGCGCCAGCCCCTCCGCGATCGCGGTCTTGCCCACGCCCGGCTCGCCGATCAACACGGGGTTGTTCTTCGTGCGACGGCTCAGCACCTGCATGCAGCGCCGGATCTCCTCGTCGCGCCCGATCACCGGGTCGAGCTTGCCCTGCTGCGCCTTGCCCGTCAGATCGATCGCGTACTTCTTGAGCGCCTCGAAGCTGCTCTCGGCGTTCGGATCGTTCACGTTCTGCACGCCCGACGCCGCGCGGATCGCCTTGATCGCCGCCTCGAGCTTCTTCCGGTCGAGCCCCAGCGTCGACAGTACCTCGCGCGACCCCGGCGAGTCGAGCGCCGCCAGCAGCAGGTGCTCCGAACTGATGTAAGAATCACTCAGCTTCTTGCTCTCGCTCTCGGCCTTGCTCAGGATGTCCAGCACCGCACGCCCCGTCGAGCCCGCGCCCGAAGACGTCGTGGGCAGCCGCGACAACTCCGCCTCAACCACCTGCGCCACCCGCGCCGGCTCGCTCCCGGCCTTGGCGATCACGGAGAACGCCGGGCCGCTCCGGTCCGAGAGCAACGCCGACAGAACGTGAAGCCCCGCGACCTCCGGGTGAGACCGCTGCACCGCCAGGCTCTGGGCGTCCGCCAGGGCCTGCTGAGCCGTCGTCGTGAGTCGATCCATACGCATGCCGCACCTCCGGGGGCAATCGCCCCTTGAGAGGACATTGCAAGCGGCGGGCCAGCGCGGAGGTGTGCCCACGACCCCGCCGGCTTGTGCCGCGAGCGGCCGAACGCCCCCACTCTTCTCTTCGTCGAATCAAGTAGGCGTGATCGCGCCGTGATCCTGTCAGTTTGGCAGACGTGCCGTTCTCGGGCGAGCGCGCCGGACTTGCGTCAGACCGTGATGTCCAGGTGGAACATGGCCCGACGCTGTGCCTGCGCCTGGGCGGCGGCCCGTCGGATCTCGGCCGAGACCTGCGACAGCGACGTCCCCGACACGCGCGTCAGCATCGCGCGACGGGCGACGTTGTCCGCGATGGTCTGGCGCAACATCGCCGCCATGGAGGCCGGGTTGTAAATCTGCCCGATCCGCATCCATCGCAAGCATCGACGAACCGCATGGACCGCGCAAAATTCGACCATTCCGGTCGCCTATTGAGCACGCGAGCGTACCGAGTGATCCGTCTTTCCGAGCTGGTTATCGGGGACGCGCGCGTTTCGGGACGCCGCGCTCCACACACGCTTGGCGTTCCGTCGTTGATCAGGCGTATACATCGAGCGACCGGCCCTCTCCGTCGCTCAGGTTCTCCCCGACCGACGCGGCCTGTCTAATGAGCTCGACCATCGCGTCGCCCTGGGCCCGCTCGTGATCCATCGCTTTCTTTGCCACGGCGACCTGCACCTGAAAGCTGGTGTTCGACGCGGCCAGGGAGACGGCGCTGGTGGAGTCCATGCCGGTTCTATCGGGCTTCGAGCACGGTCGCCGCACCCCGGCCGAGAACACGGCGCGAATTGCCGCGTCTATCCCTCGGGAGGGCCGTCGGGCCGGACGATTCCGCCCAAATTTCGTGCGGTACCCCGAACAAACCGGGATCAAACACGGTCTCGGCCTCGAATCGGAATGCCCGGGCGTTGACTCGATCCCGCGGGATCGGTACAACACCCGCCCCAAAGGAGCGTTTTGGAATGAAGAAGCTCAACCGCCGTCTCGTCGCACTTCTGGCCGCCGCCGCCGCGGGCGCCCTCGTCGGCTGCTCCACCGGCGACTACAACGAAGACCTCGCCAACGAAGTTCGCGGCGATCTTTCCCCCGAGCTCGAAACCATGTACGAGCGCCCCACCGACATCAAGAACCGCGAAGCCCTCGTGATCGACGAAAATCTTCGCCTGCTCAACGAAGACCTGGCGCGCATCTTCCTGATGGATCGCTCCAGCCTTCTGGCCGATCATCCCATGCCGCGCTGAATCATCACACGTGCCCGGCCTTTCAAAGCGTGCCGCCCGGCACGCTTTTTTCATGGTCCGATCTTCCCGAGCGGCGTCCGCATGGACCAGAGCAACACCGAAAGCCGCGTCCGCGCCCGTCTCTCCCGCGCGCCGACGCCGAGATCACGCGCCCCGCATCACGCCGGTGTTCACGCCGGCGTCCGGGTCATCATCTCCGTCGCACCGCCGAAGTTCTTGCGATCAACGACGCGCGCGCACCGAAGCATGTGCACTCGTGCGGGCGGCCATGAGAATGGCCGAGGCCTCAACCGCGATTCGCGCGTGAGGCCGCTCAGGCCGCGGTGTACTTGCCGCGCTCGAGCTTCTTGAACTTGTCGGTGTTCTTGATGAGGGCCTGGTTCACGATGGTGCGGAAGTTGGGCGAGGTGGTCTTGTAGCCGGCGCGCTGCACGGCCACCGAGACCTCGGTCACGCCCATGGTCTTGCCCCTGAGCACCTTCACGAGGAACGGCACGAGCCCCATGGTGTTCTGCGGGCGCTTACGCGGGCCGCCAACACGCATGACGCCTCCCGTCGAAACATCGAGCAGAGCAAGCTGCGCATCGATCGCCTCGACTTGGGCCGCGAGCTTTTCGCGCTTCTTCAGCAGCTTGCCCGAGGAACGGCGACGACGCTCGAGTTCCTTGCGAAGATCCTCGACCGTTACGCCCCGCAACGAGCCGCCCGTCCGTCCCGCCTTCTTCGCCATTGATCTCATCCCTTCGTGCATCATGTCCGTGCGCATAACGCACCCGAGTTCCGAAGGTGCGTCGATCGCAATACTACACCCGAGCTCGGGGGTTGTGTCGAACGAACGTGAGATTACGTGTGGTTTTGTCTGGTTCGGCGGTTGTTGGTAGGGCCAATGCACACGCTTGGGTACGGCTCAACCCTTCGATTGAAATCCGAGGCGAGACATCAAACCGTCAAAATGATCCAGGCCGTAGAACTCAAGAACGACGCGGCCCTTCTCGCCCTTGGCGTCGGTATGAATCGAGACCTTGGTCCCAAGGTGTTCGCCCAGCCTGCGCTCCAAGTCCGCAATCGCGGCGGCCTGAGCCGATGAAAGCTGCTTCGAGGGTCTCACCTCTTGCCGGCGTCCTTCCGCCAACCCCGCCGCGGCCCGTTCGACGCGTCGAACGCTCCAGTCCTCGCTCGCCGCCTTCTCCGCCAACGCCGCGCGGGACACGCCCGCAGGCGCCATCAGGAGCGCCTTGCCGTGCCCCGCGCTCAGCTTGCCCGAGACGATCATGTCGCGGATTGAGGGCTCGAGCTCGATCAGCCGGATCAGGTTGGCGACCGTCGATCGATCGATCCCCACACGCTCGGCCACCTGGGCCTGAGTTAGTCCGAATCGATCCATCAGCCCCCGCATCGCCATGCCTCGCTCGATCGCGTTCAGATCCTCGCGCTGCACGTTTTCGATGACCGCCCATTCCGCCGATTCCGCGTCCGACAGCGTCTTCACGATCGCCGGTATTTCCGCCAGCCCCGCGAGCTTGGCCGCCCGCCAACGCCGCTCGCCCGCGACGATCTCATACCCCCCCACCGCCCGCGGACGCACCAGAATTGGCTGAACAACGCCGACACGCCGGATCGAATCCGCCAGTTCGGCAAGCCCTGAATCATCAAAGTTCGCACGAGGTTGGTATTTGTTTGGTACGCAATCGTCAGGCTTCACGGTCTGGGGTGACACTGAAGTGGTCGCCGATGGTTCGACGGCCGGTGAGAGCGCCACCGGCGTGGTTGAATCGAGAAGCGCGCTTAAGCCTCGACCAAGGCGCCGCGGACGTGCGGAAGATTCACTGCTCATGGGGCCTCCAAGCCGATGCGATGGGCGAGCATCGTAACACTCCCCCACTCACTCAACAACCGGAGGCGGCATGTCGGATCAATCGATCGAGTTCATTGCACGCGGGCTGGCGATTCGAGACGGCCGCGTGCTGCTCTGTAAGAACATCAAGCGCGGCTACTACTTCCTACCTGGAGGACACGTCGAGTTTGGTGAGACTGCGGAGGCCGCACTCGCCCGCGAATTCAAGGAGGAGGCGGCCGTCGAGGTGAGATGCGGCGGTGTTGCGCTCGTCGCGGAACACATCTTCGATCGAAGGAATGGTCCGTGCCACGAAGTCAACGTGGTGTTTCACGTGGAACTATCCGGGAGCGAGATCAGGAGCTGTGAGCCCAAGATCGCGTTCGAATGGGCCGACCTTGCAGAGATCGGTGAACGAGATCTACGCCCAAATTGCATCAAAGCGTGGCTGGTCGCGGGGGGGCGCGCCATGCAGCCAATTTCATGGGTCACCGAGCGCGTGTTGCACGTGGAACGTTAGCCCGCGACGACAGCAGCGTCGCCGTCGATCGAGATTCCGACACGATCGCCAATCCGAAACGTCGGCGAACCCGCCTCAAGCGACAGGATCGAAAGGCCGCACACCCCCAGCGAGTAGCGCGTGTGGTGCCCAACGAAGCTGACGTCCTTGATCTCGGCCGGCAAGCCTTCCCTCAACTTCAGACGAACCTGCTCCGGGCGTACGACGGCGGTCACGGCTTGGCCCACGGCGCCTATGCCCGGAATTGAACCGAGCGGAGATTCGGCCAGTACGCGTCCGCCCTGTGCTGGTGTCGCTCTAGCTGGGATGAAATTCGCCTCTCCAAGGAATTCGGCCACAAACTTCGATGCGGGGCGTGAGTATACCTCCGCCGGAGGGCCGACTTGTGCGACCTTGCCTTTGTCGAGCACCGCAATCCGATCGCCAATCGCCATCGCCTCTTCGCGATCGTGCGTTACGCAAATCGTGGTCATCTCGAATTCACGGCAGAGTCTCTTGATCTCGTCGCGGAGCTCGTGACGCAGCTTGGCGTCGAGATTTGATAGCGGCTCGTCAAGCAACAACACATCGGGTCGGATGACCAGGGCTCGCGCAAGGGCCACTCGTTGCTGCTGACCACCAGACAGTTGGTTTGGCTTACGATCGGACAATGATCGCATTTTGACAGCGTCAAGTGCCGCGTCGATCCGTGCTGAGGCCTCGGCGGTGGGGGTCTTTCGCACCCGTAGCCCGAACGCGACGTTTTCCGCCACAGTCAGGTGGGGCCACAGCGCGTACGACTGGAAGACCATGCCCGTGTTTCGCTGGTTCGCGGGCAGGTCGGTGACGTCGCGATCTCCGAAGCGGATCCGGCCGTCGGTCGGCTCGATGAACCCCGCGATCATGCGCAGGATGGTGGTCTTGCCGCAGCCGCTGGGGCCCAAGAGGAAGAAGAGTTCGCCCGGGTTGATGGAGAGATCGACGTGGTCGATGACCCTGGTCGCCGGGCCCTTGGCGGCCGGGTAGTCCTTCACCACGTTGGTGAGCGTGATCGCGGTGGGCATGAGGGCGACACGATAGCAGGGCCGCGTTCTTCTTGTGGCTACGCTGGTGTGAATGTCCACCCCGCGCGGATTGAAGCAGAGCCTGGCGTCGATCGAGAAGCTGCGCTCGATCCGACCGGGATTCCGCGCGGCGGGGACGCTGGCAACGCCGATGAATCAGCTGTGTCAGACCCTGCGACGCCAGTCGAGAGCGGTGGGGGGGTTGCACGACACCTGGGAGCGGCTGGCGCCCCCGGAGCTGAAGGCCCTGTGCGGCATCCGCGGCCTGTCGAAGCGCACGATCACGCTCCTGGTGCGGGACTCGTCCGCGTGCTTCGAGGCCGACCGGTTGCTGCGGGCGGGGTTGGGCGACGAGCTATGCCGGGCCTGCGGGGCGGCGTGGATCCGCCTTATCGTTGATGCGACACACGCGTAATGTGTGTAATTATATATCACGTATTACAATGTGACATTATCGCAAAGTCATAGAACGAATTTATATCAACAAAGCCCCGTCGAATACGCGCTCGCGGAGTTATCCACAATTTCAACTTTATGCCGGGAGGAGTTGCGTGCGGCACCCTGGCCGGGTAGGGTGGAAACTCCAAGAAAGGACTGTTATGCCAACCACGCAGATTCGCGGACGAATTGTTCATGTTCCCGGCCCTTGGGGCGCGTCGGTGCCCGTGCGTGGGCTCACCGTCAAGGCCTACGACATCGACGCCGGCGATCCGGACGATCTGATCTGGCAGGGCACGACGGACTCCAACGGCGATTTCGGCGGGCAGTCGAGCGAATGGAAGGACCGGATCCGGATTCCACGCCCGTTCCCGCTTCCGCCCGCCATGGTTGAGAATCCGACCGACCTGTTGCTGCTGAGGCTTGAGATTTCCGATGGAAGTACCACGATTCCGTACACGCCATTCTTGAGCAATTCGCCGATTCCCGTCGTGTGGCCGGTTCCCCCGGCACCGTGCGTGTTGGTCAACGGCGAGGTGTGCAATTCTCCTGTGGACGTCAAGCAGAAAGTGATCGCTCGCACGCAGCAGCGGAGTGGAATCACGATCGAGCTTTCCGGCCCCGTGGCGGCGTACCTGTGGTCGATCCGGCTTCGCGGCACGGAGTTGAAGCAGGCGCTCGAAGCGGCCCGACCGGATCTGACAGGTTTCATCAATCCGTGGGGCGCCGACGATGTGGCCGCCCTCGTTGTCGCTATAGCGATTCTGTGCTTCGCCGTCGGTGTTTCCACATTCGTCGTGTGCGTCGGTATCGCCATCATCATTATGGTGGCCAAGAACTACAGATTTGACGACATTTCATTCGAAGGCAATCCCGCGACGGGAACCGCCAAGATCACGATTCGCTCAAGTCCCACCTAAGAGAACAAAGATCGGCCCCCCTCAGCGGGGTTTTCCGCGAGGGGATTCGTTGTTGGGCAAACGAAACACCCGACCATTGGCCGGGTGTTTCATGGGTCGATCGTTGCGTTTGAAGTTCGCGGGCCGGGAGGGCGCTGACGCCGCCGGCCCTGGTTCGATCGACGGTTGTTTACTTGCTGCGGCGCTGGCGGCGGGCGGCGAGAAGGCCGCCGAG
This sequence comes from Phycisphaerales bacterium, assembly GCA_013360695.1. GTDB lineage: Bacteria > Planctomycetota > Phycisphaerae > Phycisphaerales > UBA1924 > JABWBC01. The sequence continues at coordinate 47,128 of JABWBC010000005.1, forward strand.
GCCGGCGAGGCTGAGGGAGCCGGGGGTCGGGACATAAATCAGCTGGTCCTGCGAGCCGTTGTTGGTGAGGCCCAGCACCGGGGCGGTCCGGGCGGTGTGCCCGATGGAGTTGATCAGGGTGTTGTAGTGGCCGGTGATGCCCGACGACAGGGCGCTGCCGTTGGTCTTGGTGGCCTTGAAGTGCCCGCCCGACAGGCCGAGGCCGGCGACGCCGGTGCTGGCGCTGTAGTCGGCGACGATGTCCCAAACGGCCAGCTGGAACGCGGTGGCCAGGTCGTTGTTGAGGCCGGTCTGCGAGATCGTGATGCCCGCGGTGGTGTAGATGTCGCGGATGGCGTTGGCCTTATCGACGCCCATGGGGGCCGAGTTGGGGGTCCACTGCGGGTCGACGACGCGGTAGGTCTTGTAGCTGGTGGTGACATACTCGCTGAAGTCGGTGCAGAAGGTGCGGTGCTCGCCGTCCAAGCGCGAGGACCAGCCCGTGCCGCTCGTGATCATGTGCTTCAACTGCCCGGCGAAGACGTTCATGGTGTTGGAGAAATACGTGGCCTTGACGTCCGAGCCCGAGCCCTTGCCGGTGTACTTCATGCTCACGGTGTCGGCGGCCATGGCACCCGAGGCGAAGCCGGCGGCGGCGACAACAGCGGCGATCATCGTGGTCTTCATCTCTCTGCTCCTTCAGCTTTGCGAATGTGCATCCGTGCACGGCTCGCGTCTCGCGGCCGGCTGCCCGAAAGGTGCCATACGCACGCGTGATCTCCAGCCCCAGACCACCACACGCCCCGTCGACGCAACGGTCCTGCGGGCGGGGGCGAGTACATCACCCCATTCGCGCCAGACGACGCGGGTTCTGGGGCGTAGAAAGGCCGACGGCTGCTGATTCGGCGGCGGTGGGGGGCGGGTTGGGTACACTGGCCCCGGCCCCGGGGCGGTTCTCGGCCGGCGGGGCGGGTCGGCGTCACGGAGGAGCGGGGTCATGGCGGGCGGTGAGAGCAAATCGGGAGCAACCAAGCCCGTGCCGGTGATCCCGGCCGACCAGCAGTTCGTCCACCTGCACCTGCACACGGAGTACTCGCTGCTCGACGGCGGGAACCGCGTCGACAAGCTCGTGAATCGCGTGGCCGAGCTTGGCATGACGGCGGTGGGGGTGACGGACCACGGCAACATCTTCGGGGCCGTCAGCGTCTATCAGACCTGCAAAGAGAAGGGGATCAGGCCGATCCTGGGCGTTGAGGCGTATGTCACGCCGCCCGGCAAGCCGCGCCAGGACCGGACGTATTCGGGCGGCGGCGAGGGCGGCTACCACCTGGTGCTCCTGTGCGAGAACAACGAGGGCTGGCAGAACCTCCTGGTGCTGTGCTCCGAGGCGTACCTGACGGGGTTCTACTACAAGCCGCGGATCGATCGCGAACTTCTCGAGAAACACAGCGCGGGGCTGATCGCGGTCAACGGGCACCTTGGTTCGGAGATCGGCGAGCACCTGCTCGATTACGAGCGCACGGGGGACGAGAAGTACTGGAAGCTCGCGGTGGAAAGCGCGGAGTGGCACGCGCGGGTGTTCAATGGAAATGGTGGGGCGCGCCCCGGCGAACCGCCGCGGTTCTACGTCGAGCTCCAGCACCACATCGCCGAGCAGAACTCGATCAACAAGCACCTGATTCGCTTGGCGCGCGAGCTTGACCTGCCCCTGGTGAGCGACAACGACGCGCACTTCCTCAAGGCCGAGGACCACGACGCGCACGACACGCTGATCTGCATCTCGACGGGCAAGAACAAGAGCGACACCAACCGGATGCGCTACCCGACCGAGCTGTACGTGAAATCGCCGGCGCAGATGCGGGCGATGTTCGAGGCGTACGGCGACGCGGGTCGTGAGGCGTGTGACAACAGCGTGCGCATCGCGGAACGCTGCAACGTCGAGCTTCCCCTCGGGCGCAACAACGCGCCCGCGGTGCGGATCGACCTGCCCGACCCCAAGAAGCTGCCGCGCCACGACGATCCGAAGTACGCCGGCGATCTTTCGGCGTGGTACAAGGACTACTGCGCGAGCTTCGAGCTCAAGCCCTTCGCGAGCGTGCCGACTCAGGCCGAACTGGCGGAATCAAAGAAGAACTGCGACGCCGCCCTGCGGATGCTGAGCGACGCGGGGTTTGTGTGGAGGTATGGGCCGGGGGAGCAGGCACGAGGCACTGGGCACTTGGCACCAGAAAAGACCGGGGCCGCCCATGAAGCGGATCGCCGGACCGCGCAGATGGCACGCCTCGAGCGCGAGCTGAAAATCCTCGCCGACAAGAACATCTCCGCGTACTTCCTCATCGTGTGGGACTTCGTCAACTGGGGAAGGCAGCGCGGCATTCCATCCAACGCCCGCGGTTCGGGCGTCGGCACCATGGTCGGCTACGTGCTCGGACTGTCGAACGCCTGCCCCGTCGAATACGGCCTGCTGTTCGAGCGGTTCACCGACCCCGATCGCTCGGAATACCCCGATATCGATATCGACCTGTGCCAGGACGGGCGCGGTGAGGTCATCAACTACGTCCGCAAGAAGTACGGGCACGTCGCCCAGATCATCACGTTCGGGACCATGAAGGCCCGGGCCGCGATCCGCGACGTCTCGCGCGTGCTCGCGGTGTCGCTCCCCGCGGCCGACCGCATCGCCAAGCTGATCCCCGACACGCTGAACATCACGCTCGACGAGGCGATCGAGCAGGAGCCCGATCTCAAGGGGTTGTACGACGGTCAGCAGCGCTGCCTCGACAAGGTGAACGACAAGCTCTCGCCCGAGCAATCGATCGACGCGAGGACCGTGCGTTCGCTGATCGACAACGCGCGGACGCTGGAGGGCCAGGCGCGCCACGCGGGCGTTCACGCCGCGGGCGTGATCATCGCGACGCGCCCGCTGCAGGAGATCGTGCCACTCTATCGCCAGAGCGGGAGCGAAGAGACGGAGATCGTGACGCAGTGGGACGGGCCGACGTGCGAGAAGATGGGCCTGCTCAAGATGGACTTCCTGGGCCTGCGGACGATTTCGATCGTGGAGCGGGCGCGGAAGCTGATCCGCGAGGGTTTGAGCGAGGAGGAGATCTGGAAGGCCGTCGGCCGCTCGGCCGAGTTCGAACAACTCAGAGCGGCCAAGCAGCAAGGCTCGAATCAGAAGGGCAAGAAGAGCGCGGGCGAATCCGCGGCCGCTCTGAGCTTCGCGCATCCCCTCGACCTCGATCGCCTGCACTACACGGATCAAAAGGTCCTGGAGCTGTTCAGACGCGGCGACACCACCGGCGTCTTCCAGTTTGAATCGGGCGGCATGCGTCGCCTCCTGGTCGAGATGAAGCCCGACCGCCTCGAGGACCTCATCGCCGCCAACGCGCTCTTCCGCCCGGGCCCGATGGACCTGATCCCCGACTACAACCGGCGCAAGCACGGGCAGGACGCCGTGCCGAGAGTCCACGACATCGTCGACCGATACACCGCCGAGACCTACGGCGTGATGGTGTACCAGGAACAGGTCATGCAGATCGTGCACGGCCTGGGCGGCATCAAGCTGCGCGACGCCTACACCCTCATCAAGAACATCAGCAAGAAGAAGCACGACAAGATCGAGAAGGAACGCCCCAAGTTTGTCGAGGGCGCGCAGAAGCAGGGCCTGAACAAGCAGGCCGCCGAGGAACTGTTCGAGCTCATCCTAAAGTTCGCGGGCTACGGCTTCAACAAGTCGCACTCGACCGGGTACGCGATTGTCGCCTATCAGACCGCGTATCTGAAGACGTATTTCCCCGCGCAGTACATGGCCGCGTTCCTCACGTACGAGAGCCAGGCGCAGAAGGCGTCGGAGTGGATCCCGTACCTGGAAGATTGCCGGCGCACGCGCGTGATCGATCCGGAGACGGGCAAGGTCACAAAGGTCGGCGTGGAGGTGAAGCCGCCCGACATCAACCTGTCGCAGGCGGATTTCGCGGTGGTGTTTGAGGCGGGCGAGGCGCACACGTCGTCGGGCGGGCACATCCGCTTTGGCCTGCGCGCGATCAAGGGCGTGGGTGACAAGCTCATCGAGGCGATCATCCAGGAGCGCGACCCCAAGTCCGGCGACGAAAGAGCGGAGCCGCGGCCCTTCACCTCGCTGTTCGACTTCTGCGAACGCGTGATGTCGCACGGCACGGGCATCCTGAACAAGGCCGCGCTCGAATCGCTCATCAAGTGCGGCGTGTTCGATTCCGTGCACGGGCGCCAGAACCGCGCCGCGATGATCGCGTCGATCGAACAGGCCGTCGGCGCCGCGCAGAAGGCGGCCCAGGATCGCGCGAGCGGCCAGGGCTCGCTGTTCGGCCTCGGCGGTGGTGGTCTCGGTGGTGGGGGACCTGCGCCCGCGGCACCCGCCGACACCGGCGTGCTCACGCGCGCCACGCCCTGGAGCGAAAGCGAGACACTCGCGGGCGAGAAGGACGTGCTGGGTTTCTATGTCTCCAGCCACCCGCTCGAAACGTGGAAGCACTGGGCCGCGACGTTCGCCAACGCCGACACGTCGAGCGTGAAGAACATGGCCCAGGACACCCGCGCGATCATCGCGGGCTTGGTGCAGAGCGTGCGCCAGTTGGTTGTGAAGTCCGGGCGCTCCGCCGGGCAGAAGATGGGCATCGTCACGTTCGAAGATACGGCCGGCGCGATGGACTGCGTGCTCTTCACCGACGCCTTCGCGCGCTTCGGGCACCTCGTCGACGCCTCCAGCACCACGCCGGTCTTCCTCCTCGGCCGCGTCGATCGCTCGCGCGGCGACCCGCAGCTCATCGTCGAACGCGTCGTGCCGATCGACGGCGTGCCCGTGCTCCCCGGGCGCCTGCAGCTCTTCTTCGACGGCGAGCGGCTCAACGGCACGGGGCGATCGAGCATGGAGCGGGCCGCGGAACTCGTGCGCGCCAAGGCGGCGGCGGGCCCCGCGGACTTCCCGATCGAGATCGCCGTCGCGTCCGCGGGCTCGGTGGCGACCATGAGCGTTGATTCGCGCACGCGCGTCGCGCTCGATCCCGATCTCATCAAGCAGCTCGTGCTGATCCTGGGCGAGGGGTGCGTGCGCGTGGTGGGGGGCGTGACGGCCGAGGTCGTCAACGGCAGCAACAGCCGCCCGTGGGAAAAGAAGAAGAGGCCGGTCGAGGTGTGAATCGAATCGGCGTGTTGTGGACCTGATCTGATCTTCGCAACGCGGCGGCACTCACCTTGGAGTCGCGCGGTGGCTGCCCAGGTTCTGAGCGCCTGACGCTAGCGTTCCTTGTCTTCCTCGTACGCGTCGATCACACGCTGCACCAAGGGATGGCGCACCACGTCCGAGCGATCGAGCGAGACGAAACCAACGCCGGGGGTCTTGGCCAGGCGCGCCGCGGCGTCGACCAGGCCCGATTCGCGCGGCTCTTCGAGATCGATCTGCGTCGTGTCGCCGGTCACGATCATCTTGCTCCCGTGGCCCATGCGGGTCAGGAACATCTTCATCTGGCCACGCGTCGCGTTCTGGGCCTCGTCGAGGATGATGACGGCGTTGTTGAGCGTCCGCCCGCGCATGAACGCCAGCGGCACGACCTCGACCACGTCGTTCTCCATGAAGCGGCGCACGGTCGCGTAGTCCATCATGTCGTGGAGCGCGTCGAGCAGGGGGCGCAGGTACGGGTTGACCTTGGCCTGCATGTCGCCGGGGAGAAAGCCGAGCTTCTCGCCCGCCTCGACCGCGGGGCGCGCCAGGATGACCTTGGTGACGCGCGAGGTCTTGAGCAGGTGGACGGCGGCGGCGACGGCCAGGTACGTCTTGCCCGTGCCCGCGGGACCGATCGAGAAGACCAGGTCGTGGTCGCGGATGGAATCGAGGTAACGTTGCTGGTTGGTGGTCTTGGCGCGGATGAGCTTGCCGCGCGAGTAGACGTCGAGCGAGCCGTCCCACGTGGCGGCCGAGTCGATGAACTGGCCATCTTCATCGGAGACGTCGAGCGTTGGCACGGGGCGCCCCGCCTGGTCGCTGATGATGTCGAGCACGTCCTGGCGCGTGAGCGAGCGCTCGTCGACGGCGGCCTGGAGCAGGCGCTCGATGACGCGCCGGGCGGCGGCGACGGCGTCGCGCGGGCCCTTGAGCTGGATCTCGCCGTCGCGCGACGTGATGTGCACGCCCAGCGCCTCGCGGATCAGCTTGAGGTTTCGCTCGGCGGGCCCCAGGACGGGCACGCTCCGGTCGGACTTGCGTTGGATTCGGATGGTTGTTTCCACGACGTGACTATCGTAGGGCTTTCGGGACGAAAGTCGGCGGGCCCGATGGCCGACAGTTTTCTCTGGGACCATCGCGACCAGGACGGCAAGGAGAGACCATGGCACAGAAGCCCGTGATCGGCATCGACCTCGGCGGCACCAACATGCAGATCGGCGTTGTGGCCGAGAGCGGGAAGGTGCTGGGAACCTCGCGCAAGAAGACCAAGGCCGCGGACGGCATGGACGCGGTGCTGTCGCGTCTCTCCGAGGGCGTGATCGAGGCGTGCGCCGAGGCGAAGCTGTCGCTGAAGGACATCGCGGCGGTGGGCATCGGCGCGCCCGGCGCGGTCGATCCGGTCCGGGGCGTCGTGCTGGAGGCCGTCAACCTCCGCTGGTCCGACGTGGCGCTGGCGAACATCCTGACCAAGAAGCTGGGCGTGCCCACGTTCCTGGATAACGACGTGAACGTCGCGGTGTATGGCGAGAACAAGGTCGGCGCGGGAAAGAACGCCGCGGACCTGCTCGGCGTATGGGTCGGCACGGGCATCGGCGGCGGGCTGATCCTGAACGGCGAGTTGTACTACGGCACATTCATGACGGCCGGCGAGATCGGGCACACGATCCTGATCCCTAATAACCCGCCGGGACACCGCTCACTCGAGCACAACTGCTCGCGCACCGCGGTGGTCGACCGTCTCGTCCGCCTCATCGAGAGCAACCATCCAAGTTCGCTCTCATCGATGGTCGACGGCGACTTCGAGCGCATCAAGTCCAAGGTCGTCGCCAAGGCGTATGAAGAGGGCGACGAACTGACGGTCGAGGTCGTCGACGACGCGGCGAGCTTCCTGGGCATCGCGATCTCCAATGTCGTCACGCTCCTCTCGATCGGCAAGGTCGTGCTGGGCGGCGGGCTGACCGAGGCGATCGGCGACGCGTTCGTGCAGAAGGTGGCGGAGAGCTGCCGCCGATTCGCGTTCCCCGACGTGTGCAAGAAGGTCGAGATCGTGGCGAGCAGGCTGCGCGACGACGCGGGGGTGATCGGAGCGGGGCTCATCGCCATGGAGAGGATGAAGAAGAAGTAGGGAACGGGCATCAGCGAAGTCGGAAGACGTGGAGAGACGAAGCCAAGACGCGGGGCCGCTGGCATGAACCAGTTCGATCTTCCGTATACGTGGTATGAAGATCTCTACGCTCGCGATCTTGGTCTGGAGCGCCTCGGTGACGGCCATTTCAATCGCGATGCAAGCAAGGTTGATTTGATCGCTCGGTACTACCTTGCGCACCCCGAGCACAACCGGGTCGGACGAGAGATGCTGGCCGAAGCGCTGCTCGATTCTCTAGCTGAACTGCTCGAGGCTGGTCCGGCTCCGGAAGCGATCAATCAAATCGCGCACGAGGCCGTGGCTCGGATGATCGCGGATGTGTACGACCGCGATCAGGTTCGCCACTATTGGAACCTCGAAGGCCCGCGCGGGACGCTGGTTCCGTTGGCCGTCTGGCTTAACAGACTCTTTCCCGACTGGGTTCCGCCGCCTTCGATCTGGCGCCAAGGCGGAGATGAAATCCGTTAGAGCAGTCTTACTCCAGACGTAGCGAGTAGCCGCAGTGGCGGTAGCAGTTGGCGGCGTGGGTGGGTGTGACGGCGTCGAGGACGGACTGCATGGAG
>JABWBC010000088.1 GCA_013360695.1 Phycisphaerales bacterium
CCGGCGGCGGCCCGCGCGGGCGTGGATGACCTCGGGCACGACCCCGCGCTGGTGGTCCGCGAGTTCCTGACGCGCGAGATCGACGCGCTGGCGCGTCAGACGCTGAAGCGAGAGGACATGATCGGCGCGCTGGGCGAGCGCTCGCCCCAGGGCGACGCGCAGGTCGGCTGGCTCAGCGGGCTCCTGGGCGACGCGACCTCGGTGCCGAGCACGTCGGCGTCGCGTCAGGACACCATCCGGCGCGTGCGCACCTGGGTCGCGGGGCTTGATGATCGCGGCGTGAGCAGCGCGTGGCGCTTGTGCCTGCGACTGTCCGAGCCGATCCCCGACACGCTCCCGGGCGGCGCGGGGCCGGGCGCCTCGGGCGGCGAGAACGACGCGGAGTGGGCGATCTCGTTCCACCTGCAATCGGTCGATCGCCCGACGCTGCTTATCGACGCGGAGGACATCTGGCTTCTGCCCGGGCAGCACCTCACGGTCGAGGGCAAGCGAGTCGACGCGCCGCAGGAGCTCCTGCTGAAAGAACTCGGGCGAGCGTCGCGCCTTTACCGCGTGCTCGAGGGCGCGCTGGAAGACGCGCAGCCGTCGTCGATCGATCTCACCACCAAGCAGGCGTACGACTTCCTGCGCGAGCAGCGCCCGATCCTGATCGAGCAGGGCTTCGGCGTGATCGTTCCCGAGTGGTGGGACTCGCCGATGGCGCGGTTGGGCGCGCGCCTCCGAGTCGAGAGCGATCCAACGCTGCCGGGCGGCCCGGCGAGCGCGGGCTCGTCTACGGCCGCCACGCCCAAGCTGGGCATGGGCGCGCTGGTGAAATACCGCTGGGAGATCGCACTTGGTGACACGTCGCTGACGCTCAACGAGTTCGAGCAATTGGCGGCGAAGAAAACGCCGCTGGTGCGCGTGAACGGGCGGTGGGTCGAGGTCCGCCCCGAGGACGTGCAGGCCGCGATCCGCTTCATCCGCGAGAACCCGGGCGGCGAGATGCGCGTGGCCGACGCGCTGCGCATGGCGTACGGCACGGACCTGAAGCAGACCGGCATCCCCGTCGTCGGACTCGAGGCCACCGGCTGGGTCGCGGCGATGTTGAACGGTCAGGCGGGCCAGGGCATCGAGATCCTGGACACGCCGAGGAGCTTCCGCGGCACGCTGCGCCCGTATCAGGTCCGCGGCCTGTCGTGGCTTTGCTTCCTCGAGCGACTGGGGCTGGGCGCGTGCCTGGCGGACGACATGGGCCTGGGCAAGACGATCCAGCTCTTGGCGCTCCTGGCGCTGGAGCGTCAGGCGGCGGAGGGCCAGCTGGCGGTGGGCGACTCGTCCCCCAAGGTGCTGCCCACGCTCCTGGTCGCGCCCATGTCCGTCGTGGGCAACTGGCTCCAAGAAACCCGGCGCTTCTGCCCCGAACTTCGCGTGCTGGTGCATCACGGATTGGAACGCCAGTCGGGCCAGGAACTCGTCGACGCGGCCCAACAAAGCGATCTGGTCGTCACGACCTATTCGCTGGCGCACCGCGACAAGGAAGTGCTGGGCAAGGTCTCGTGGGGGCGAATCGTGCTCGACGAGGCGCAGTACATCAAGAACCCGATGGCCAAGCAGTCGCAGGCCGTACGGGGATTCGTGGCCGAGCGGCGCGTGGCGCTCACCGGCACTCCGGTCGAGAACCGCCTGTCCGAGCTGTGGTCGGTGATGGACTTCCTCAACCCGGGGTATCTCGGCTCGGCCCACACGTTCCGCACGCGGTTCGCGGTGCCGATCGAGCGATACCGCGACAAGTCGTGCGCGGATCAGCTGCGCGGGCTGGTCAGGCCGTTCGTGCTCCGGCGCTTGAAGAGCGACCCGACGGTCGTCGCGGACCTTCCCGAGAAGCTCGAGACACGCGATTACTGCCACCTCACGAGCGAGCAGGCGTCGCTCTACGAGACGTGCGTGCGCCGCATGCTCACCGAGGTCGACAACGCGGAAGGAATCCACCGCCGCGGTCTGGTGCTGGCGGCGCTCATCAAGCTCAAACAGATCTGCAACCATCCCGGCCAGCTGCTCAAGGACCACGAGGCGAGCGAAGGCCGCCCGGCACGCCAGATCGAGCCCGAGCGTTCCGGCAAGTGCGTGCGACTTCTGGAACTGCTTGACGAGGTTCTGGCCGAGGGCGAGCAGGCGCTGGTCTTCACCCAGTTCCGCCAGATGGGCGCGATGCTCTCGACCATGATCCAGGCGCGGTTCGACCGCGAAGTTCTGTTCCTGCACGGAGGGACGACGCAGGCCCAGCGACAGGAGATCATCGAGACGTTCCAGAAAGCGGATGGGTCCAAGCCGGTGCTGGTGCTCAGCCTGCGGGCCGGCGGCGTCGGCCTGAACCTGACCGCCGCAACGCACGTCTTCCACTTCGACCGCTGGTGGAACCCCGCCGTGGAGAACCAGGCGACCGACCGCGCCTACCGAATCGGGCAGACACGCACCGTGCAGGTCCACAAGTTCGTCGTCAAAGGCACGCTCGAAGAACGCATCGACGAGATGATCGAGCAGAAGACCGAGCTGGCGGAAAACATCATCGGCGGCGGCGAGCGCTGGCTCACCGAGCTCTCGACCGATCAGCTCCGCGACGTGCTCACCCTTCGCCAGGACGCGATTGTCGAAGAATGATCGTTGTCTCTCCGGCCCGAACAACCTCCCAGGCTGGACATCACGGCGTTGGCCGCCAACATTTCGGTTCTGCCCCGGCGCGGCCGGGGACCCGCCGCACCCGCTCCCAGCCCCGAGAATCGCCGCGTGACTAACGTCCCGAACTTCTCGGATCGATCGCGAAAGCAGCCCCTGCTGCGCCCGCGTCGCGTGCGTGGCGGGGTCAAGCTCCTGCTCAGCGATCAAAACGCCTCGTGGGCGGCGCAGCGCTGGGTAAGGCTCGTTGAGCAGGCCGGCGAGGGCCAGCACCTGGTCGAGGGCATCGACTACGCCAAGAACGGGCAGACCAAGCGGCTGTCGGTCGAGGTCGGTCGCGTCGACGCCAGCGTGCAGGGCCGCGCCTATCGCCCGTACACCACCGTGCTCTCGCTCACCGCGTTTTCACACGACGAATGGGACCGGATCGTCGAGGCGATGTCGGACCAGGCGATCCACGCCGCCAAGCTCCTGTCGGGCGAGCTCCCGCCCAACATCGAGGACCTTTTCGCGCCGCTGGGGCTTCGCCTCTTCCCGACCGAGCCGACGGACGTGAGGGTGTCGTGTACGTGCGATGATTTCAAGGGCGGACGCCAGTGGTGCAAGCACGCGGTGTGCGTCGCCATGCTCTTTGCCGAGCGGCTCAGCGAAGACCCGTTCCACATGTTCACGATGCGGGGCATGGCGGCGGCGGAGTTGCTGGAGCGGCTGCGCCAACGCCGTTCCGTGGCGCGCGCGGGAAACTCGGCGGTCCCGGTCTACGCGCCGCGCCTGCCCGGCGAGGGCGAGGCTCCGTCGCTTGATCAGTGCCTCGACAAGTTCTGGGACGCGGGGCCCGGGCTCCATTCGCTGGATTTCGTCCGGCAGCACTCACCCGTGAAGCATCCGCTCTTGCGGCGCCTTGGCCCAAGCCCCTTCCAGGGCGTCGCGGGCGCTTCGTTTCCCCTGGTCGGGCTGCTCGCGACCTGTTACGAGGTCATCAGCCGGGACGCGGTGGAGGGCCCGCCGCCAGCGTTGCCGAGGGATGGGGCGGTTGACTCGGAAGAATCGGGCGAACAAACCCCGATGGATTGACTCCGTGGCGCGGGATTCCAATCATTCCGCCTGTCGGTTTCGGAGCCGATCGTGACGGACGCCTCGCGGCAGCCACTCCGCGGACTGAGGCACGATCATGGGTCTTCCCCCAGCGGCTGTGGGAAGGTCTCGCTCCCGCTCGCGAGTTTTCGCGGGCACTCTGTGCCGCGGCAGCCGGAATCCCGCTCCTTCAGGAGCGCGATCTCGGGACCGCGACGGGAAGTGGTCTTGGGTTCGGCGGGCGACATCGCCCGGGGATAGGAGGCGCCGCTCTGGGTCCATCGACTGGTCGATGGTGTAATCGGTAGCACAGCAGATTTTGGTTCTGTTAGTCGAGGTTCAAATCCTCGTCGACCAGCTTTCCCATGGGGAGCGCGGCGCGGGATGAACCCGCCCGCGAACCGACGTGCATCGGCACCCTCCCACGCCCGCGACCCAAATCGGCACGAACATGAGCAACGCGACGACCGGCACATCGTGCACCGCGATCATCCTCGCCGCCGGCAAGGGCACACGGATGCGCTCCGACCTTCCCAAGGTCGTTCATCCCGTGGGCGGGCGCGCCATGGTGTGCGCCGTGGTCGACGCGTGCCTCGACGCGGGCTGCTCCAAGATCGTGGTGGTCGTCGGGTACAAGCAGGAGCTGGTGCGCGAGGCGCTGGCGTCGTACGGATCAAAGGTCCAGTTCGCCGTGCAGAGCGAGCAACTCGGCACCGGGCACGCGGTGCAGTCGGCGATCGAGAACTTCGCGGGCGAGCGAGCGTCGCGCGGTCACGACGTGTTCGTGCTGTGCGGCGACGGGCCGCTGATCCGCAGCGAGACGCTCGCCAAGCTCCTGGCGTGCCATCGCGCCGCGCGGGCTGCCGCGACGCTGGCAACTTCGGTGATCGACGACCCCACCGGCTACGGGCGCATCGTGCGCAGCCCGGACGGACGCTTCGTCGCGATCGTCGAGCACAAGGACTGCACGCCGGCCCAGCTGGCGATCCGCGAGGTCAACCCGAGCTATTACTGCTTCGACGCCATGCTGCTCTTCTCGGCCCTGGCACGAGTGGGGCGCAACGAGCGCAGCGGCGAGTACTACCTGACGGACGTTCCGAAACTGCTCTTGGCCGACGGGGCCCGGGTCGAGGTGATCGACGCGGTCCCGCCGGAGGACATCCTCTCGATCAATACACCGGAGGAGCTGAGCCGTGTCGACGGGATCTATCGGGCACGTGGCGGGCGGGCTGGGGGGGGTCTCCACCAGCACCAAAGCGGCGCGGGATTTTCTTCTCCACAGGCCTCATCGAAGCACGGAAACGCGTGAGGGGGAACGCATGGCGGGCGGGAACGGCGACAACCTGAGGATCTTCTGCGGCAGCCGCTCGCGCTACCTCGCGGATCGCGTGGTCGCGCACATCGGCATCCCGCTCGGCCTGGCCAAGACCGTGGTCTTCCCCGACGGTGAGCTGATCGTAAAGCTCGACGAGGACGTGCGCGGGCGCGACTGCTTTGTCGTGCTCTCGACGTGCGATCCGGTCAACGACAACCTGATGGAGCTCCTGGTCTTCATCGACTGCCTCAAGCGCGCCAGCGCCGCGCGCGTCACGGTCGTCGTGCCCTACTTCGGCTACGCACGCCAGGACCGCAAGGACGAGGGACGCGTCCCGATCACCGCCAAGCTCGTCGCCAACATCATCACCGCCGCGGGCGCGGATCGCGTGCTCTCGATCGACCTGCACGCCGCCCAGATCCAGGGCTTCTTTGACCTGCCGGTGGACCACCTCTCGGCGACGCCGGTGTTCGTCGAATATTTCACGTCGATCCGCAAGGACCTGGGCGAGCTCTGCCTGGTCAGCCCCGACGTCGGCAACGTCAAGGTCGCCGAGGGCATGGCCAACCTGCTCGGCGGCGAGCTGGCGATCATCAACAAGCGGCGTCTTTCTGGCTCGACCGTCACGACCGGCAACCTCATCGGCCACGTCGAGAACCGCACCGTGCTGATGTTCGACGACATGATCTCGACCGCCGGCACGGTATTCGAGGCGGCCAAGCTCGTGCTCGATCGCGGCGCCAAGCGTGTGATCACCGCCGCGACGCACCCGGTTCTCGTCGGCCCGGCGATGGAACGCCTGGCGAGCCCGCTCATCTCGCAGGTGGTGGTGACCAACACCATCCCGTTGGGGTCGCGCGTTGATTCGCTGCGTCCCAAGCTGGTCGAGCTCTGCGTGGGGCGCCTGCTCGGCGAAGCGATCAATCGAATCCACAACAACCTGTCGGTGTCGGCGTTGTTCCAGCAGACGGCGGGGACGAAGAGGTAGGAAGAAGTCAGCGGCCAAGTCCAGGACATCCCGATCCGCCGCCCGCAAGGGTGTGTCGCCCGCGACGGATCGATTGATCGACGTGAAGTGAGTGAAAGGCCGGCCAGAAACCCGGCACGAACAAAGAAGGCCCGAACGATTGGGCCCGGTACGACGGAAGGAATCAGCCATGCGTGAATCAACCCCCGTTCTTTCGGCCAACAAGCGTGAGCGTCTCGGGACGCGGTACAGCCAGCGCGAGCGCGAACAGGGCCGTCTGCCCATCGTCGTCTACGCCAAGGGCACCGAGCCCCTGTCGCTCTCGGTCGACGCGCGCGAGACCAAGCGTCACATCAACAAGGGCGAGAAGATCTTCCGGATGGACCTGCCGGGCGTATTCGACAAGCAGACCGTCCTGCTCAAGGACGTGCAGTTCGACTACCTCGGCACCGAGATCGTGCACGCGGACTTCGCCAGGGTCAGCCTGACCGATCGCGTCCGCACCCGTGTTCCGATCCACCTCGTCGGCGAGGCCCCGGGCCTCAAGCAGGCCGGCGCCATCCTCATGCACCCGACCAACGAGGTCGTGGTGGAATGCGTCGTGACCGAGCTCCCCGAGTTCATCGAGGTGAGCCTGGGCACGCTCGACGTCGGGCACGCGATCACCGCCGGTGAGATCTCCCTGCCGGGCAAGGGCATGAAGATGATCACCGACAAGCACGCCATCCTGGCCCAGGTCATCATCCAGCAGGAGATCGTCGTGGGCGAAGCGACCGCGGCCGAGGGCGGCCCGGCGGAACCCGAAGTCATCACCGCCAAGAAGGCCGAGGGCGAGGAGGGCGCCGCGGCCGGCGACAAGAAGGGCGCTGCTCCCGCCGCCAAGGGCGCTGCCCCGGCCGCCAAGGACGCCAAGCCCGCCGCCGGTGGCGACAAGAAGAAGTAATCCCCCGCATGTCCAGCGCCGGTGGGTCCACCACCGGCGCCGGACAGTTCGCTCAGACCCGTGTTCGCGTTTGTTCTCTCCGTTCCTTTGTTCGATCGTGTTCGTGCATCCATGAAGCTCATCGTCGGCCTTGGCAATCCCGGCAATCAGTACACCAAGACGCGGCACAACGCCGGGTTCCTGGTCGTCGATCGCCTGGCCGCCAAGCACGCACCGGGCGAGACGCCGCGGGCCCGCTTCAACGCGGCCGCGGTCGAATGCCAGGTGGGCGGCGAGCGATGCCTGCTCCTGAAACCCACAACATTCATGAATCGCTCGGGGATGTGCGTGGGCGAGGCGGTGGGCTTCTACAAGCTGTCGCCGGAGAACGACCTCCTGGTCATCACCGACGACATCTACCTGCCGCTGGGCGCGCTCCGCATGCGTCCGGCCGGCGGGACGGGCGGGCACAACGGCCTGTCCGACATCCAGCGGGCCCTGGGGCGCGAGGACTATCCGCGCCTGCGTCTGGGCGTGGGTGTCGGCGAGACCGGCGGCAAGCCCGAGTTCATGGATCAGGCCGACTTCGTTCTCTCGCGTCTGTCCGACGACGAGTGGGCGACGTTCAGCGGCGCGATCGACAAAGGCGTCAAGGCGTGCGAGACGTTCGTCTCCAAGGGCGTCGACGCCGCGATGAACTCGTGCAACGCGCCCGAGACGCCCGCGCGTCCGAAGCGCGAGCGCCCCACTGAGACCAGGCCGGAGAGCAAGGCGGAGAACAAGCCAGAAAGCGGGCCGGGGCGTGCCCCAAGCCGTGCGCCCGACGCGAGAGGTTCGAGTTCCAATTCACCAACCGAAGCGCCCAAGGGCGGGATCGATCCCGCGGCGCGTCGTTCCGAGTCGTAAACAGTCTTTCAATCGAGTCACACACACCGAGTCATTCACTCAGGATCAGCAAGGAAACAGTCATGGCAACCCCGAAGCGCGTGTATCAGTACGAGGCGATGTTCCTCCTCTCCCAGGCGGTCGCGGCCGATCTCGGCAGCGCCGTCGAGCACATCAAGGAGATCATCGCCCGCGGGCACGGCGAGATCGTCGCCCTCCGCAAGTGGGACGAGCGCCGCCTGGCCTACGAGATCGCCGGCCAGAAGCGCGGCATCTACATCCTCGTCTACTTCAAGGCCCCCAACACCGACCTCGCCCACATCGAGCGCGACTGCAACCTCTCGGAGAAGATCATGCGAACACTGATCGTCCGCGCCGATCAGTACACCCCCGAAGAGATCGCGTCGTTCGACGGCCGCAAGGAGCTGGAGGTCGAGATCAAGCTGCGTGGCGAGCGTGCCGCACAGCCCGCGACCGAGGGCGCCGCCCCTGCTGCTGCCGCCGCCGCTCCGGCGTCCGAGCCCGCGCCCCAGTAAGCCCGGTTTCGTGTCGCTCGCCTTTGCGATTGAATGTTTGTAGAATGATCGGTATCGATCGTCCATCCGCGTCGGGTGGTGTCGAGACGGGAGGATCGCCATGGCCGGGAATCTGAATCGCGTCTTTCTGATGGGAAACCTGACGCGCGACGTCGAGTTGCGCCACGTGTCGGGCAATCAGGCGGTGGCGAACATCGGCCTGGCTGTCAACCGCCGCTGGAAGACCCCCGAGGGTGAAAACCGCGAGGAAACCACCTTTGTCGACTGCGAGGCCTGGGGCCGGACCGCGGAGGTCATGGCCCAGTACCTCGCCAAGGGGCGCCCCGTGTTCATCGAAGGCCGCCTCAAGCTCGACCAGTGGGAGAAGGAGGGCCAGAAGTTCTCCAAGCTCCGCGTGGTGGTCGAGAGCTTCCAGTTCGTCGACAGCCGCGAGGGCGGAGGTGGCGGCGGTGGCGGTGGCGGCGGGCGTTCGTCGCAGGGCGGTTCCCGTCAGGGTTCGTCCTCGTCGTCCTCGGCCCCCGCGCCCGCGAACGTGGCCGACGACGACATCCCGTTCTAAGATCTTCCCCTTGCGCCCCGTCGGGTTCCCGATTGGGCCACTCCGTGTTTTTCACCGTTGGGGTCGGCGGCGTGCCCGGGTGTTCCGGGATAGCGGCCGAGCGACTCCTAACTTCCCGGCTCCTCGAGAGCCCGAAAGGACAGCAGCATGCCCCGCACGCAGAAACTCCTCCTGGTCGAAAACGTCGAGAGCCTCGGAATCGTCGGCGACATCGTCAACGTCCGCAACGGCTACGCCCGCAACTTCCTCCTTCCCCGCGCCCTGGCGACCAAGCCCAGCGACGAGCTGATCCAGCAGCTGCAGGGCAAGCGCGCCGAAGCCCAGAAGATGCTGGCCGAGCAGCGCCGCATGCGCGAGGGGCTCTCGCAGAAGCTGCAGGGTGTGGAGATCAAGCTGGTTCGTTCGTGCAACGACCAGGGAATCCTCTACGCCGCGATCACGCAGCAGGACGTGTCGAACGAACTCAACGCGGGCGGCTATGCCGTCAAGCCGCGCGACGTTCGCATCAACCAGGTAATGAAGCGCATCGATACCTACGAAGTCCACATCAGGCTGGACTCCGACTTGGACGCCAGCGTGAAGGTGCACGTGCAGGCCGATCGCAAGCTCGATCTGCACCGCGACGAGCCCGCCGCGGCCCCGGCTGCGGCCGAGGGTGCTGAGGGTGCGGCACCCGCCGACGGCGAAGGCAGAGGCGAGAAGAAGTCCAAGAAGGGCGACAAGGCCGCTAAGGGCGATGCCGCTCCCGAGGCCAAGGCCGAGAAGGCCGAAAAGGGCGAGGGCAAGTTCGGCGGCAAGGCCGAAAAGAAGGCCGAAGCCAAGCCCGAGAAGGCCGACAAGGGCGAGAAGAAGTCCAAGAAGGCCTGAGCTTGTGCCGACAATCTGATTGACCCAATCACCAAGGTCGCGAAAGCGGCCTTGGTTGTTTTTGGAAGGCATCGGGCATCGCGTATCAAGCATCGGTGGAAGAAAGGACAAGAGTGGCCAGCCACGCCAAATCACCTTGCCTTTGGAAAACGTGTGCAAGACCGCCGAGTGAATAGACTGGCGGCATGAAGAACCCCACCACTTCCGTCGCGAGCGGGCGGTCGCTCGCGGTCACGACCGCCATGGCCGCAGGCCTGGTGTGCAGTGCCAGCCTGTGCGCCCCGTCGCTCGGCGCGGATGAGATCACGTACGTCGCGCACCCGCCCACCGACACGCGGAACTCGCACTACATCTCCAACCGCGAGCCCTTGATCGCTTCGCCGCTCGTCAAGCTCCCCATCGGGAGCGTTCGCGGCGAGGGCTGGCTGAAGAAGCAGGTCGAGCTCCAGGCCGCGGGCTTCCACGGACATCTGACGGAGATCAGCCAGTTTCTGAAGAAAGAGAAGAACGCGTGGCTGTCCAAGGACGGGCAGGGCGAGTACGGCTGGGAGGAAGTGCCGTACTGGCTCAAGGGCTTCATCGCGGCGGCGTATCTCACCGACAACAAGGCCCAGATCGACGAAGCCAAAGTCTGGATCGAGGGCGCGATCGCCAGCCAGGACGCGTCGGGCATGTTCGGCCCGCGCGGGCAGGGCGCGAAGGCGACCGTGAGCAGCACCGACGGGCCGCTCGACCTCTGGCCCAACATGGTCATGCTCAACTGCCTGCAGACGTACTTTGAGGCGACCGGCGATCAACGCGTCATTGACCTCATGACGCGCTACTTCAAGTTCCAGATGACGATCCCCGAGAAGGACCTCTTCCCGCCGTACTGGCAGCAGCAGCGAGCGGCCGACAACCTCGCGAGCGTCTACTGGCTCTACAACCACACGGGCGACGCCTTCCTCCTCGACCTGGCCAAGCGCGTCCACGCGCACACCATCAACTGGACCGACGGCATCCCCGACTGGCACAACGTCAACATGTCGCAGGCCTTCGGCGGGCCCGCGACGTTCTACCAGCAGTCGAAGGACCCGAAGCACCTGAACGCCGCGGACCGCAACTGGCGCCAGATCCGCGAGATGTACGGGCAGGTGCCGGGCGGGATGTTCGGGAGCGACGAGAATTGCCGCCCCGGCTTTGCCGACCCACGCCAGGCGGTCGAAACGTGCGGCATGGCGGAGATGATGCTGTCGTGCGAGCGTCTCGTGGCCATCACCGCCAATCCCGTGTGGGCCGATCGCGCCGAGGACGTCGCGTTCAACTCGCTCCCCGCCGCGGTCATGCCCGACTTCAGCGGGCTCCGCTACCTCACCTCGCCCAATCACATCCAGTCCGACAAGTCGAGCAAGGCGCCGGGCGTGCAGAACGGCGGCAACATGTTCGAGATGCGCTCCGACGACCACCGCTGCTGCCAGCACAACTTCGGGCACGCCTGGCCCAACTTCGTGCAGACCCAGTGGATGGCGACGAGCGACAACGGCCTGGCCGCCGTCTTCTTCGCGCCGTCAACCGTCACCGCCAAGGTGGGCGACGGCACAAAGGCGACGATCACCACCTCGTCCAACTACCCGTTCGAAGAGACGATCGTCTATTCGTTCGATCTCGACAAGGCCACGGAGTTCCCGGTGTATCTGCGCGTGCCCGGATGGTGCGAGAACCCGAGCGTCGTCGTCAACAAGGATGCGGCCGTATCGCCCGTGAAGAACGCCCTCGCGGATTCGCGCGGGTTCATCCGCGTGAGCCGTGCGTGGAAGAAGGGCGACACGCTCTCGCTCTTGCTCCCGATGACGCCGAACATCCGCACGTGGAAGGCGAATCACAACAGCGTGTCGATCGATCGCGGCCCGCTGACATACTCGCTCAAGATCAAGGAAAACTACAAACGCTCCGGCGGTCCCGACGCCTTCCCGGGCCAGGAGATCTGGCCCGAATCGCCCTGGAACTACGGCCTGGTGCTCGACGCGAAGAACGCCGCGGCCGGATTCGAAGTGGTCAAGGGCTCGATGCCCGCCGGCAACATGCCGTTCACGCAGGACAACGTGCCGATCTCCATCAAGGCTAAGGCGCGACGCATTCCCGAGTGGAAGCAGGATTACCTCGGGCTCGTCGGGCTCTTGCAGGACAGCCCCGCCAAATCCAGCGAGCCAATCGAAACCGTGACGCTCATCCCGATGGGTGCGGCCCGCCTGCGCGTCAGCGCGTTCCCGACCGTCTCCGACAAGCCCGACGCCCACGCGTGGACCGTGCCGCCGGAGGCAAAGAACATCAAGGTCGGCGCCTCACATTGCTTCAGGAGTGACACGGTCCGCGCGATCGCCGACGGGCTGGTGCCGAAGAACTCGGCGGATCATTCGATCCCGCGCCTCACATGGTGGGACCACCGCGGCACGCGCGAGTGGGCCGAACACGAGTTCGACTCGCCGCGCGAGGTCCGCAAGGTGCGGGTGTACTGGTTCGACGACGAGCCGGCGGGCGGAAAGTGCCGCGTGCCAAAGTCGGCGAAGGTGCTGGTGCGAGTGGGCGGCACGTGGGTTGAGCCCCTGACGCCCGGGCCGCTGGGCGTCGCGAAGGACTCGTTCAATCAGGTCACGTTCGACGCGGTGAAGGCCGAGGGCGTGCGCATTGAGGTTGAGCTGCGCGAGGGGTTCAGCGGCGGCGTGCTGGAGATTCAGGCCGATTAAGAGTTGCGCAAGAATGGGCGGGTTCGCGGCCAGGCAGAATGCCGAATTCGCATGTCCGGTATCAACGCGGCCAGACCGTAACGCACGACACGGAAATCGCGTTGGATTCTTGCCGGGCCGCGCCCGGCGCGGTAATCTCCGCCTCTCTCCACACGCTGGAAAGGAGAAATCATGGGAAAAGTCTCAGATCGCGTCGCGGCCCTGAACAGTCAGGCTCGCTCGAGCAGTTCGGTTGTTTTTTCCGGGCACGGCGGCTGGAGTTCCGCCGACGGCGAGTTCACCATCCCCGCCAGCACCACCATCACGTTCTACCAGGCCGACGGCGTGTCGCTCGGCAATCGGACCGGCCAGCTCGTCGATTCGCTGACGCGATTCAATTCGGGCGCCTCCGGGCACGAAACGCTGCGCGCCGGGCAAAAGTGCAAGAACTATCGCCTGTACCCGCGCGAGCAACTCTCGCTGATGGGCCACTCCAAGTTTGAACAGCGCTTCGTCACTACCAACGACGACGCCGGCGTGCCGCTGCAAGACCTGGTCTCGCAGAACATCGGCAAGGACTGCCACTGGGCGGCGTGCCGGAATCACATGTGATTCGCCGTCGCTGATTGCGGGCCGACACCCGAGCGTGAGCCTCAACGCCGCGGCAATTTCGCGGCGTCTTTCATTGGCGAGCCCTACCCGCCGCGCTTCTCCGTGCCGCATTCCGGGCAGCGGTTCGACTCAAGCCCCGCGAGCGAGTAACCGCACTCGGGACACACGCCCGGTGCTGGCGGCTTGGGGTTGTGAATCCGATTGAGCATGAGAGCGCCGATGACCGGTGGCCCGAGGATCACAAGCGACGCAAACGCCGTAAACGCAAACCCGCCCAGGCCCGCCGCACCAAACCCCACCAGCATCGCCAGAACGCCCAGCAGACCGCCGAACCAGATCACAAACGACGGCATGACCCGCGGCATGAACACCGCGGCGCCGCATACGACTGCGAGCGTAAAGCCGAACAGCCGCACGAACGCCTCGGGGATCGTGAGTCCATAGCAGCCCCACGCCGCACCCCACGCGCAGAGCAGGCGAGCGCCGACATCCTGGAATTTGGACACACTTCGAGTCATGGGGATAGCCGTATGTCATGCCCGCATTCGGGACAGCGCGGCGAGCGTAGGCCTCGAAGCGAGTAGCCGCAGCGCGGACAACTGCCAGCTTCAGGGTGCGTCCCGGCGTACAGGTGCTTGAGCATGAACGCGCCAATCGCGGGCGGTGCGAGCACGTTGCAGGCGATGACAATCGCCAACACGAGTCCCTCGACACCGGCCGCGGAATACCCCACGATCATGGCAATCACACTCGCGATCGCTACGAACCAGATCACAATCGGCTGCATCAGGCGCGGCATGAAAAACGCCGTGCCGCACACCACCATGAGAGCCAGTGCCATGACACGCACGAAGGGCTCGGGAATCGCCAGCCCGAGCCCGCCGCACGCGATTCCCCACACAAAGAATATTCGGGCAACGAGCCCTTGAGTTGTTCGTTCACGCGACATCATCGCACGCCCGCCGCTACCGCCGCGACGCGCTCATCAGCACAAACGCGCGATAACTCCCGTCGGGCAGGCGCGCCGTCGCGACACGTTGGGTCTCGCCCGCGCTCACGCCCTTGACCGTCGCCGCCGACAGCGCCGCCGCGCCCTTGGCCAGCGCGGCGTTGCGCGCGTCGCGCAGCGTCGGGCCGTCGGCCATCGCGCACGCCTC